>JAAXGV010000064.1:0-668 GCA_012271185.1 Rhodothermales bacterium
TAGGAAAATCATTGTGAAACCCGCGGAAGTCAGGCATGAGCTGGGGCACGTCAAACCGGGAAGTGCCGTGAACGATGTCCAGCGCACTGGCATACGGGATAAAAGTGGGTCCTTTGGACGCTCAAGGTCAACAGCGCCGATAAACCAGCTCTGATCGGTGAATTCGTCGGGGAGTATGCTGCCCGCTTTCGCTATATCCTCGCCTGACGAAATATGAAACCGTTCTATGTCAGCCAGCCACGCGGCCTCTATTGCAAGCCATTCGCCATGATCCGGAGTGCCCCAGCGATCGGAAAAGGCCACCCCGATGTTCTGGGTTTTCTTGGGGTAGCCATCACCATTAATGGTCCTGAGCTTCTGGTAAAAAGCATCATGCTCACCACTGGAGTAAGGATTGTACACCAGCATCTGCTTGGCTGCTTCGGTCTTCAGCATATCCTGCATACCCTTCACTTTGCTTTCAAAAAGCGGAGGATCATGGATCCAAGAAAGTAATTCTCCATCTATCGCAGCTCCCTGATGGGGAGAGTCCAGCGAAACATAGTGGGACACGTCCAGGGGATCACCGCTGTCTTCCGCCTCCGCCAATGCATAGCGGGCGAGCACACCTCCCATGCTTATGCCTCCCAGCCGGATCGGGGTGCTGCCCGTCCTGATACTGCTGAGAT
>JAAXGV010000064.1:684-17071 GCA_012271185.1 Rhodothermales bacterium
TTTATCATTACGGGGGTCAAATCCCTCAACGATGAGGAACGGCTTGTCCAGCGGACCCAATACGGGAAGTGCACCTCCATCTGTCTCTGCCCCCGCCCAGGTTGTCATGGCGTTGCCGTCGGCATCCCAGGTTGTTAGGCCCACGGTATCCCAATCCCACCCCAGCCAATTCTGCCCCATGGCCACAGGCACCAGGATCAGCATCACAAGGATAACGGCTCCAGTCTTTCGGGCCACCAGGCCCACTCTCAAAAGATACCCCGCAAGCAGCATAGCATAGAGGGTTAGAAACAAGGTGAAAAAGAAAGGTACAAATTCACAGCATTAAGGAAGGTCTAAGCTGGTGCTTATGTCTGCGCTGGGGTGGAATGCGGACCTTTCCGAACAGAGCTTGCCGCTTCCAGCGTGTTGCAGCCCACTTCAGCCACTCCGGATCTGCTGGACACTGGGCCGATCTGAAACCCTGACAGTGTCGCCAGCGCAGTTCCGATAACGCTTTTTAGCGCTACCTTCCTGCTGCTATGGAACTGCCCTTTCATCCAAAGAAGCGACTGGGGCAGCATTTCCTGGCCGACAGCAACATGGCAGCCAAGATCGTCGCTGCCCTGTCAGCGCCTCCCGGCGCGCCTGTGGTGGAGATTGGGCCGGGGACGGGCGCACTGACCAGGCTCCTGCTGCAGCGGTACGAGGACATCACCGCCGTCGAGGTGGACAAACGTGCAGTTGCGCACCTGGCTTCTGCGTATGAAAGCCTGACGGTCAGGAACGCCGATGTGCTCAAGCTGGACTGGACTGCCTTCGCTGAAGCCAAGGGTGCCAGGCTGCACGTGATTGGTAATCTGCCCTACAACATTACCAGTCCGATACTCTTCGGGCTTCTGCGCCACCGGCACGCGCTTCGCCAGGCTGTGCTCATGATGCAGCGTGAGGTTGCACAGCGGCTGGTGGCCAGGCACAAGACGAAAGAGTACGGTATCCCCAGTGTACTGACCCAGCTGTATGCCTCACCGACGCTGCTCTTTCGGGTGCCGCGGCAGGTATTTGTGCCGGTTCCTGCTGTAGAGAGTGCGACAGTCCTCCTCGACTTTGACAAGGCGGAAGTGCCGGACACCAGCCCCGTCTTGCTCCATGCTGTGGTTCGCTCCGCCTTCGGTCAGCGGCGCAAAATGCTGCGCAACAGCCTCCACCGGTGGACACGCAGCAGGGGAGTCACGCTGCCTGGGACCTGGGAGCGGATGCGTGCGGAGGATCTCACGCCGGAGGATTTTGTGGCGCTCACGCGTCACCTGGAGGCAGCATACCGCAGTCCACCTGTTTCATCAGCACGATAAGCGACATGAGGTCAACTTCGCCGAAGGCAAGCATGCCGGCAGCGCTGCAAGGTGCCCTGCTGGAGGAGCTCACAGACCTTCTGGATTCGGGCCGGCTGGATTCTGCGCTCGCCCGTGTTGAAGGGTTGCATCACGCCGACCTGGCACGTGTCCTCAGCAACCTGCCCCGGGCGGATGCGGAGACGCTATTTGTGGGCCTTGATGCCCCCTTTGCTGCAGAGGTGCTGGCAGAGATTGACGATGCCCTGTGTGAGGCGCTGCTGGAGGATGTTGGGCAAGAGCGGCTTACGCGGCTGCTGAACGCGCTTGACTCGGACGATGCCGCCGATGTGATGGCGCGGCTGCCGCAGCCCATGCAGTCGCTGGTGCTGCCGCGCCTGCAGGATGCCGAGGCCGTGAAAGGTCTCATGAAGTACGATGAGGAGACGGCGGGCGGCATCATGGCCAAAGAGCTGGTTGCCGTGTCTCCGGCGTGGACCATATCCGAGGCTACCGAAGAGGTGCGTCGCAACAGGGAGACGGTAGAGGAGCTCTACGTGATCTTCGTCGTGGACGATGACCGCCGCCTGGAGGGCTTCGTGTCAATAAAGCGGATGCTGCTGTCGCCGTCCGATGCGCTCATCGGAGACGTCATGGAACGGAACGTCCATACGGTAACCACAAGCACCGATCAGGAAGAGGCTGTGCGCATCATGGAGCGGTATGATCTGATTTCGCTGGCAGTGGTGGACGAACAGCATCGGCTGGTGGGCCGTGTCACGATTGATGATGCTGTGGATGTCATCCGCGAGGAAGCGGAAGAGGATTACCAGCGCCTGAGCGGCATCACTGGGGACGAGGAGCCTTCGGCATCGGTCGGGCGCATCACACGCGGCAGGCTCCCCTGGCTGATGCTGGGCATGGCAGGCGCAGCGTTTGCCGGAACGGTGATAGGGTACTTTGAGGAGACGATTCGCCAGGCGTCCATCCTGGCGGCCTTCATCCCTGTTGTGATGGCCATGGCAGGCAACGCCGGCATTCAGAGTTCCGCCATCATGGTGCAGGGGCTGGCTTCCGGCAACCCATGGTCTTCAAACATCCTGCGGCGCTTGAGCAAGGAGGTTCTGGTGGCGACCATTAACGGGACCGCACTGGCCCTGGTACTTGCACTGATAGTGGTGCTGGTCTTTATGCTGGGGGCGGACTTCCTGTCTGAAAGCGGAGGGGCTCAGCCGGTACGGCTGGCCGCCACCGCCGCGCTCTCGCTCTTTGTTGTGATCCTTATTGCTGCGGCCGTTGGCACAACGATTCCGCTTGTGCTCCATCGTGCAGGCATTGATCCCGCCCTGGCTACAGGCCCCTTTATCACCACGAGCAACGACATAATCGGCCTGGTGGTATTCTTCGTGCTGGCAGCGACGCTCTATCTGCCGTTCGTGTAAAGGCGATGTCACGCCCTGCACGCCGGTCGCATGGCTACGGCCGCTCCGCCCCGGCTTGCAGCGCACGCTCGTCGTTGTACTTGGAAGGGCACTTCATAAGGATGTGCTCGGCTGCAAAGATGTCGCCCTTGAGCCGGCCCTCAACGACAAGCTTTTCGGCCTCCTCAAAGCTGGCCGGTCTGGTGTTGGCATAGTGTACCTGGCGTATTTCACCCTTATCATCCTTCATGTAGAAGGTGAACAGGTTCTTTGCCGGGTCGTAGCGCGCCTGATCATGCAGCACCCATTCGCCGACCACATGGGCTCTGGCCTCTGTTTCTGCGGCCTCGGCGAAGTCCATGTACCCTCCGACCTGCTTTCCGAAGCTGAAAAAGAGCAGGGAGGAGAACCCTATGATGGCGATCAGGCCCAGGATGGTCTTGGGTTTCATGGTATGGCCAGGCTGGCAGGCTGTTCGGAGGCTGAAGATTCGGATTCCGCCATCGCTGACTCAAGGCGGCCCAGCTTGCGGTCCAGCGCAAACAGGTACTTTATCAGGCCGGCCCAGATGATCAGCACCACGGCGAGGACCACGTAGAGCTTGTCCTGGGAGAGCATTACCTCGTCCAGGGCCATCTGCAAGGCGGTCGCGAGGAGCATCATAGCGGCGTGTACTGTCTGTTTTCGAGCTGCTGCTCAAGTTTCCGGGCGCGAACACGCTGGTGATAGAGCAACCATCCCACCCCGATGAATCCGATCACCGCCGGATAGAACACTAGGCGCATCAGCGGGTGCGTGATCTCGCTGAATGCGGGATTTCCTTCCGCACCGGGGTGCAGGCTCTCCATCTGCCGGGGCAGCACGTACAGCAGGAACGGTACCGTAGCAAAAGCAAACACATTATAAACAGCTGAGATGCGTGCGCGTTTCGCAGAGTCGTCCAGCGCGCTTCGGAGTGCGAAGTAGGCCCCATAGATGAGGACCTGCACGGTTGCCATCGTCTGCTTGGGATCAAAGTTCCACCATATGCTGGTGCCCTCGTACCAGGTGTAGTGGGCCCACACGCTGCCAGTCAAAAGGCCCAGCAGGCCGAACACTACGGCGACCTGAGCCGCCGAGCGTGCCCGGATGTCGCGGACAGCATCGCCACTCCGGAGACAGCGCATCGAATGCCATGCCGACACCACGGTCAGCGCCATCATGGTAAACCACATCGGCACATGGAAATACAGGTTTCGGGCCGTGTGTTCCAGAATGCTGATGCGCGGGATGTTAAGCCAGTGGCCGCCAAAGGAGAAGGCGCCGAGGAGTACGGCGGTCATCCACAGGACAATCAGCAGACGGATCTGCCGGTAATGCGTATCGATGAAGGATCGTGCCACAGGGTGCTCTCTCGGGAGTGTCACAGGAAAATCGTCGGGAGGCTTGGCGTTTAGTCGTGCCAGACATGGTCGAAGAGCAGAACCGAAGCTGAGATCACCACGCCGGTGAAGCCCGTCATGGCGGCCAGCGCGCTGGCCGCCGCATTCCAGGCTCCCGCCACACTCCCGGTCAGACTCAGGTGGGTGGCTTCGACGGCAGCTAGGAGCAGCGGCATCAGCAGAGGAAAAAGCAGCATGGGCAGCAGCGGTCCGCTCCGCGCAGTGCGTGCAATGATGGCTGCAAGGAGCGTTGTCGCCCCTGAAAGCCCCAGGGTGCCCAGCGCCAGTGTAACAACCAGCAGCCCGGCATGGGCCACTTCTACGCTCAGGAGCACCAAAAAGGCCATAACGAGCACGCCGTTGACGGTCAGTACTGAAAGAAAGCTGTATGCAAGCTTGCCTGTGTACACCATGCTGCCGGTTGTGTGCAGCCGGAGAAGCAGCGCGGTGTTGCACTCCTCTTCAACCACAAAGGCGCGACCCAGGCCCAGAGAAGCCGTAAAGAGTATCACGATCCACAGCAGCCCGGCCTGTATACGCGTATCAACGCTGTCAGCCCCGGCGGCGAGCGCAACGACAAGGAGCGCACTCAGCACAAAAACCAGTAATGCGTTCAGCACATAGCGGCTGCGCAGCTCAAGCCGGAGATCTTTTCGCAGCACAGCCCAGGTGCCACGCAGCCAGTGCTTCATGGGCAGCTATCCATTGCGGTTCCGCCTCTGTGCCAGCTCTTCAGCCGTAATGAGGCCAGGCGGGCGCGGCAGAAACACGGGTCTGGACGGGTTGGGCCGCTCGAAGTCACCGATGAAGTCAATCTCTGTCTCCAGCTGGTAGCCGGTCCGCTCAAATACCGCCGCCCGGACGAAGGCTATCAGTCCCTGCAGGTCGGCAGCACGGCCCCCTCCCGTGTTGACCATGATGTTGGCATGGCGGTGCGTGACCACGATGCCGCCGAGGCTTGCACCCTTAAGCCCGCACTCGTCGATAAGGCGACCCGCCCCGATACCCTGAATCTTCTTGAAGATAGACCCCACGCTGGGTTCCGTATCCAGCGGGGGGTGGCGCAACGCTCGCCAAGCCAGGTTGGCTTCCGTGATTTTTCGCATCCAGCCGGGATCACCCGGCGCAAGCTGGAACGTGGCAGAAAGCACCACATCGTCACGGACATGAAGGATGGAGTAGTCGTAGCCAAAGTCAAAATACTCAGCACCAACGGTCTTGACCTCGTTTTCTTCGGTCAGCAGGTCCGCTGACAGCAGCACCTCTTCAATGAACATCGTGCGTTCGCGCGCCGGCGGAGGTGCCAGAAAATGCAGGTTCTGCCAGAGCGCTCCACCCACTGTGGACGGTATGCCAACGTAATGCTCAAGCCCGGAGAGCCCGGCGGCGACAGCACGCTCAATGATGTCCGGGTACATGATCGCCCCACTGGCGGCGCGCACGCGGTGTGCGAAGAGGTCCGTCTTTTGCGCCCGGTTGCGGATCACCAGTCCGCGGAAGCCCTTGTCTCCAATCACCACATTGGCGCCGCATCCCAGCAGAAAGTGCGGTATCTCCATAGCCCGGACCGTGCGTATGGCCTGCGCCAGCTCCTGCTCAGTGAATGCTTCGTAAAAGAAGTCGGCAGGCCCGCCGATTTTCATCGTGGTGTAGGGGGCAAGGAGCACGCCCCGCTGCACACGGCCTGCGCCCAGCACTGCAGCAAGCTTCCGGATGTCACGCTGCTTCAGGGGCATACGGCATCAGGCATGAATCAAAAGGTGCCCTGGCGGCTAAAAGAAACATCTCGAAAGAGTTGTTTCTTCCAACAGCAGCGGTAATCACAATGAACAACAGCTATCCTAACGTTACGCGCCTGGTCATACGCATCGCGATCGGCCTGGGCGCATTTCTGGTGTTATGCGCAATGGCAGCGGGCTGCATGACCACCACCATTACTTCCGGTGAGTCCGGTGTCCGGTACAGCCCCTTTGGTGGAACGGACCTGGAAAGAATCTTCGGCGAAGGCCTGAACTTGCATGCTCCCTGGGTCAGTGTCATCAAGTATGATGTTCGTGTGCAGGAATCTCTGGAAACCATGGAAGCCTTGTCCTCCAACGGATTATCCATCGGTTCGGATGTCTCTGTCCGGTGGCGTCCCGAAGCGGCCAGACTGCCCAATCTACACCAAACGTACGGTGTGGAGTACTTCCGCAAGCTGATACAGCCGGAGATGCGGTCAGCGGTTCGTGAGGTGATCGGGCAGTTTACACCCGAGGAGTTGTACTCCTCAAAGCGCACTCAGCTGCAGGACAGCATCTTTTCGCGCGTCAGTCGCAGCGTTGAGGATGATTACGTCGTCATTGAGGCTATCCTGATACGGGATATACGTCTCCCGGACCAGATCAAGGTGGCCATTGAAGAGAAGCTCAAGGAAGAGCAGGAGGCTGAGCGTTACGAGTTCACAATAGAGAAGGAGCGGCTGGAGGCGGAGCGCAAGCGTATCGAAGCCGAAGGTGAAGCAGACTATCAGCGCATCATCACGGCCAGCCTGACATCACAGTTCCTGCGCTTCAAAGGCATCGAGGCTACACAGCAGCTGGCCAACTCGCCCAACAGCAAGACGGTGATCGTCGGCAGCGGTGAAGACGGTTTGCCGCTGATACTGGGCGGACAGTAAGCGTGTACGCCTGCCACCGGCCGAAAGCCGTGCACTGCAGGCAGGGCAGCATCTCCTAACATGCCAACCATGAGGCTGCGAGGATTGTGCGTGATGATGGTTGCGGCGCTGCTGTGTCCGGCGGCGCACGGACAAAGGGTCATCAGTGGCACGGTGACGGACGCCAGCACAGGCGGAAAACTTCCGGGTGTTACCGTGGTGATCAAAGGCTCCGGCACGGGAACCATCACTGCATCGGATGGCACGTTTTCCATAACCCTGCCGGAAGACGGATACGTGCTGGTGTTCAGCTTTGTTGGTTATCGCAGGCAAGTGCTCCAGGCGAGCCCTGACGACCAGACGCTTCACATCAGACTCAAGAAGAGCGTTCTGGGACTGGATGAGGTCGTTGTGGTAGGTACGCGGCGGTTGCCGCGTCTGATGAAGGACTCCGTGGTGCCCGTGGATGTCCTGGCGCCGCGCGACTTCGCGAGTGCAGCCACCACCGATATGGATGATATCCTGCGTACCCATATTCCTTCCTACAACGTGCGCCGCACCGGCGGGGATGAGGCTGCACTGGTGCGTCCTGCGACCCTGCGAGGTCTGCCCACGGACAACATAGTGGTTCTCATCAACGGCAAAGGGCGACACCGGTCCAGCTCGATCGCCTTGAGGGGAAGCTCGCTGAACAAGGGGGCCCAGGGGCCGGATCTGAACATGATTCCCAGCATCGCGGTCAAGCAGGCGGAGGTTCTGCGTGATGGTGCCGCTGCGCAGTATGGCGCGGACGCTGTGGCGGGCGTGCTCAACCTGCAGCTGCGTGACTCGCCACATGGCGTTCTAATCAGGATGCAGAGCGGACTGTACACGCATGGGGACGGAGAGTACGCGCACGTTGCCGCGAACGCAGGCATGCACCTTACGAAGCGCGGCTTCCTTAACCTCAGCTTTGAGGGCCGCGATGTGGCGCCAACAGTGCGCAGCATGCAGCGGGCTGATGCCGCGACGCTGGCTTCCCTCGGATACGCCCGTCAAGGATCCGGCGCAGATCATGGAAAGTCCTGATGCGAGCAAGGCACTGACCGGGTTTGCCCATGCGGGCCTCCTCATTGGCAATACGATGCGCGCGTATACGTTCGGGGGCTACGGGCAGCGCACTGCGGAATATGGCTTTTACTTCAGGTCGCCGGGGACGAGCACGGCGCGCGGGAGCGTGGCGGCAGGCCTTGAGGGCGGCCCTGAGCGGGGTCTTCAGTGGGATGCCAGCATCAGTATCGGTCGCAGCACGCAGGACTACTTCATATACAACACGGTCAATGCTTCATACGGACCGTACACACCTACGTCGTTCAGGCCTCGCGGCTACATGCAGCAGGAGGCGGAGGCCACGGTCGTCATGAGCTACCCCGTCGTGGTATCCGCACTGTCGTTGCCGCTTCATGCGGCCTGGGGTGCGACATGGCGTAACGAGACGCTTGAGAGCCGGCCTGGCAATCTGGAATCCTACAACCCGGGACCTTATGCGGATCAAGGATTCAGTGTGGGTTCCAACGGCTACCAGGGTCTCAATCCTGCTTTTGCGGGCCGGTGGAGCCGGCCTGCTGTCGCTTTGTATGTGGATGTGGAGGCGGACATAACAGCCCGCTGGGTTGTCGATGTAGCCGCTCGCTATGAGAACTACTACACCAGCTTTGGCAGCACGCTGACCGGCAAGGTGGCGGCCTGTACAGGGCATCGGACAGGATAACGTTCCGAAGCACGGTCAGCACGGGCTTTCGTGCGCCTACGCCCGGCCAGGCCAACCTCAATGTGTTTCAGACCACGGGGTTCTCACCGGAAACCGGGCTTGTTGAGGTTGGGCAGCTGCCGTCAACCCACCCCATAGCCATGGGTCTGGGAGGCAAGGAGCTGACGAAAGAGACTGCGCGCAGTCTGTCTCTTGGCACTGTCCTGGAGCTGTCAGAAGACGCGACGCTGACGCTGGACTACTTTGAATTGCCTTCAGAGACCGCATTGCGGTGTCAGGCAACATACCTCTGACCGGCGAGATCATGCAGATCATGGATGAGGCCAACCTGCTGGGAGGTGTTCAGAATATCCGTGAGATCCGGTTTTATTCGAAATGATTTTGATACGCGCACGCGCGGTGCGGACGCCGTGTTTGCCTGGCAGCGCGACTGGGATGGTGGTGCGACATCCAGTGGAGTGCTGGCCTGGAACTGGACCGCACTGGACCTTGTGGACTTGGCACAGCCTCGACAGATTGACACGTTCCTGGGTGTGCCGCTAAAGCAGCCGGCCACGCTCAGCCTGCTCACGCTGGCATGCCAGGTGGAGATGGAAACGCTCAACCCCAGGCACCGTGTGATACTGACGGGCCGCCACGAGTCGGGTCCGGTGTGCGGGATGTTGCGGTTCAACTACTATACCAGCTTTCAGACCTGCCCGCTTGGCAACACGCTTTGTGCGCATGCGGACGGACAGACAGCGCTGGAGACGTACGGCGCGACGCTGATTATGGCTGGCGAGCTGGGCTGGACCCTTCGCCGAAGCTATCGCATTGCACTGGGCATCAGTAACATCTTCGATACTGTTCCCTTGGTGGATCCTCTTGAGACCAGCAGCACCGGCAACGCCCATCCCAGGGCTTTGCCGTGGGACTACAATGGAAGAGCTCTGTATGCGCGTCTGACGGCCGACCTGCTTTAATGAAGACTGCATGAAAGCGCGGGAGCACTTTGCTTCTGCGGGCTCTGAGCAGTACTTTTCATGTTTGCGTTTGCGGTGCATGAGTACAAAATGCCCGGCTGTTGTATCTGTAGCAGCGTTGCGTGACAGAACGCAGCCCTTTGGCCGGGCCTGGGAGCCTGAACCTGAGCTGTATCACTAACCTTCCACTCACTGGAAAGCATATGAATTCCAAACTAATGCCGGCACTGTTGTGTCTGGCTCTACTTCCGGGCCTTGCGCGTGCGCAGGGCACGGTCATCTCCGGCAGCATCGTGGATGAGGACGGTGAGGCGCTTATCGGCGCCAACGTCATCATTGAAAGTCTGCTGATTGGCGGATCCACTGACGTAGACGGGAACTACTCGTTCCGCGTCCCGGCGGAGAATGTTGGCCAGACAGTGGAGTTGTCCGTCAAATACATTGGCTATAGCCCGCAGACACTATCCATTACGCTGGCCGAGGGACTGATGACGCAAGACTTTGTATTGAGTCTCGACCGGCTCAGTCTCGATGAGGTGGTGGTCACAGGTGTAGCGGAAGCGACACCCAGGAAGAAGCTTGCCTTCACCGTTTCGGAGGTGAACCACGAAGACCTGACCGTTGCCGCCGGATCAAGCCCCATCTCGAATCTTCAGGGCAAGGTGGCCGGTGTGCAGGTTCAGGCTGCAAGTGGCTCACCGGGCGATGCCATCTCTGTTCGCCTGCGCGGCTCAACCAGCCTTACAGGTGGCAGCGCGCCCCTGTATATCGTGGATGGTGTAGTTCTGGGTGCGAACCAGGTCGATATAGATGCGCTGGATATAGAGAGCATGGAGATCGTCAAAGGTGCTGCCGCTTCTTCCTTCTACGGGTCGCGTGCGCACAATGGTGTGATCAACATCACCACGCAGCGTGGCAACAACATTCCGCTCAACCAGACACGCATCATTGTCCGCAATGAGCTGGGCGTCAACAGCCTGGGCCAGAACCTGGTTACCAACCGTTCGCACAACTATCAGACCGACGCCTCGGGTAATTTTCTTGACACCGGGGGCAACAAAAACGAATGTGACACCTGCCTCCCGAACGGCTACGGACCTGGGGCTGCACTGGACAGAAACGTCCATGGCGCATCGTTTTATCACAAGCCCTACGAAGGTACGCTGTACGATGCCTTCGAGACCTTCTTTGATCCGGGCAACTCGTATGTGAACTATGTTGGCATAAGCCAGAACAGCTCCAAGACCAATTTCCTGGCCTCCTTTACCAACGCTTCGGAGCAAGGTGCGATCAAGGGGTTGCAGGGACTGCGCCGCAGGAGCTTTCGCGTAAATCTGGATCACAGGGTGCGTCAGAATCTGGTGTTCTCTGCGTCGGGCTTCTATTCGCAGTCCAGCAACGACGCCATCACGTCCAACCTTTCCTCAAATGTCAACGTTAATCCGTTTTTCGGCCTGATGTTTACCAATCCGCTCGTGAACCTGGAAGCGCGGGACCCGGAAACTGGAGAGCTCGCCGTGCAGGCGGATCCGCTGGCCGTGGAGGAGAACCCGATCTATACCATCGAGAATGCCGACCTGGCCCAGGAGCGGTCGCGAATCCTTGGCAACTTCAGGGTGCAGTACAGACCGACGGACTGGATGGATGTTCAGGGTAATTTTGCTTACGACAGGTCCGACCGGGATGAAAGGGAGTTCTATGACATTGGTTTTGCGACGATTGACCCCTCGTCCCTCAATGATGGCCGCATCGAGCGCAGGAACGCCGTCAGTGAGGCGCTGAATGCAGACGCGACCATATCCGTGCGTAGAACCTTTGGTCCTGTTACAACCCGCGGGCAGTTCAAGGCGCAGATTGAAGACTTCCAGTCATTCAGCGAGTTTATCATCGGTACGGACCTTACAACAGTGGGTATCACCGACCTTTCCAATGTGGAGACCGAAGGTGAGAAGCGTATCGGCAACGGCTCCTCCACAGTCAAGTCGGAGGGCTACTACGCCACGATTGGCGCCGACTACATGGACCGCTACATTGTCGACCTTTTCGGGCGCAGAGATGGAAGCTCCCTGTTCGGAGCGGAAGAGCGCTGGCAGACCTACTATCGCCTCAGCGGTGCATGGCGCGTTTCAGAGGAGCCCTTCTGGAGTGACAGCAGCCCCATCACGGAACTCAAGCTGCGCAGCTCTGTCGGCACAGCCGGCGGACGTCCTGGCTTCCAGGCGCAGTATGAGACGCTGACGCTCAGCAATGGTCAGCTCAGCAAGGCGACGCTGGGTAACAAGTACCTGAAGCCCGAGTTGCAGACCGAGGTTGAGCTGGGTATGGATGTCGGCGTCAGAAATCGCCTCTTTCTTGAGCTCGTATATGCGCAGACGACGGTGAAGGATCAGCTGCTTGCTGTTCCACTGGCGGGTTATTACGGGTTTGAATCACAGTGGCGAAACGCCGGGGACTTGGCAACCAACACGATCGAAGCCACGATTACGGGCACGGTGCTGGACCGGCCGGATCTGCTTCTGGACCTCAGCGTGACGTTTGACCGCACGCGGCAGGAGATCACCGCCTTTGAATCGAATCCGTTCCTGGGCGGTCCGCTCGGTCTCTTTTTCATTCGCGACAATGAGCTGCTGGGCACGATGTACGGTAACCTCTTTATCACCGATGCGTCGCAGTTGCCCGGCGGTACCGATGCCAGCTACTTTGATGTCAACGACGACGGGTACCTGGTGGCTGTTGGACAGGGCAACACTTACACCAGCGGCACGGGTCCCGACGGAATGGTGGGTACTGATGACGACCTGTGGGGTACCTCCGTTGACGTAGGTGGGGTCTCCTACCGGTGGGGCATCCCGATCAAATACTATGATGAGGTGGAGGAAACCGCCATCGTTGAGATCGCAAACGCGGTGCCGGACTTCAACCTGGGTGTCAATACAACCCTGAATTACAAGGGTATCGGCATCTACATGCTGTGGGGCGCGCAGGTTGGTGGTGATGTGTACAACTTCACCAAGCAGTGGAGCTACAGGGACGGACGCGCTGCGGATCAGGATCAGGGCGGCAAGGCCGAAGGCGACAAGAAGTCCATCACGTACTACGAGGTGCTTTACGATGCCACAGCGCGGAACAGCCATTATGTTGAAGACGCCACGTACATCAAGCTTCGGGAGCTGTCCGTAGGGTACACCTTCAACCGCCGGCAGCTGCAGAATGTGTTCGGCAACTCGGTGCATTCAATCTCCATCAGCATCATCGGGCGCAATCTGCTGACATTCACCGACTACACAGGGTTTGATCCGGAAGTCGGAAGTACCGCAGAGTTCGGCGATGCCACGCTGGGCCGTGTGGACAATTTCAGCTACCCGCCATACCGCACGTACCGTGCGAAGCTGGAAATCCAGTTTTAGACACGCATGTTCAACACTCCAAACAAGATGCTTCACATGAAACAGACAGTCTTGTCCGGGCTGGCATGCTTGCTGCTGTTGGCAGGCTGCCAGGACCTCGCAGTTGAAAACCCCAACAACCCGGACCGTACGGTGGCCTTTTCCCAGCCGGGTGACGTGGTCAACCTGATAAAGGGGACCTTCCAGGATTACTGGCTTGGCATACAGAACTGCGGCAATGGTGCGTTCTTCTATTCCACGATAGCGGATGAAACCTCCTCATCGTGGGCCAACTGGGGCATGCGCGATATGTCATCCGAGCCGCGCATTGCATGGGACAACAGTCCGACATACAACCGGCGCGGGTCCACACAGGAGCCCTGGTTTGACAACTACCGCGGTATTTCCAATGCTAACGACGCGTTGCAGGCCATTGCACGTGCGGAAGCCGAGGGCAGCGAAGCCAGCAACATCTATACCAGAGAAGGTTACGACACCAGCCTGCTGAAGGCGTTTGCTAAGATGCACCAGGGCCTGATGCATGGCACACTCTCACTGATCTTTGATCAGGCCTTCATTGTAGATGAGAATATCAACTTGGCGGAGGATGCGCTGGTGCTTCAACCTTACCAGGAGGTGCAGGCTGAAGCGATCCGCATGCTGGACGAAGCCAAGGCCATTGCTTCGGCGAACAGCTTCGTGATCACGGCGGATGACGACTGGGTCTGGGGTCTGGAGGTTGATTCTGACCAGATGGTGCGTCTGATCAACTCCTTCGTGGCGCGCATCATGATTCAGGGCGCACGCAGCCCTGAGGAGCGCGCGGCGGTAAACTGGCAGGAAGTCGTCTTACGCATAAACAGCGGTATCACGGAAGACTTTGCGCCCATTGGCGATGATGATGGTGTCACGGAGTGGGACTGCCTCAAATTCTACCCACAGAACGGGACGTCGTGGTCCCGGGCAGACTACCGTACCATCGGGCCGGCAGATGAATCCGGTGGCTATGCGGACTGGCTTTCTAAGCCGCTGGGAGAGCGGCTCGTGTTTGATATTCATACAGCTGACCGCAGAATCGTCGGGAGTGCAGATGATCCGACGGTAGATGGCACCGACTTCGAGTATCAGGGCAACAACGGACCGTTTCCACCGGCTCGTGGCACTTATCACT
Source organism: Rhodothermales bacterium (assembly GCA_012271185.1). Lineage (GTDB taxonomy): Bacteria > Bacteroidota > Rhodothermia > Rhodothermales > Bin80 > JAAXGV01. The sequence goes on from JAAXGV010000064.1 coordinate 14,744, forward strand.
ACTCGTCACACAACCACAAGCGCTATCAGTACTACTACAACGGAGATGCCAACGGTATAATGCCGCACATGGTCATGACTGAGATGGACATGTACATGGCTGAGGCGTTGCTTCGCACGGGTGGCAGCACCGAACAGGTGGCCAACCTCATCAATAAGACGCGTGTAGGCAGGGGGGAGCTTAACCCGGCCACAGGGTCGGATTCAAAGGGGGCCTCCTCGGATGCCCAGAGCCACCTTGATTCGGCAAGCCTCTGGGCCAAGCTGAAGCATGAGCGGCGTATTGAGACGTTTCTGACGGCTGCCGGTCTTGCCTACTACGATGACCGCGGCTTAGGCGATCTGGTGACTGGCACGCCTGTCCATTTCCCTGTCCCAGGAAGGGAGCTGGAAACACTTGGCCTTCCGAACTATACCTTCGGTGGTGTCGGTGGTGACGGTGGAGCCCCTACAGCCTACCGTGATGATGATGAACACGGCATAGATAACACAAGGATCCGGCGGTAGGACAACGGACAACAGCAGAAAAAAAGGCCAGCCCATCGCGCTGGCCTTTTTTCGTATCTTGGGCAGCACAAAAGCCCAGCGCCGCCATGCGTGTTACCAGCTGCCTGATGCTCGCACTTATGCTGCTTGCCGGGTGCTCCGGCTCCGGTACAGCCGCGGGCGGGGGAGATAGGGTTGACAATACGATCAGAGTCAACTTGGGGACATCCACCGCAGACCACATCATCAGTGTGGCGGATGACGCGCTCATCATACGTCACGGGTACCAGTTCGAGCGTCGGGTGGAGACTGCTGAAGACATACGGCTGATGACCTCATGGAAGGAGCTTCCCGCCACCAGTGATGAGAAGGCCCTGGGCTTCGGGTATGCGCGCATCCGCATCACAGTCAGGGCCAGACCCCGTGACCGCAGTGCAGGCACGTATGCGGCCACGCTCAATGCCGAGATAGAGGGTCGTGGACCCACGGACGATGTCTGGACCAGGATACCTGTGACGGAGGAGCGTGACGATTATTTCAAAGACATAACGACCTTCTTCGAGAACGAGTTCAAGGGTGGGGTGCGGCCTGGTATGTAGCCGAAGACACGGCTCCGGATGGTCGGTACCGGATTGTGCGCGGATGACCTGAAGCTGCCATACCCCCGTTCAGGCGCGTACCTGCCTGAACGGGTGCGTGCACAAGGCGGATCGCTGCCATCTGGCGGATGTCACACCGCCAGGGTCTTCTGCAGGCCCGTGCTGACACTGCGGCAGGAATGACGCCATGCAGAAGCCGCTTCGGATAATCCTGGCAGGCATGTTCCTCCTCTTTACGGGTTGCTCCGGCGAAAAAGAGCGGATCTGGATCAACAAAGAAGGGTACCGTGCAGCACCGCTCCCGGCACCCGTGGGCGGGGAGGCCGGCTTCACGGAGGTCAGTGCACGCCGGACCGGCATCGTCTTTGCCAATACGCTCGCAACAGAGACATGGCTGCGCAACCGGCACTATGTGAACGGTTCGGGAGTCGCTCTGGGAGATGTGGATGGCAACGGTTGGCCTGATATTATTCTTGCCAGGCTGGAGGGACCAAACGCCCTGTATCTGAATCAGGGGAGCTGGCGCTTTGAGGAGGCAGCCGAACGCGCCGGGGTGGCTGAATCCCATGCTGCCAACACCGGCGCGGTTCTGATGGATATTGATGGTGATACGGACCTGGACCTTTTGCTGACCTCACTTGGAGGTGGCACAGCGGCTTTTGAAAATGATGGCAGCGGCCGTTTCCGTGACATCACAGAAACGGCCGGCATGGCTCACCCGGGTGGTGCAACGTCCATGGCGCTGGCCGATGTGGACAGTGACGGCGACCTGGACCTGTATGTCGGTTATTACAAGACGCGCACGGTCAAGGATATCTATCCTCCTGACCAGATCGCTTTTGAGCGCGTTGTCCGGCAGGAGGGCGAAACCTACAGCGTTGCACCGGGCTTTGCAGATCACTACCGCTTGGTGCATCAGGGCAACCGACTTATGCGATTTGAGTATGCGGAGCCCGATCGCCTCTATCTGAACGATGGCACCGCCCGGTTCAGGCAGGTACCCATGGAAGACAGTGTCGGGTCAGCAGCAGAGCCGCGTGACTGGGCATTGACGGTCCGGTTTCAGGACCTGAATGGTGATGGCAATCCCGATCTCTATGTCTGCAACGATTTCGAGAGCCCCGACCGCTTCTGGCTGGGGGACGGGCAGGGCGGTTTCAGGGTAGCCCCGGCTGTGTCGGTCCGCAAGACGAGCCAGTCCACCATGTCCATTGCGGCCGGCGACGTAAACGGTGACGGATTTA
>JAAXGV010000115.1 GCA_012271185.1 Rhodothermales bacterium
AGTCAGTGTTCCACGTCCTTCACTTGCAGATGTCGCTTCAAAAAAGCATGTCCCCGGGTACACCAGCGCCGTCTGGAACCTGGGAATGTTGGGGCTGGTGTTGACCCATGGTAGCTGTGTATCCGGCCACTGCATCGCACGGTCATAGCCCTCCATGGCCACAACCTGGAGCGTCAGCTCCTCAAGGCCGGGAAGGAACATCTCTCCTGCGATCATGCGCGCCAGCTCCCCAACCGTCAACCCGTGCGCAATGGGAATCGGGTACTGCCCAACAAATGAGGCATGCTCCAACTCCAGCACAAACCCGGACACATAGTTGCCAGAGAGGGGATTGGGGCGGTCCAGGACCACGAAGGGAATGCCTGCTGCTGCAGCAGACTGCATGGCCAGCCCCATAGTGGATATGAAGGTGTAGAAACGGGTCCCCACGTCCTGGATATCAAAGACAAGTGCATCAAGGCCCCGCAGCATTGCCTTTGTTGGCTGGCGGTACTGGCCATACAGACTGTATACCGGCGCACCCGTTTCCGTGTCGTAACCATCCTCTACCGCCACGCCGTCCTCTTCGGCCCCGCGCCAGCCGTGCTCCGGCCCAAAGATCGCACCGACAGTGACACCAGGCGCCTCATGGATAAGATTGACAACGTGGCGGTCGCCCACACGGGCTGTGTGGTTGATGATGAGCCCGACACGTTGGCCCTGAAACTCTGCAAACCCACGCTCTGCAAGCACCTGGGCACCCGTTCTGACCGGCTCCTGCCCCATGGCCACGTCCGAAGCTGCGAACATCACAAGCCCCAATGCTCCTGCTGCGAAGCAGAAGAGCAGATCTGCGCTGTCACAGGCCATTGACATGCGTGACAGATGCTGACTGAACATGCGCTTTTGGGGTGCTGTACCTGGCAATTGCGACCATGACATCACGTGTCTGCCACCACGCCCCTGGCAGCAGCGCCTCGCACCCGTAACGGTGCTTGGCCGCTACACCAGGTCGAGACTCGTAAAAAAGAATGCGACCTCATTGCGGCCGTTTTCAACCGAGTCCGAGCCGTGGACAATGTTTTCGCCTTTGGAGTCGGCATAGTCGTACCGGATAGTCCCTTCATCTGCCTCAGCCGGGTCTGTTGTGCCTATCAGCGTGCGGAAATCCCGCACGGCACTCTCCTTCTCCAGTGCAAGCGCAACAACCGGACCGCTCGTCATGAACTGCACCAGTTCGTCAAAGAAAGGCCGCTCCCTGTGTACCGCATAGAACGCCCGGGCGTCATGCTCAGCAAGTGTCACCATACGCATGCCACGGATGGTAAAGCTGGCACCCTCAATGCGGGCCACCACCGCACCTATCAGGTTTTTGCGGACACAGTCGGGCTTCAGGATAGCCAGCGTTCTTTCCAGGGCCATAAGGTCAGTCCGGTTCAACAGCTGCCAATATACGCAGGCGCGCACAGCCCTGAGCAGGCCTGACATCAATCTTCACGATCAACTCGTATTATACGGTTCTGACCTACCTGTGCGACTATGACCCGAATGCTCATTCTGCTGGCTGCCAGCACCCTGTTGGCTGGCTGCCGGCAATACATCCCGACGGAAGAACGGCCTAACATTGTCTTCATTTTCACCGACGATCATACGGCCCGTGCGCTTAGTGCGTACGGATCTGTTGTCAATGAAACCCCCAACCTGGACCGCATCGCCCAGGAGGGTATCCGCTTTGACAGGTGCCTGGTTACCAACAGCATCTGTGCACCCAGCCGCGCAGTGGTCCTGACCGGCAAGCACAGCCACCTTAACGGGCAGCTGACCAACGGGCAGCGGTTCGACGGATCTCAACAAACTTTTCCCAAGCTGCTGCAGGCGGCGGGCTACCAGACCAGCATCATCGGCAAATGGCATCTGCGGAGTGCTCCTACAGGCTTTGACCACTGGCAGGTCCTGCGCGGTCAGGGACCGTACTATAACCCGCTCTTTCTCACCGAAGGCGACACGCTCCGGATGGAGGGGTATACTACCAACATCATCACTGATCTTGCTCTGGAGTGGCTGCAAAGCGGGCGGGACCCCGACAAACCTTTTATGCTGATGTATCAGCACAAAGCGCCGCATCGCGAGTGGCATCCAGGACCGGACCACTATAATCTGTATGAGGACATGGATATTCCCGAACCGCCCACACTCTTTGATGACTATACGGGCAGGGCCTCGCCTGCGGCGGAGCAGGGAATGACCATCGCGCGGCACCTCGATGTTACGGACCTGAAGCTGCAGGCGCCACGAAGCATGAATGAAGCCCAGACCGCCGCCTGGGAAGCAGTCTATGGACCGCGCAACGAGGCGTTTCATGCGGCAAACCTGGAAGGAGACGACCTCACACGCTGGAAGTATCAGCGCTATGTCAAAGAGTACCTGCGCACAGTTGCCGGTGTCGACGACAACGTTGGACGCCTCCTGGGCTACCTCGACGAATCAGGCCTGGCAGACAACACGGTCGTGATCTACTCTTCGGACCAGGGGTGGTACCTGGGAGAGCACGGCTGGTACGATAAGCGATGGATGTACGAGGAGTCCCTGCTGACGCCGCTCCTGGTCCGGTGGCCCGGCAAGATCACGCCCGGCACCGTGAGCGATGCCATGGTGTCCAATCTCGATTTTGCCGCCACCTTCCTGGACCTGGCAGGTGTCGGAGCACCCGCAGATATGCAGGGTCGCAGCCTTAAACCGCTCTTTACCGGTGAAACACCCGAAGACTGGCGCACAAGCCACTACTACCACTACTACGAGTACCCCGCTGTGCACTGCGTGGAGCGTCACTACGGCGTGCGCACAAAGACACACAAGCTGATCTACTACTACAATCGTGACGAGTGGGAGCTCTTTGACCTCACCGACGATCCTATGGAGCTGCGCAGCGTGTATGGTGACTCGTCCTACCAGGACCTTGCTGTCGAGCTTAAGACCGAGCTGGAGCGCCTGCGCGTTCACTACCAGGTTCCGGACGACGATCGTCCCACCGGTCCTTGTATCCCAAACGAACGCGGTGTGCCTGTCGCGCCCAACTAGTCCAAGCATTTCATGAGACGCTTAACGATGCTGCTCCTTGCGGCGTGTGTCTGCACCGCAGTACAGGCCCAGGTGCCCCATCCCGCCGAATTCTTCAGGTTTATGCCTGGGGACGACTACAAGCTGGCCACCTACGAGCAGATGGTCACCTACTATCGGGCACTGGAGGAGGCCAGCCCGCGTGTGCAGCTGCGCGAGATTGGCACATCGGTGCTGGGCAGGCCGCTGCTCCTGCTGTATATCTCAAGCCGCGCAAACCTGCGCCGTCTGGACCACTGGCGCGATATCAGCGAAAAGCTTGCCCGTGCAAGAATCACCCCGGCAGAAGCGCGTGAACTGGCCCATGACGGCAAGGCCATTGTGTGGATTGACGGTGGCCTGCATGCAACGGAGGTGGCCGGCGCGCAGATGACACCACTCCTGGCATATCGCATCGCAACAGAAGACTCACCGGAGATGCAGCACATCCGCGACAACACGATCCTGCTGCTGATGCCGGTGATGAACCCGGATGGACTGGATATCGTGGCAGACTGGTACGCGCAGACGGTGCACGGCCCCTACGAGGCGACAAGACCTCCGTGGCTGTACCACTACTATGTAGGGCATGACAACAACCGGGACTGGTTCATGAACAACATGCCCGAGTCGCAGGCAGTCACAGAGCTCCTGTACAATGAGTGGTATCCTCAGATCATCTACAACCACCACCAGACCAGCCCCAGCCATACGCGCATCTTTCTGCCACCCTTTGCGGATCCTGTCAATCCGAGAATCCACCCAGGCGTGACAACCGCGGTGAACATGATAGGGACTGCCATGGCAAACCGGTTTGCCATGAAGCAGATGCCAGGCGCGGTTTCCGGTGTGATATACAGCATGTGGTGGAACGGGGGTATGCGTACTGTGCCGTATTTCCACAACATGATCGGGATACTCACGGAGACTGGGCACGCCACCCCGTCGCCTCGTTCGTACGACCCCGACTCCTTGCCCGCGACAGTGGCGGGCGGACACCCCACCACCGGTACCAACATCTTTTACCCGTACCCTTGGCAGGGTGGCGCTTCCCGCTTTAGCGACCCCGTGCGCTACATGATCACAGGGTCCATGGCAGTGCTCCGCATTGCGGCCGATCTTCGCAGCCAGTGGCTGTACAACATATATGAAATGGGCCGGGCTGCCATCAGCAAAACCGGTGGAGAGGAACCCAAGGCTTACATCATCCCGGCCGCGCAATGGAACCAGGGAGAGGAGTTGTCACTCGTCAACATTTTGCGCATTGGCGGCATTGAGGTGGATCGGGTTCCCGAGTCGTTCTCGTACCAGGGAGCGTCCTTTGCTCCGGGATCGTTTGTTGTCAGTGCGTCACAAGCGTTCCGTCCATACCTCTTGGACCTTATGGAGAAGCAGGAGTATCCCAGTGGCCGGCGTACTCCGTACGATCTGGCAGGCTGGACACTGCCCCTTCAGATGGGCGTGGAGGTCGTACGCGTCTTCTCCGATTCCTTTGAGGTGCATGGCGGTGTACCGTTGACGCAAGTGCTGCAGCCAGCCCCAGGAGTTGTGCACGGCACTGGTGATGCGTACGTATACTCACACCGCCCGAACCGGAGCATTGCCGTGACCAACCGGCTGCTTGCAGCAGGTGAAGATGTCTACATGGTGACTGATACCGGCAGCGTCCACACACCGGGGACATTTGTTGTGGCATCCACCGGTACTGCAACCAGGCAGGTGCTGCAGGCGGAGGCAGCCTCCAGCGGGGCAAGCTTTGAAGCAGCAACCAGGATTCCCGGGCAGACACAGCAGCTCCGTGAAGCGAAAATCGGACTCTACAAGTCATGGGTCGCAAACATGGACGAAGGGTGGACGCGCTGGCTTCTTGGAACGTACAATTTTGCCGTGGATACCCTGCATGACTCGGACGTGCAGGCCGGAAACCTGTCGCAGTATGACGCAATCATCCTGCCACACCAGCGTGAAGGCGCCATCCTGCGTGGCCACCGCGAAGGATTTATGCCTCCCGAATATGTCGGCGGGCTGGGACTCGCCGGCGCCTTGGCGTTGGAGCGCTATGTTGTGGCGGGTGGAACCCTAGTAGCCCTCGATGGCGCCAGCGACTTTGTTATCAACCAGTTCGGGCTGCCCGTAGAGAACATTGTTGCAAACGTGTCGCAGGATGCGTTTTTTATTCCCGGGTCCTTGGTCCGGATCACCGTGGATACCACCCAGACATTAGCCTACGGCATGCCTGCGGAGGCCGCCGCCTATTTTGTGCGCAGCCGCGCCTTCCGCACCGTGGAGCGCACAGGCGAGGGCGAAGGCGGCCAGATGGAGCTGGCGCCCGCACCCGCGCCACCCGTTACCATCATCGCCCGTTATGCGGTGGAAGATATCCTGCTCAGCGGGTGGGCACGCGGAGCCGGGCCGCATATCGGGGGAAAAGCCGCAATGATGCAAGTGGACCTTGGAGAGGGGCGTGTGATCCTCTACGGGTTCAGGCCGCAGTTTCGCGGGCAGCCACGCGGCACCTACAAGTTGTTCCTTAACGCGCTCTTAGCAGTACCAGACACGGACTAGTCATGCAACATCCTGACACTGTTTCCCGACGCGCTTTTCTGGCGCACTCCGCCGCCGCACTGGGCGGCGTGATGATCCTGCCTCGGCACATCCTTGGCGGCCCTGGCTACCGGGCACCAAGCGACCGGCTCAACATCGCCGGCATCGCTGCCGGTGGTCGTGCCACGGGCGTGCTGGCCGGCGCCTGCGGGTACGATAGCAACACAGGCGCTACCCTGGAAAACATCGTGGCGCTCGCCGATGTCGACGATGAGCGCGCGGCAGCCACCTACGAGCGGTACCCCAAAGCCGCCAGGTATCGTGACTTTCGTGTGATGCTGGATGAGATGCACAACAGCATTGACGCGGTGACGGTAGCGACACCAGACCATATGCATGCCGTTGCCGCCATGGCTGCCATGCAGGTGGGCAAACACGTATACGTGGAAAAGCCACTTACTCACGACGTGTACGAAGCCAGGATGCTGACCGAAGCCGCTCGGCATTACGGCGTTGCAACGCAGATGGGTAACCAGGGCAACTCCGGTGAAGGTATCCGCCAGGTCTGCGAATGGATCTGGACCGGCACTATTGGGGATGTCACCACCGTTCACACCTGGACCAACCGGCCCGTATGGCCGCAAGGCCTCGTGCGTCCCAAGGACACGCCACCGGTGCCCGCCACCCTGGACTGGGACCTGTGGGTAGGGACCGCCCCCATGCGCCCGTATCACCCCACGTATCTGCCATTCTCCTGGCGCGGATGGTGGGACTTCGGCACAGGCGCTCTCGGTGACATGGCCTGCCATATCGTAGACCCTGTCTTCAAAGCGCTGAAGCTCGGGTTTCCCACCGCCGTGGAGGCAAGTGCATCGGTGTTTGTGAAGAACTGGAGGCCCATAGATAACCTGGGCAGTGCACCTAACTCGTCGATCATCCGGTTTGAATTTCCGGCCCGCGAGGAGATGCCGCCATGTGAGGTGATCTGGTATGACGGGGGCCTCCTGCCGCCCCGCCCTGATGAGCTGGGCGATGACGAGGTGATGGGCGATGGCGGAGGCGGGTGCCTCTTCATCGGCACCAAGGGCAAAATCATGTGCGAAACATACGGCTTCAATCCATCGCTTCTTCCCACCTCGAAGATGCAGGACTTTGAGCCGCCCCCGGCTGTGCTGCCACGTGTGGAAGACGACATACGCGGGCACCAGCGTGCTTGGGTGGCAGCCTGCAAAGGCGGTGCTCCCTGCAGCTCTAGCTTTGACTACGCAGGGCCGCTGACCGAGATGGTACTTATGGGTAATCTGGCGCTGCGCAGCTTCATGCTTGCCGAAACGGCCACAACCCGCACGGGCCGCACTATAACACGCTACCCTGGGCGAAAGAAGCTCCGATGGGATGGCGAAAACATGCGCATCACCAACTTCGATGCAGCCAACCAGTTTGTCCGCCGCGAGTACCGTGACGGCTGGTCACTTGGTGTGTAGTCAGACGTGTTGCTCCGCGTGATAGGAGCTTCGGACCAGGGGACCACTTTCAACGTGTTCAATCCCCTTGGCTTCGCCGACCTGCTTGTAGTAAGCGAACACGTCCGGGTGCACGTACTCCACCACGGGCAGGTGCATCTTCGTGGGCTGCAGGTACTGACCGATGGTCATGACATCCACGCCACTTGCCACGAAGTCGTCCATAAGGGCCAAGACCTCGTCCCTGGTTTCACCGAGCCCCACCATGATACCACTCTTGGTGCGCAGCCCCTGCTCCTTTGCAATGCGCAGCAGCTTCAGGGAGCGCTCATAGACCGCTTGCGGGCGTACGCGGCGGTAGAGACGGGGGACGCTTTCAACATTGTGATTAAGTATGTCCGGTCGCTCGTTCAGCACAATCTGCAGCGCATCCCACAGTCCGCGAAAGTCTGGTATGAGCACTTCCACTGTGCATCCCGAGATCTCCTTTCGAAGGCGGCGGATCGTCTCTGCAAAGATCGGCGCGCCGCCGTCCTTCCGCTCGTCCCTGTTGACTGAGGTTACCACCACATGCTTCAACGCCATGATGCGCGCCGCCTCCGCCACGCGTCGCGGCTCATCCCAGTCCAGTCCAGGCTCAGGGCGTCCGGTCTGTACCGCGCAAAATCCACAGGAGCGCGTGCACACATTGCCAAGGATCATGAAGGTAGCAGTGCCCGCAGTCCAGCACTCCCCCATGTTGGGGCAGCGGGCACTCTGGCACACCGTGTGCAGATTGTTGTCGTCGATGAGACGAACCAGCTTCCGGTACTTGGGGCCGTACGGAAGCCTGACGCGCAGCCAGTCCGGACGACGCTCCCGCGGTGATTCCACGACAGGGAGCGACAGGAACCCGGGGCCTCCATCGCCTGAATACAACGGCTTGAATGCGCCCTTCCTGAGCGTGATCTCGCCAGGAAGAAAAGGCTGTCTGGGTGTGTTGTCAAACACTAACTCAAAGGTGGGTTAACCCGTGCAAACACGTGCGTGCAGTCATTGATCCGTAGTTATATTTCTGCGCGGCACATGAACCGTTAAAGTTTCTGCCAAATCCCAACCTGTACGGATGACTGGATACCGGAATCGGTCTCACAATATCTCACCAGCAGATGTTAATACCATTTTCATGGCGCATACCAATGCGGGGGGTATGCTGCCTATGGTACTCGATATGCAGCGCAGTCGGGGCGTAAACCTGTATGACCAGCTGACGGGGCGCCGCTTTGTGGACTTCTTCGGGTTCTATGCCACCAGCGCCCTGGGTATGAACCATCCCGGGCTTACGGATGACGAGATCTTTCTGGAGCGCCTTAAAGAGGCGGCGCTCAACAAGGTCACCAACTCGGATGTTCAAACCATCCACATGGCACGCTTCCTGGACACCTTTGCGCGCGTGGCCAAACCGGAACGCTTTCGCTACATGTTCTTTATCTCCGGTGGTGCGCTGGCAGTCGAAAACGCGCTGAAGGTGGCCTTTGACTGGAAGGTGCGCAAGAACTTCGCCAAGGGCTGCCAGCGGGAGACAGGGCATCAGGTGCTGCATCTGGAGGAATCCTTTCATGGCCGCTCGGGCTATACGCTTTCGCTGACTAACACGGCGGACAAACGCAAGATTCAGCACTTCCCCAAATTCGATTGGCCACGTATCTCCAGCCCCAAGATTGTCTGGCCCTTAGACAGGCACCTGGAGGAAGTGGATCGGTCTGAGCGCCACGCGATCGCTCAGGCCAAACAGCATTTTCACGATCGGAAGGACCAGATCGCCTGTGTACTCATGGAAACAATTCAGGGTGAGGGGGGCGACAACCACTTCCGGTCCACGTTTTTTGAAGCCATGAAAACGCTGTGCCTAGAAAATGACGCACTTTTTATTTTAGACGAGATCCAGACTGGCGTTGGCATCACCGGCACCTTCTGGGCCTTTGAAGGCGTAGAGGCCAAGCCCGACATCATCGTGTTCGGCAAGAAGACGCAGGTCTGCGGCATACTGGCAGGCCTCCGCCTGGACGAGGTAACCGGGCATGTCTTCGAGGAGTCAAGCCGCATCAACTCGACCTGGGGAGGCAACCTGGTGGATATGATTCGTTTTGACCGCACCCTGGAGATCATCGAAACGGACCAGCTGGTATCCAACGCCAAAGCGGTCGGAGCACACCTCTTGACGCGTCTTCAGGCCTTGGCTGATGAGTTTGACACCGTACGCAACGTTCGTGGCCGCGGCCTGATGTGTGCACTGGACCTGCCGGACCGTGCCATGCGCGACCGTGTGCTTTCACGCTGTTTTCAGGAAGGCCTGATACTGCTGGGTTGTGGAAGCATAGCGATACGCTTCCGCTCACCGCTGACGATCACCGCAGCCGAGATTGACGAGGGGCTGCACATGCTGCGTGCGGCCCTTCGGCAGGAAGCGTAGGCATGGTCCGGAAGATACTGCAGCCTGCACGCATCCCAGACGGAGCAGGCAAGCTGATCCTGGAATACGCAGGCCGTGCCAGTGGCGGCCTGGCATCCGTGAGCGTAGCGCACATGGTGACGCCCGGTGGCTGGAGTGAGCCTTTCCAGCAGCCGATGTTCGACGAAGTCACGGTTGTGACTCGCGGCACCATTCGTGTCGAACACCAGGCGGGCAGCTGCGATGTGATGGCCGGCGAGGCAGTCATCGTACCCCGAGGTGAGCGGATCCGGTACAGCAACCCGGGCAGCGGGAAAGCAGAATACTGGGCCATATGCACGCCGGCCTTCGAGGCAGAGACCGCAGGCCGCGAAGCTTAGCCCTGCCCTTTAGCCATAAAGGGGGGTTCACAATGGCTTCCGCACCGTTTAGATTGCGGTATGCAAGCACGACACGGGA
>JAAXGV010000059.1 GCA_012271185.1 Rhodothermales bacterium
GACACGGCCAACAAGATTGGCACCTATGGCCTGGCGCTGCTGGCACGACTGCACGGCATCCCCTTCTATGTTTCTGCGCCGCTGTCAACCGTAGACTTCGTTACCGCATCGGGCGAAGACATTGTCATCGAAGAGCGGTCTGCCGAAGAGGTCACACATGGCTTTGGGCGCCAGACTGCCCCAAAGGGCGTGCAGGTATACAACCCCGCCTTTGATGTCACACCGCACCACCTCATCTCGGCGATCATTACCGAGCACGGTGTGATGCGTCCGCCGTATGTTGTGTCGCTTGCAACCGCAGTGCGAAAGCAGCCCGCCTAATCAGTGCGCAGACCCTTGAGGTAGGCCGCGCTGCCAGGCAATGTGCTTGGCTCCATCTCCACATACACGTTCTTGAGGCCACCCACCACCCCGGCTTCAAAGAAGTCACGCCAGTCGACGATGCCGGCGCCAACAGGAACCGCCTGCTCTTCCTCACCGGACCAGTCCGAGAGGTGTGCAGAAACAAACCGCCCGGGATGCGCACGAAAATAGTCAGCCGCCTTGTAGCCCGCAATAACAACCCAGACCTGAAACTGCATTTTGACAACCTCCGGATCAAGGTGTGCCAGCAGCGCGTCGTAGATCAGCTCACCTTCAAGCTTTTCAAACTCGAAGTTGTGGTTATGGTACACGAACTGGAGACCTTCCCCGGCGGTTATCCGCCCCCAGCCGTTCATCTCTTCGCACACGCGCTTGTAGTCATCCAGCGTTGCATCAGCGCCTAGGCCCGGGTGGGCCAGAACCATCTGAGTGTAGCCCATAGCCTCCGCGAAGGCTATCCGTGCGGGCAGGTCCTCGCGCAGCTCTGCCACCGTGTAGTGGCTGCTTGTACACAACAGCCCTGCATCATTGATGACAGCCTTCAGGTCCGATGCGCTATATTCGGCCAGATGGCCAAACCCGTACCGCTGGTATCCTACCGGTGAGCACAGCTCCAGTGACTCGTAGCCCATACCCGCCATACGGGCAAGCGTACCGGTGAAGTCCTCCGCGAGCTGCTCCCGCACCACCCACGTTTGAAATCCAACAGCCAGCTCCGTTCGCTTCGCACGCAGCAGCAACGCGGCACCGGCTGCCGCCGCGTTGACCTCAAGAAATTCCCGTCTTGTATACATTGCAGCAGAAAATCTGACCGACAGGGTGAAAAGTAGGTTTTTTTTCAGGAACCTTTGTGATTCCGCTGGTCCACGGCGGGAAACGTCACGTCGTCCACCGTATCAGCTCCGCAACGACCGGGTGCCATGAGCGCGTACGCTTGACCTCGAGCAACATGCGCAAGTGCAGAGTTGACAGCGGGGATTTAGTTCTGTAACTTGCTTTTTCGTGAAGACTGTGAACTTACTCCTTTAAAGCCCCGCGTACCATGCCTGGTTCTTTTAACCGCCGTCAGTTTCTTGCCACGACAGCAGGCGTATCTGCCGCCACGATCATTCCGCGTCGCGTTCTGGGCGGATCCGGTTTCACAGCCCCCAGCGACAGGCTTACCGCCGCACTGGTCGGGAGTGGTACCCAGGCGCTCAGGCAGCTTATGAGCGACTGGCTGCCCCGAAAAGATCTGCAGCTGGTGGCTGTGTGTGATCCCAACAAGGACTCGGACGATTATCGTGACTGGAGCCCGCACGGTATACGCAACAGAGTCCGCAGCTTCATGGGAAACGCTGGCTGGGGCAGCGAAACCGGCATTCGCGCAGGCCGCGATGCTGGCCTCGAACTCATCGAGCACCACTACGCCGCAACACTTGAGCAGGGCACCTACAGTGGCTGCAAGCCCTACGTGGACTATCGTGATATGCTGGCCGAGTCCGATGGCATTGATGTCGTCATCGACATGACGCCTGACCACTTGCATGGCGCCGTGAACATACACGCCATGCGGGCTGGCAAGCACGTCGTAGCCCACAAGACGCTGGCTAACGTGTGCTATGAGGTGCACAAGTGCGTAGAGGTGGCCAAAGAAACAGGTGTAACAACACACCTGATGGCTTGGAACAACGACCCGGACTTTTATCAGCTCAAAGAGTGGCTGAAGGCCGGCATCATCGGAAAAGTGAAGGAGGTTCACAACTGGTCCAACCGACCTGTATGGCCGCAGGGATGGATGGAGAATCCTTCTGAGCCGATGCCCGTACCGGATGGACTGGAATGGGACCTGTGGTTAGGCTGCGTTCCTGACCGCCCGTACCATCTGGATTACACCCATGCACTCTTTCGGGGATGGTATGATTTTGGTGCCGGATGCCTGGGCGACATGGGCAACTACAGCCTCTGGCGCACTTACCGGATGCTCAACCCTGGTCCCGTCGTGAGTGTCAGCGCTACGCCTGCTACGGGCTGCGTCATCGTGGGGAATCAGTGCCAGTGGCGTCGTTCGAACGTAGGCTTCCCCGCTGCCAGCACAGTCCATTTTGAGCACAAGGATCTTGACATCTACTGGTACGACGGAGGAATGAAGCCGCGGCTCGCCAAGGGGCTGCTGCCCTACGGTGTACCTGTCCCGCGTGAAGGCATGCTCTATGTCGGCGAGTACGGTACGATAATGGGTAACTTCCTTGGACAGCGATTCTCTCTCTTACCGGAAAGCCGCATGAAAGCGCTGGCCGGATCCATGCCGGCGGCCAAGTCCGATGAGGATGTGGTCGACCCTGTTGATGAGTATGTTGGCGCAATGAAGGTAGGAAAGCAGAGCCGCGGCAGCTTCATCAATGTCAGAGACCTGGCGGAGGCCACGTGCCTCGCTGCCATCGCGCTCCGTACAGGCAAGCACCTGATGTGGGATGCCGAAACCAAAGCGTTCACCAATGACGATGAGGCGGGCGCCTATCTGACGCGCGAATACCGGCCCGGCTGGGAGCTGTAGGGGCTTGCAAACGTCACTGTATCGCTTGGCGTATACCCCAGCCGGTGCGCTACGGCGCTTAACGTGACGTTATCAGACAGGAACAGGGGCCCGGTGTAGACCTGCCAGGCGGAACCTGGCGCTTCCCCTTCAAGGAGCAGCTGGTATCCGATGGAGGCCCCTGCCGTGCTTGAAGAAAGGACCACAGCCCGACCCTCATACGCTATCACAGGCGGGGACGTTACAGGCTGCACCATGTCCGGCCAGATGCCTTCAACCATCTCCCGTTCGTCCAGCACGCCAGGATCCTGCGTCTGCTCCATCCAGCGGTCTAGCTCCTGGCGCAACTCCAGCAGCTTGCCTGCGAAGGCCGTATCGGTGGCGATACTGCGAAGCTCGTGCGGGTCATCCCACGTGTCAAAGAGCTCTTCTTCTGCTTTGGCATCCCTGAACCACTGCGCTTGGGCCTTGTTCAGGTTGCCTTCGGCCTGCAGCCTGAGCAGCTCTTGCATGGTAGCCATCTGTTCGCGGTAGCTTACAGCAAGGTAATAGCCACGATCAGGCCGCAGATTGCGGATGTACTTGAAGCGCTTGTCGCGTACGGCCCGCTTGGTGTCGTACTCTGTATCAAAACGGTCCGCCGCCGCGTGGATGTATGCGCGTGGTGCATCGGCACGCTGAGACCCCAGAAATGCCTGGCCCTCCAGATAGTCTGGCAGCGTGATGCCTGCCAGCGAAAACGTCGTAGGGGCCAGGTCCACGAAGCTGATGAGCTGGTCATCCTGCAACCCCGCCAGCTGCGCATGCGGAAACCGCACAAGGAGCGGCACATGCAGGCCGGAGTCGTAAAGCTGACGCTTCTGCCTGGGCAGTGGCCCGCCGTGGTCCGCATAGAAGAAGATGACCGTTTCGTCCAGAAGCCCACCTTCTTCCAGTTGTATCAGAACGGTTCCAATTCGTTCGTCCAGCAGCATGAGGTTTGAGTACATGCGGCGAACATCGCGGTGGACGGGCCCGGTCAACGGCAGATACGGCGGGATGGGCACGCCAAGGTCGGTGGGTACCCACAGCGAATCGTCGGCCCGTGCCCAGACCTGTGATTCATGCGTGACCCCGAAGTTAAAAACCGCAAAGAAGGGCGTACCCGGTGGCCGCTGGCGCCAGTGTGCTCTGTTGCTGCTGTTGTCCCAGGCGGTCACGGGTGCTTTCAGCTGATAGTCCTGCTTAGCATTGTTGGTCGCATAGTATCCGTGCTGACGCAGGACCTCGCTCATGAAACGGACCGCTGGCGGCGGTACGGCTTCGTACGGGGGAACGCCCGTTTCTTCGTGGTACTCGGCCCTCATGGTGGTGCGCATATGCTGTGCAAACCCCGTAGTGGTGTAAATGCCGGTTGCAATAGAGAAGCGGCTCGGTGCACACACACCCGAAACAGAGTACATGTTGGTGTACGTCACCCCCTCATGCGAGAGCCGGTCCAGGTTTGGCGTATGAACTGTGGAGTCTCCATAGGCCGCGAGGTACGGACTAAGGTCCTCAGCGACAAGCCAGAGTATGTTTGGCTGCTCCGGCAGGTTCAGTATACTGTAGTCTGGAGATTGCAGCGGGTCCGGGCTGCAAGAGACCAGTAACCCGAGCGTACATAAGACGGCGATCCTGGGCATAGGCTGAAAGAATGGTGCATTTGGAAGGTACGATCCCGGCAGGTGGCAGGCCTGATCGTTGCGGAAGCGCAGGGCCCTGGCGCGTGAAAGGCGAAAGCCCTGTCCACGGGTCATAAAGGCACGAATGTCTGGGCGGCAGCCATGAACAGGATGCAGTTCTTTGGTGTGCGTACCACGGGCTCCTTGGCTTTCAGGCTCTTTCCGCACTGGGCCCGGGTCTTGCACCTGGAGGCAGCGGTACTGCAGGGCGTGAATCTGCCACTGGGACTTGACTTGACCAGGCACCGTGCAGCTGTTCAGGCCCTTAAGGCGGATGATGGCGTGCGTGGCGCGCTCATCACTTCTCACAAGCTCAGTGTAGTGCGGGCAGCCAGTGACCTGATCGATGCACTGACGCCCCAGGCACAGCGCTGCCAGGAAGTGTCAGCGCTTTACAAGCGTGACGGAATGCTGTGGGGCGATGCCTGTGATCCGGCGAACAGCGGACTCGCCTTGACACATTTCCTGGGTGCAGACTACTGGAAGCAACATGCTGACGCTGCGATTTTATCGCTGGGAGGGGGCGGTGCCGCCGTTGCTTTGCTGTTGCACCTCCTGACTGAAGCACGATGCCGCCCGCGAAAGCTTATTATCGCGGATATAAGGCCAGACAACCTGGCACACTGCGAAGCCGTAGCAAGGCCATACCGGACAGATGGGATGCGGATAGAGTACAAGCTGAGTTCGAGCGCGCACGAAAACGACGCCTTAGTGCGGTCGCTGCAATCGCATTCGCTGGTGATCAATGCCACAGGCATGGGGAAGGACCTGCCGGGGTCACCCGTTAGTGATGGCGTGGTGTTTCCGCAGCATGGTGCCATCTGGGAGCTCAATTACCGGGGTGAACGGCCCTTCCTGCAGCAGGCACATGCACAGAGAGCCTCCCGCTCGCTGCAAGTGACCGATGGATGGCACTATTTTCTGCACGGCTGGTCCAGTGTCATGCAGCGTGTGTACGACGTACCCATCACTCCGGAAGTGTTTGCTGCCTTCTGTGACGCCAGCGACGCAAACAGGTAACGGATTTTAACCGACTGGTTCCATGAAGCTGGGTTTTGTCAGTGCCATTCTTCCGGGATGCACGCTGGTCGACGTGTTTTCCCTGGCCCGGTCTACGGGCTATGACTGCGTAGAGCTTATGTGCTGGCCTGTCGGCAAGGCAACGCGCCGATATGCCGGTGTAACGCATATCGACGTCCAGCACTTTACGGATACGGATGCGGAGCACGTTTTGGAGCAGGTCGAAGAATCCGGCATCACCATCAGCGCCCTTGGGTATTATCCCAACCCGCTGTGTGCTGACATGGCGGAAGCAGCAGTGTACATAAACCACATCAAAGCCATGATCCGGGCGGCCGCCCGCCTCGGTCTTCACACCGTGAACACGTTCGTTGGCAGGACTCCGGCCAGAACGGTGGACCAAAACTGGTCTCGCTTTCGTGAGGTGTGGGTGCCTCTGGTCCGCTATGCTGAAGAGCAGGGCGTACGTATCGGTATCGAGAACTGCCCGATGTACTTTACTTACGATGAGTGGCCATCAGGCAAGAACCTCGCACACTCCCCGGCTATATGGCGCCGTATGTTCAGTGACATAGACAGCGCGCATTTTGGGCTGAACTACGACCCCTCGCACATGATATGGCAGCAGATGGACTATCTGCGTCCCATGCGGGAGTTTCACCACAAGCTCTTTCACGTGCATGCTAAGGATGCACGTCTGGACCATGACCGGCTTGATGAGGTGGGCATACTGGCGCCACCCAACGAGTTCCACACGCCCAAGCTGCCTGGACTGGGCGATGTGGATTGGGGCCGGTTCTTTTCAGTGCTTACCGATGTCGGCTATGAGGGTCCTGTCTGCGTAGAGGTTGAGGATCGCGCCTATGAAGGCTCTTTAGAAGCACGCGTATCAGCTTTGCGACAGAGTGCCGCCTACCTGCGCCAGTTTATTCCCAGACGTTCACAGTCACGAGCCGTGAGTTCTTGAGGCTCCGAAAGGGACGAGTTGAGCTGAGGCTGCGGGTGGCGGTTCCAGAGAGCTTCTGAACAAGCCCCGAATCAGAGACTGTCACTGGTGCAACGCAAACTTCATGACGCAGGCTTCGGATACGGGAGTCATCGCAGGAGAAAAACATGCACCCGCTGGCGGTGCACTCTCCCAAGCGAGGTGGGCCCCTGCTGTTCCCCTACACCAACAAAAACCAAATTACAGCACGATTGGGACTTGGCTCCTGTCTCTGCCTTGCACCGCTGCTGCGCCGGCCGTACCACCCCCGATACGATGCCGGATGAGACCGCCATCTGCAGGTTTCGGGGCTTCTGGTGATGCATGATATGACCCGGCAGGTGTTCGAGGTCAGTACAGCCCACCAGCATGCGCATGGGATGCTCTATCGCGGATCCATGCCCCTTTCCCCACCAGACACAAGGCAGGATCCTGAGATGACCTCAACGAAGAAGGGCAGTACGTATACACAGGACCTGTGCACACCGCGATGACTGCACCCATGATGTGCCATATGACCCTGAAGTTACCCCCCTTCAGTGCACGTGTCAGCGCATGGCCGCAGGTCTTTTCGGAGGTGAATTCAGGGCGGTTTTCGCGGCACAGCCCGATGGCGTCAGGCTGTACGGCCGGGGCAGGGTGGTCTGGTAAGACCTTAGCAGATATCATAGCATGGCGTTCC
>JAAXGV010000058.1 GCA_012271185.1 Rhodothermales bacterium
TTACAGCAAAATAGGGGCACAACCGCTTGGGACGCCATGCCACCGGCGGCACACCCAACCGCATGCGCCATGCAGGCCGCAGCATTCCGACCGCCCCCAGATAGCCGTGGGCGCTCTTTATCAGGTAGCGTAGCTGCGCCCCCGCAAACGTGGCCGTCTCCCGCGGATGCTCCGCGTCCATGAGCATATTCCAAAGCGCACGATACCTGGGCCCGCTCAACCAGAACGATCTCCATACCCCTGATGCGGCGCACATCTGCGGGCACCGCGGTCGCCGCCGGAACCGGCGCATCCAGCAGCCGGGGCCCGGAAGAAGAAATGCGCAGATCACGCTGCGGCCGGGGCAGGGTGATCTTCCCTTCCCCTTCCAGAACCCGCAGCGCCTTCATGCAGCTGGCCCGCTGCCTGCGGCCGCGTGCATCAAAGAAACCGAACTGCTCGCATACGATGTCCCCGAGGGCACACCGGTTCTTGTCACGGTGTGCGGTCACCGTGGCCGACAACGCCGGCATGGCGCTGCGGAGCGTTGTTAGGATCCCGCGTCGTGCTTGCATACCGCAAGCTAAACGGTGCGGGAGCCATTGTCACCCCCTTTGTGGCTAAAGGGCGGAGCTAAGCCGCAAGACAACGATGCAACCGAATTTCGGGCAAACCCGATCGCACCAGACGAATCGCCGTAACCGATTATTCCACAAGTATTGCCAGAGCTTGACCTTTTCGATTGCCGCCTACTCCAAATACTGCAGACACGACCTTTCCCACTCCGGACGGATCCCTAAAGTCTTCAACGATGATGGCGTTTGCTCCCAATTTCCCAGCTCGCTTTCGCAGCTTATCGTACATCCCGCCTTCCGTAGTGTAGGTGTAATGACCTTCGGCAACAAGAATTGCAACCCTTCTGTGTTCTGGGACCTCGTCGTCAGCAAAGTAGACAGCGACATCTTCGAAAGGCACGGAAGGAAGATCTGGAATCAATACGGTTTTGCTGACTGATACGCAACCAGTGAGAGCAAGAAGTAGAATCAATACAAATGAGAGACGTTTCACGATTCGGTAAGGGTTGGTTAAACAAATATCTGGCTATGCGCCCATTGTCATCGATAACGGAACAGCGTCAAGCTTGTTCCCATGCCGACAAAAAAAGAAGCTCCCGCACTCTGATGCGATCCAGGTTCCGCACAGCTTGCTCACTGACAAGAGCGTTCAGTCTGTCGGCATGCATGAGAGGCTTTTCAGCACACGGGCCGCCATTCAGACCCTGAACAGCGCTTCCGCGTTCGCGGTAGTCACCCGAATCACCTCCTCTACCGGCAACTCCTTGACGGCAGCGAGCTTTTCAGCAACCAGGCGCACATAGGCTGGCTCGTTGCGCTTGCCCCTGTGCGGCACAGGAGCCATAAACGGAGCATCGGTTTCCAGAACGATGCGACTCATCGGCAAGGAGCGGGCCAGCGTGTCTACCCCAGCATTCTTGAACGTGATGACGCCGCCGAGTCCTAAGTGGAACCCCAGATCTATCGCGGCCTTCGCGACCCACGACGGGCCTGTAAAACAGTGAAAGACACCTCGCATCGCGTCGGAACGCTCCTCGGTCAGGATACGCACCAGATCACGATGCGCTTCGTCACGCCCTGGCTTGTCACGCAGGTGTAAGACGACGGGAAGATCCTTTTCAATCGCCAGCCTTACGTGGCACCGAAAAAACTGCTGCTGCTTAGCATCAAAAGAGCAGTTCCAGTAGTAGTCCAGACCTGTCTCCCCAACCGCAACCACACGTGTGTCATCACAGAAATCAACCACAGCAGCCCAGTCCTCGTCAGTGGCATCCTTGGTATCCGTTGGGTGTATTGCCGCCATCGCGTGAAAACCTTTGTATGCGTCGCAGAGTGACAGCGCCTGGCTTATGGACGGCACATCAATGGCCGGCATCAGCACCTTGAAGACACCGGCAGCGCGTGCACGCGCAATGACGTCAGGCAGGTCCGGCGCCAGCCGGTGGTGATATATGTGGCTATGTGTGTCAATGATCATGTGTCTGGCAACAGATTACGGCTAACCGGGGCTGGAAACAGCAGCGCCAATCACGTGATACACCATCGGGAACATTGAGGCCAAGAACGGACTGGGCTGTCTGTGAGGCACAGCAGTGAAGATCACACGGATTACCGCCCAGACTTGAATACCCCGATAATATATGAATATATGCCCTGCTGCCGCACGACCTTCAGCAATCCGTTCAGGGGGCGAACAGCTGCAAGTACGCATGAACATGAAAAAGGCTGCTGTGACAGTCTGCATTATGGCTTTTGATCGTCCGTCGAAGAGTCGCGCCCCGTGTCGTATAATCCGCCTAACAAGCTCCGATTGGTATGCACCGCACGCTGGTACCCCTTTGCCTTTTGACCGCGTCCACAGCAGCGGCACAGACGACACCAGACGATACGCTCACCCTTTCACTGCCGGTCCTTGAGGTACAGGCGACACGTGCCACAACAAGCGAGGCCTCGGCCGGCCGCTCCATTTATGTAAAAAACCGCGAGGATATTGTACTGGAACCAGGCCTCTCAATGCAGCGAGCGCTACGAGGCATACCTGGTGTCCAGATAAACGACCGTGGCCACGATGCCCTTGGTGAACGGCTGCTGATCCGCGGCATGGGATATCGAGCTGCGTTCGGTGTTCGCGGAGCGCAGGTGTTTTGGGATGGCATCCCGCTGACGGTGGCAGACGGCCAGTCCATGCTGGACATTGTTGAACCCTCAGTGATAGCCCGGGCGGAGGTGCTCCGCGGACCTTCGTCGCTGTATTGGGGCAACAGCAGTGGAGGCGTGATGTTTCTGAGCTCTGCATCTGACACCACAAATTTCCGTGTGCGGGGCTTGATGGGTGCGAACGTATGGCAGCTCATGAGCGCCAAGCATACGTCGTCTCTGCAAAGCTATTTCTCCACTGTCCAGCGAAAGGGGTGGCGTGAACACAGCGACGGAATATTCAGGCGGTTTGGTGTACGCAAACGCCTTGATTTCAGCCCTTCCATATCCGTGAACGTGGCCGTGGCCGGCGCCGAACAGAACGCGCAAGCCCCTGGATCGCTTACAGCAGAGGAGTTTTCTGCCGATCCTGCCATGGCCGATGCCCGCTACGTTGCCGCAGACGCCGGAAAAGAGAGCAGTCAGCTGCAGCTGGGCAGCACCACAAGCATCAGCACCGGTGTAGGTGAGCTGACGGTGTCCGCCTATGCGATCAGCCGCGGTCTGTACAACCCGCTCACGTTTACCACTATCAGTCTTGAGCGCTTGGCCGCAGGCACATATGCACAACTGCACAACAGGCAAAAACGCGTATCCTGGATGCTGGGCTGGGATGCTCGCACCCAGCGTGACAATCGCCAAAACCACGACGATGGCAAACTGGTACTGAACCAGAAAGAACGCGTACGCAGCCTCTCTGCTTCGGGCATGCTGGGCACAAAGCTTGGAGGACGCGCCCAGGTGGCTTTCGGGGTACGGCTGGATGCTATCCGGTTCGCCATGTCAGATCGTTTCCTTACCAACGGGGACCAGTCCGGAACACGCAACATGACCGCCCTGAGCCCTGCCCTGGATGTGACCTATGCCGCCGGGGAGATGG
Organism: Rhodothermales bacterium; assembly: GCA_012271185.1. GTDB lineage: Bacteria > Bacteroidota > Rhodothermia > Rhodothermales > Bin80 > JAAXGV01. The sequence goes on from JAAXGV010000058.1 coordinate 3,631, forward strand.
TAGCCTATGCCAACCTCAGCACGGCATTTGAAACACCAACTACCACCGAACTCGTCAACCGGCCCGGTATGGATGGGGGCTTTAACCCGGACTTGGGTCCTCAGCGTACACGCGGCCTGGAAGCAGGCATCCGCGGGTACTTGCCCCACTGGAGGCTGCATACTGACGTGGCCCTCTACTGGATGCGGATCACCGACCGGCTTCTGCCCCGCCAGTCGGAAGATGGGCGAACCTGGTACGTCAACGAAGGCCGGAATGACCACCGCGGTATTGAAATAGCAATGACATGGCCACTGGGCAGCCCTGTACACCTTCAGATGGCGTTCTCAGGTGGCCGGTATGCGTTTTTGAACGATCCAGGCAAAGGACTGCGCATTCCCGGCGTCCCAAGCCTGCAAAGTCACCTTAGCGTGCGCTTTACGCGCCAGGGCTTCACGGCTGAACTCGCAGCAGATATAGTTTCCAGCACTTGGGCTGACAGCAACAACACGGCACGAAGCGCGGGATACATGGCAATAGACCTCTATGCCGGGCACCACGGTTTCAGGGTTGGTCACGTAACCGTCCAGCCATTTCTGAGTATTACGAACATGCTTGATGCTGCCTACGCGACCTCGCTTGTCGTAAACGCATATGGCGGCCGCTATTTTGAGCCAGCGCCAGGGCGTGCTGCACAGGCAGGTCTCAGCCTGTCAGGCCTCAGACTGCCATGGTGAGTGTCCCCTGCAAGCAGCTTGAACTGCAGTTAGCAGCATGCGCCCGATCATAACGCTTACCACTGATTTTGGCAGCAGCGACGGCTATGTTGCTGCGATGAAAGGCACGATCCTGCGCATCTGCCCCACTGCCCGCCTGGTAGATATCACACACCACATCACGGCGTATGATGTCATGGAGGCAGCTTTTGTGTTGCGCCAAGCGACCCCCCACTATCCTGCTGGCACGATTCATCTGGTGGTGGTGGACCCTGGCGTTGGTTCCCAGCGCCGCCCCGTAGCACTGCGCTACGGCAGCCACTACCTGGTTGGACCCGATAATGGACTGTTCACACTACTTCTGGACAACGCTGACCCGGAAGAACTTGTCGTGCTTAACCGGCCCCGGACCTACTGTTCAGCGCAGCTTAGCACAACATTCCACGGGCGTGACATCTTTGCCCCGGTTGCCGCCCTGTTGGCCTCCGGGCAGCCGTTCGATACCTTGGGGTCACGCGCCGATACGCTTCGCCCGCTCCGCTGGGCACTCCCCATCGACGACGACCAGGGTATACGCGGCTGGATCGTACACGTGGACCGGTTTGGCAACTGCATCACGAACATTCCGCATGACCTCTTTGTCAGACGGCGCGGAAGCCGTGGCGTCAAGTGCTATGTTGGCAACACGATCATCAAAGGCGTATCCCGGACATACTGCGACGTTGAGCCGGGCGAGCCTCTGCTCGTATTCGGCAGCGGCAATCACCTGGAAGTATCTGTAAACCGGGGCAACGCGGCTGAGCTTTTGCATATCAGACGTGGCACGCCAGTCAGCGTCGTCTTCGTCGATGAACGTCAGGACACCGGGAGCTCGATTCGGAATGTGGTCCCCTGACCTGGCGTGGAATGCAGCAGAGATAGCGATCCGCCGTGGTAGTCCTTAATGATGCGCTTGGAAAGGCTCAGGCCAAGCCCCCAGCCGCGCTTCTTGGTACTGTAACCAGGGCGGAACACCTCCTTGCGATGGCTGCGCTCAATGCCTTTGCCGGTATCAGTGCAGTCCACATAGACCCGGCGCCCTTCACCTCTGGCTGTCACCTTGATATCGCCGGTGTAGTTCTGCATGGCATCCAGCGCGTTTTTGAGAATATTCTCGATGACCCATCCAAAAAGCTCGGCGTTCAGCGGCGCCCTGAGCTCCCTGGGCACGTCGAGCACCAGCGTCACACCATGCTGCGGCATGCGCCAGCGAATGTAATCCGCAGTGTTTTCAATGGTGGGCGCCAGCGGTTGAGATACAAGCTTTGGCGTTGATCCGATGTCGTTGAAGCGGTTGGCGATCCTGCTAAGACGCCGCAGGTCGCGTGAGACCTCATTCAGCGAGCCGGTATCCGCACCACCATGCTGCCGCATGAGCTCAACCCATCCCATGAGACTGGACAGTGGTGTACCAAGCTGGTGGGCTGCTTCCCGTGCCATCCCTACCCACAGCTTGCTCTGCTCGTTACGCCTCACATACGAAAACCCCAGGTAGCCCACCACGATGAGCAGTCCCACGAAAAGCAGCTGCACATACGGAAAAATGCGCAGCTCCCGGATAAGCCTGGACTCATCGTAATAAACCCGCTGCAGGAGACCGTCATAATCATCGCCCGGCGGCACCTCAATCAGGATCGGCTGGTACATCACTGCCATCTGCTGGATGCGCTCACGCACCTTTAAGGAGTCCTCCGCAGTTAATGCCCCTCTTAGCGGCACCGACAGGTTGCGCCAGGTGATTGGCGTGCCCAGGCTGTCTGTGATAATCGCGGGCACGTCCTGGTAATACTCGCTGATAAGCTCAAAGAAGAAATTCGTGTGATCACCCAGAGGTAGCCGGGCGGCCCATGCCAGCGCCTCACGCATGCGGCCATTCCCTTCGTCATCAGCCAGGGCTTCGGTCATTATTGCAAACTCATCCCGGTAGGGATTGCGGATTGTACTGCGGGCGACTTCTTCACGGGCGCCTGCCCAGATCTCCATGCCGGCACGCTCACGCTCACGCAGCCGGTTTACCAGACCATTTGCATACAGGAGGGATACCAGTGCAATCAGCACGGCGAAGACAATCAATCCAAGCTTCAGATTGACCGCGGCAGGGTATGACTTCATGCGAAGCACCGCAGGTTAGGGAGAAATATCAACGCGTATCGTTTCAGACCGCTTGGGGCCCGTCGACACCATACCAATGCGCACACCGGCCGCTCCGGCAATGAACTGCAGCAGATCACGTGCAGATTCCGGCAGCGACGCATACGCGCGTGCACCCCGGATATCTCCGGCCCAGCCCGGAAAGGTTTCGTAGATCGGCGCCGCTTCCTGCAGCTCCTGCGCATCCATCGGAAAGTGGCCCATGCACCTGTTGCCAATGCGGTACCCGGTGCATACGCGCACGAAACCAAGACCCGAAAGAACATCCAGCTTTGTGACGACCAGCTCAGTTACGCCGTTAACAGCCACAGCATGGCGCAGCGCCACGAGGTCCAGCCAGCCGCAGCGGCGCGGGCGGCCCGTAGTGGCACCGAACTCCCTGCCGATCTTTCGCATGTGCCTGCCGGTAGCGCCATTGAGCTCTGTCGGAAAAGGCCCATTGCCCACGCGGGTGCTGTACGCTTTAGCGATGCCTACAACCCTGGTTATGGCCGTGGGCGGGATCCCGAGCCCCGTACAGGCGCCGCCTGCGGTAGGATGACTGGAGGTCACATAGGGATAAGTCCCAAAGTCCACATCCAGCAACGCGCCCTGTGCGCCTTCAGCAAGCACATGCTTGCCGCGGGCCAGCGCACGTGTCAGCATGGCGGTGGTGTCTGCAATGAAGGGCGCAAGCCGGACCGCCACCTCGTCATACTGCGCGATAATCTTATCCGCATCCAGCTCAGTGTGGTTGTAAACGTGGCGCAGCACCGCATTCTTTTCTTTGATGGCACCGTGCAGCTTGGCTTTCAGGGTATTGCGCCTCAAGAGGTCTATCGCACGGATGCCTGTTCGTGCGGCCTTGTCCATATAGGCAGGACCTATGCCGCGCTTTGTCGTACCTATGGCGCTGCCTGCGCGTGCCCTCTCGCTAACAGACTCCAGCACCTTGTGGTACGGCAGAATCAGATGGGCGCCCATGGAGATGTGCAGACGCCCTTCAACCTGGTAGCCCTGGTCCTCAATCGTGGCGAGCTCCTGGCAGAGCGCAACAGGATCTATGACGACGCCATTGCCAATGACGCAGATGGTCCTTTCTCTAAAGACCCCGCTTGGCACCAAGTGCAGGACAAAGGACTCGTCGCCCCAGGCGATGGTATGCCCGGCGTTGGCACCGCCCTGATAGCGGGCCACGATATCAGCCTCACGACCCAGAAGGTCAACGATCTTGCCTTTGCCCTCGTCACCCCATTGGCTGCCCAGGACGACCGTTACCGGCATCGGGTGTAACGCGTTGTGTAAGAAATGCCGCCCGCAGTAAACGCTACCCCACCTTACGGCCTCCGGGTTGGCCTAGTTGGCCGAGAAGCTGGCTGTCGCCTCGTCAACGCTGTCAAAGTGCTTGAAAACGGTTATCAGCTTTGTAACCATCAACAGCGACTGGATGCGGCTCTCCGCCCGTGCCAGACGCAGGTCACCACCCGCGTTTCGCATCGTCGTCATACCGCTGATCAGCATGCCCAGCCCACTGGAGTTCATAAACTTGACACGCCCGAGGTCAACGACCACGTTAAGCTTGCCCTCTTCCTTGAGCTTGTGCAGCCGGTTGTGCAGCTTCGCGCCGTCAGGCCCCCCCATAACGCTGCCGGAAAGCTTGATGATGACAGCATTGTAACGTTCATCTACAGAAAAAAGCATGTTGCAACTGGTTTGCCCGATCCTAGCGCCTGCGACGCTGCGTGCTGGCAGCAGCCACACGAGCGAGTCTCCTGTTATGAAGCTCTACCACGACAGGCGTGGCCACAAAGACCGATGAGTATGTGCCAATGAGTATCCCGATGATCAGCGCAAAAGCGAAACCACGCAGCACTTCACCACCAAATATAAAGAGCGTCACCACTACTAGCAACGTGGTGCTTGAGGTGATGACAGTTCGGCTCAAGGTCGTGTTAACCGACCGGTTCACAACCTGCTGATATGGCTCCGTTTTATAGAGATTGGTGAACTCCCGGATGCGGTCGAAGATGACCACCGTGTCGTTCAGCGAATACCCCACGATCGTCAGAAACGCTGCGATGATGGCCTGGTCAATCTGAAGCGAAAATGGCATCACACTCCGAAGCAGCGAAAAGATGCCCAGCGTGATAGCCACATCGTGAAAGAGCGCTGCCACAGCACCCAGACCGAAACGCCACTCAAAGCGGATCATGACATACACGAAGATGACAAAGAGCGACCCGAATACGGCGTAGATTGATCCGCGCTTAAGGTCATCGGCGAAGCGGGGTCCCACCACATCGGTTTTGACCACTCTTGGACTGGCATCCGGAAAAGCCTCTTCGATGCCTTGGATAATCCGGGTCTGGATCTCAGTGGTTTCACCTTCACCGGCCGTACGGATCAGAAGGGCAGCTACGCTGCCTGCGGACACGTCGCCATATGTCTTGACTTCCGGAGCCTGACCAAGCGCGTCAGTGAGCACTATGCGTACCTCCGTTGGAGCGATCACCTGGGCTGTCTCCACGACGAACTCCCTTCCCCCCTTGAAGTCAATGCCCAGCTCCAAGCCTTGCACAAGGAAAGAGGCCAGGCTGATCAGGAGCAAGATACCGGAACCGATGTACGCTTTGCGCCGGCTCCCTACGATGTTGAAGTTGGTCTTCTCAAATATGCGCATGCAAATTAGCCGAAGCTGACTGCTCTGTGGCGGTCGATTACCATGTAGTCAAAGATGATGCGCGTGAACACGATCGCGCTAAACAGTGAGGCCAGTATGCCGGCCATCAGCGTGACCGCAAATCCTTTGATCGGCCCTACACCGAACGAATACAGGATAACACCCACAAAGAATGTGGTGATGTTCGCATCAATGATAGCGCTGAGCGCCTTGCTGTAGCCACCATCGATGGAGGCTTTCAGCGTTTTTCCGCTGCCCTCTTCTTCTCGCACACGCTCAAAGATGAGCACGTTGGCAT
>JAAXGV010000048.1 GCA_012271185.1 Rhodothermales bacterium
CAGCATGGCATCTGTTGCACCGCTTGCGCAAGGCGTATGAGCTGGGCACCTTTGTCTTTCAAGGCCCCGTGGAAGCGGATGAAACCTATATGGGAGGCAAGGAGGCCTCAAAGCATGCCCACAAGAAGCTCCGTGCCGGCCGCGGTCCGGTCGGCAAGACGGCTGTGGCGGGCCTCAGGGACCGTGCCACCGGAAAGATCAACGCCGCGGTCGTGCAGGACACGACCGCGGGCACGTTGCAGCAGTTTGTCTGCGACAACACTGAGATTGGCGCCAGAGTCTACACGGACGAGGCCGCGGCTTACAGGGGCATGCCAGGCGTACAGCACGAAGTTGTGAGGCACAGCGTGGGCGAGTACGTCAATGGCATGATTCACACAAACGGTCTGGAATCGTTCTGGTCCATGCTCAAGCGTGGACACTATGGCGTGTACCACAGGGCAAGAAACACCTGAACCGTTACGTGGCGGAGTTTGCGGGCCGCCACAATGCGCGGGAGCTGGACACGGAAGTACAGATGGGGCTGCTCATGCAGGGCGGCAGGGGGAAGCAGTTACGGTATAGAGATCTGGCAGGGTAATCCCGCAGTCAGACCCATTGTATTACGGCGACTGTCTGGACCGGATGCAGCGTTGGACGCTGCATCCACAGGTCTCCTGTATCTGACTTCGCCGTTCCATTCAAATACCAACTGCAACGTCCTGTTATTCTGCTCTTGGATCCGCCCAATACCGTGCCTTTCAGGAGTTCTGGGCTATTCGCTTGCCTGGATTCGCACTGACACGTGCTAAGCTGCAAACCAGAACGCCAACCCTGCTTACAGCGCCAGATTCCGTGTTAGTTTGGCATGTAATTCCCTTTCAGAAGCCCTACATAGATTCGAGTCGTCTTCCAGGGTGTAGTGGCCGACCCCAGCGATGGCGTTCTCCCCTAACGCCGGCGGGCAGCCTCGCAAGAAGTGCGTCGAGTTGAGAATCTTGATCGATGGTGGTGAATTCCTGGTGACTACGGTGGTGTCAGGGTAGAGATCGAGATTTGCGAGATGAGTCTCCACGAGTCTTCCAAAAATTTGCCGACAGCTAGGCTTGGAGTCTGCGCGTCAGGAACTGAATTGCCATCCGAGTGGGGAATTTCAGACGAAATTGATGCACTTAGTAGGGATTGGCCCCTATTTTGGGCCGATTATCGGCTTCAAGTGGGGAACAGAAGCTGCCAATATTTTCTGGCGCGCAGACTCCTAGGTTCGTCACTCTAAAAGAGCTCCCACGGGTACTCCTTTTCCGCTTCGGCCCATGCTCCGCGAATCGCCAGCAGATGCTCCTGCACGCTTACCTGCTCCTTTTCCTGATCCGCCCTGACGCGACAGTATGTGCCGTCTGACTGCATCCGGCGGGCTTTGACGTTATCACGGAAGTATGTGCCCAGGACCTCATCCCGCAGGTAGCGGATGAACCGCGAGTCCTGCACCGGAAAGAGTATCTCTACGCGGCGGTTGATGTTGCGCGGCATCAGGTCTGCGCTCCCCAGGTAGATCTCCTGATCTCCGCCGTTGTTGAAGAAGTATATCCGGCTGTGCTCCAGGAAGCGCCCAACGACGCTGGTAACCGTGATGTTGTCGCTGACGCCAGGGATTCCCGGTCGCAGGCAGCAGATGCCTCGTACAATCAGGTCTACGCGCACACCCGCTCTGGAGGCCTCATACAGGCGCATGATGATCGGCTTGTCAACCAGTGCATTGGTCTTAAGGATCATATGACCTTGGCGACCCTGGCGCTGGTGCGCTATCTCACGATCGATGAGTGCCTCGAACCGCGTACGGAGATTTATTGGTGCCACCAGCAGCTTGCTGTAATCCCGCTTCTCTGAGTACCCTGTGAGGAAGTTGAACAGGTCTGTGGCATCAGACCCCAGCGCCTCGTCCTTGGTGAAGAAACCGACATCTTCGTACAGGTGGGCAGTAACCGCATTGTAGTTGCCGGTGGACAGGTGCAGGTATCGCCGGATGTCGCTGCCTTCTTTCCGGATCACCAGCGCAACCTTGGAATGCGTTTTAAGGCCAATGAGCCCATAAATCACGTGTACGCCTTGGCGCTCCAGCACCTTTGCCCAGCTGATATTGCTCTCTTCGTCGAAGCGGGCCTTAAGCTCCACCAGGACAGCCACCTGTTTTCCGTTTTCTCGCGCCTTAAGCAGCGCCCTCACCACAGGAGAGTTGGAGCCCACCCGATAGAGCGTCATCTTGATAGCCAGCACCGCGGGGTCCTCTGCCGCGGAATCCAGGAAGTCTACGACAGGCGAAAAGCTGTCGTAGGGGTGATGGACAAGATGGTTCTGTGTCCGGATAGCAGCAAAGACATCACCGTCGCGGGTCTCTGCCTTTAGCCGATGGCCTGTAAAGGGCACGAACGGAGTGTCTTTCAGGTCAAACCGCTCGGAGCTCTCATACACGCCCATGAGGCTGCCAAGGCCCAGCGGACCGTTTACCACGTAGCAATCGACTGTGTCGACCTGCAGGTTCTGGAGCAGTATGCTGCGGATACGCCTGGGCATGTCGCTGTTGACCGTCAGGCGCAGCACAGATCCCATCCGCCGCTGGCGGACCCCTTCTTCCATCGTCTCCAGGAGGTCGTCCGCCTCCAGCTCCTGGAGAGCCATATCGGCATTGCGCGTTATGCGAAAAGGATGTGCTTCTACTATTCGCATGCCCGGAAATAGTGACTGCAGGTTGGCCGCGACAACCTGCTCCATCCATACAAAGGTTTCCTCTGCTCTGAGCTTTCCATCTGCTCTGACCACTCCGGAGCGGCGCGAAACCGGCAGGAGGCGGCTGATCGTTCCGGGCACTTTCAGGCGTGCAAAACGCTCGTTTCCAAGATCGTCCTCTATCAGAACCGCCAGGTTCAGGCTCAGGTTGGAGATGTGTGGAAACGGATGCGCTGAGTCAAATGCCAGCGGCGTCAGCACAGGAAAGATTGACGACTGAAAGACACGCCCCACTTTTCTGCGCTTGGTCTTGGACAGCTTATCGTAGTTAACTATATGCACGCCCCTCTTTGCCAGTACAGGTACAAGCGTTTCGACGAGGTAGGCGTGTGTCTGCTCCATAAGCGTATGGACCGCATCCCGGACAGCAACCAGTTGCTCTGACGGGGTCATTCCGTCAGGCGAGGGATCCGTCACGCCTCCGGCGATCTGCTTCTTGAGGCCGCCTACGCGTACCATGCAGAATTCGTCGAGGTTGGAGGCAACGATCGACAGGAACTTTAGCCGCTCCAGCGGGGGGGTGCGTTCGTCCTGCGCTTCTTCCAGCACCCGATACTGAAAGTCCAGCAGCCCCAGCTCCCTGTTCAGAAAAAGGCTGGCGTCATCCAGGCTCGGCACCTGCACTTGCGCTTTGCCGGAGTCCGATGCGCTGCCGGATGCGTCGGTATGAGTGACGACTTTCAAGGGCTGTGTTGTTGATCTGCCTGAGTCCAAGCTGTGTGCGCAAATACTAAAAACGCGTGACTCCTTTAAACGATAAGAACACGGCTCTTGTTCAGGTTGTGTTCTTGATTTGCTGTAGAAACGTAACCGGTGAACATGGGGACACAACCCGGATTCTGCTGGCGACACAAAAATGGTTGTAACACTATGCTGCTATTGGCCGTGCGTGGCTCTCCTGCTTGCGCGTGCACTATTGGCAGCAGAAAAAGCGGGACTGCCGTACATCCGGCATCGGCTGGTGTCGGAGCCGAGCGATACGAACGCAGCACGCAGCGGCATGCGATACACGACCTGTTCAACAGTCACAGCAAGACGGCGGCTCGCGCGGTGTTCACGGAGATTGCCGAACGCTGCGGTACGAAGGCGGCCCAGGCGGTCGGCCTGCTGGAGGAGTGCTTGGACGAGGCTACGGCCGTGTTAACGCTTCCCTGGAA
>JAAXGV010000012.1 GCA_012271185.1 Rhodothermales bacterium
ACAGCAAAATAGGGACACAACCCCCGACACTGTTGACAGCGACCACATCGCGACCAGTAATGGGTGGCACTGCTTCACAGAGATGAGCGCGTACACAAAGCGTTCGCGCTGTGGGCCAACTCCATCACAGGTATGCTGGTGCACTGGACCAGGGGACAGCGGACACACGCGGGGCGGTCGCGAACCCAGACGGGCGCGGTGAAGCAGATCCCCTGCCCGCGCCTGGATCAGCTCTCCGATAATCGGCTGAGTCATGCAGCAGCGCCTTCGACCGCCTGAAAAGCCGTGCGCTCCTGCCCGCATGCCAGGCCCATGCAGATAAGACAAGGAAAGAGATCGATGCTGCGGTGACTGCTATGCTCGGGCTCGAAGACGCCGCACAGGCCATAGAAGCGCTGCACGCGCTCTGGTGCCATGAGCCTTCCGTGCATGGCCACAGCAGGAAAGCGGTTCAGCTGCTGCCTCCGGCGGGGTAGGACCCTGCCTGTGGTGACGACAAGACCTGTGCTCCGGAATCGTGAGTCACGCCCCCCAAGGATGGCCGAGGATCTCAGCCTAGATCAACACGGCCAAGCTTTTTGCGTGGGCTGAGACATGTGCGTGCTCTGCTATGCGGAAGCTTCCTCGTCACTATCCGAATCTTTGAACAGTAGCGCGAAAAAGAGTGTGAAGGCCACCGTCAGGCCAGCAAAGATGAACCAGAAAAGCCGCCACTCGGCAAGCTCAAGCTCGGCATTGGTGCCTAACGAGTTGACCAGGAAGCCCGAAAGCTGTGTGCCCAGGAAAAAGCCTACCCCCTGTGTCAGGAGCACAAGCAACCCCTGAACTTGTCCGCGGATTGCCGGCGCCGTCTTCTTGTCCAGATAGATCTGGCCCGTGACGAAGAAGAAGTCGTAACAGATGCCGTGAACCAGGATACCGATCATGATCAGCCAGAATGTGCCTGTCATAGCCGCACTGGCAAAGATCGTGAAGCGCGCCACCCAGGCCAGCATCCCTAAAACCAGCATCCACTTGACACCCAGCCGCGCAAAGAAGAACGGGATCAGCAGCATGAAGATGATCTCGGACCACTGCCCGAAGCTCATCTCGAAGCTTGGATTGGAGAAATGCGATAGCGACAGCGTCTGATTCAGATCCTGAAAGAACACAGGCGCATACGGGAAATAGGTTCCGAATGCGATGAAGATCAGCATCGCCGCGGCCAGAAAGACCACAAACGAACGGCTCTTCAGTGCATGAAAAGCATCAATGCCGGCGATCTGCTTCCACGAGGTGGTCTGGCCGGCAGCTGGCGGCGGTGTATGCGGGAGCGTGAAGCTGTACAACCCCAGAAAGAGCGCTGCGCCGGCACCGATATAGAGCCCCGTAGGGGAGGAGTCCTGCTGCAGGACATACCCCATAAACGTGCCAATGGCAGCCCAGCCCAGCGTGCCAAAGACACGCACAAATGGAAACTCTTTTTCCTGGTTATCCAGGTGGTGAAACGCCAGCGAAGCTGTCAGACCCAGCGTCGGGAAGTAGCACAAAGCGTGCAGACCCAGCAAAGGAAGAAACCACCCGGTCCCTGCCACCTGTGGCATGACCCCCATGGCCAGACCCGCAACAAGGAACAGCACCCCCAGTACCTTCTCGGAATCAAAGAACCGGTCCGCAACCATTCCCAGGAAGAAAGGCGCAATAATCGCACTTAGGGGGCCCAGCGCATAGGCGACCTGGATGAGTCCGCCCATTTCAATGTCCTGCATGTAGTTGCCCAGCGTGGGCGCCCAGGCACCCCAGATGAGGTACTGGACAAACATCATGAGGCCCAGACGAGCTATACGACCAACGTTCATAGCAAAAGCATTACTTCAAAAAAGAGCCGCGAGTCATGAGCCTGCCAGCTGACGCAAAACGTCGCCGAGCGCCTCCAGCCTGGCGGTGTCACTGCCGCCGGAAAGGAGTGGTACAAGGGACTCCAGCGTGGCTTTTCGCTCGGCATCCGATTCAGATTCCGCTGCGTCAAGCCCCTGGCGAAGGCCGGTGACAGCCTCCGAGTCCAGTCCGTCTCCTCTTTCAAGCTGATCCACATAGGCGCGCGCCAGCGTGAACGTCGCAGGCCACGCATACTGCGGCTGGCCCTGCGCATTGAAATAATCGTACTGAACCGTGTTCGAGGCTGCAATCTCGTTCTCAGTCAGAAACGCGCCAGGCTTCAGCCGGAAAATATCCAGCCCGCGAGCAATCTCGCTGCTGATGATCAGTCCGTTGTACCAGTACACGGACCAGCTGCCTCCACTCTGCATGCGTTCCGAATTCACCGCGCCCCGGTCATGGTAAGCGATCTCCACGGGATTCTGTGCGTCTGTCCAGTCCATCAGCGAGATTCCACCCTGGTACCAGGACTGTATAAACAGGTCGCGACCTGGCACGGGGATAAGCGATCCGTTGTGGGCGACACAATTCTCCAGATTTGACTGCGCAGCAGGCAGCTTGTAGTAGCTCTGAAACTCCATCCTGGAGCTCTCATCAATCGTGAAGATGGCATTAGCACCCCACTCCATAGGATCCGACGGGCGACACTTGGGGCCACCGCCGCCGCCCCACTCATCGGTGAACAGGACCTTTGTCCCGTCATTGCTGAATGTGGCGGAGTGCCAGTAGGAGAAGTTTGAGTCAGCCACTGCCTGAATCCGGACGGGATTCGCCGGGTCGGTGATGTCAAGGAGCAGTCCGTACCCGCCGCAGGCACCGCCAGCCAGGCCTACTTCGGGATACAGCGTGATATCATGGCATTGTGTGGGACCGCGCCGTGCATTCCGGGTGATGCCGCGCGCTCGATTGCGGGCCGCCATAAACGCTGGCAGTGCCGCCCGGAAGTCCGCGCTGTCCTGCGCTGACGGCTCGCCTTCCCTGCCCTCCTCGCTCATCCACTGCCGCATATATGCACTTACCTGACGGTCGCGAAGGATGCGAGGCTGACCCCTGACTGTTACCACAAAACGGCCCTCGGCGCGAGCTTTTTCCGCTTCCTCATAGTCGGCCGGCGACGGGCCATGTCTCGGTGGCGCCTCCAGGTCCTCGAAGATGCGGGGTGAACTTACAATGGCTGCCTGCGCAGGATCGCTCAGCGGCACCTTGATGACCTCAATCCTGAACAGCGCAGTGCTGGGGTCTTCCTCAGGCATCAGGCCTGAGCAGCCCTCCAGCTCTTCCTCCGGACGCACCGGCGCAGAGCCGGACACATAGATGTAGACGTTCTCATCATCATCCGGATCTTTCAGCACCGAATGCGTATGCGAACCACGGCAGGTCTGCACATTGGCAACGTACTCCGGGCTGGTGACATCCGTGATGTCAAAGATGCGTATGCCACGCAACCGGTCGTGGCTGACACGCTCCCGCACGCCTTCAGTGCCGCAGTCCAGCCGGCCTCCCAGCCCCTCTCCACTGACGAACAGGAGGTCGCCATAGACAGACACATCACTCTGCGAAGCAGGGCACAGATAGTCCTTCACAAGCGTGGGCGCAGCCGGATCGGTGATGTCCCAGATGATGATACCGTTATAGTTGCCCTGAAAGACATAGTTGTCCCTGAAAGCCAAATCCGAGTTGGTGACCCCCACAAAAGGTCCTGGAGGCTGCACAGTGGAAACCAGGGTAAGGTTCCAGATCGCCTCCCCGGCGTCAAAAAGCCCGGCAGTCAGTCCATAACGAGGGTCCGTGATATCCTGCGCGAAGCCGCAAGGCACCAAAAGGCTTGCAAACAGGCAGGCAAGAACATGTCTGTGCATCGGTCCAGACGATAAAAAGTTACTGTGTAAGTGCATCAAGCGTCTCCTTGAGCAGGCCTGCTTTGGCAGCATCCTGACTGGATTCAAGCGCGCTGGCAATGTTTTGGAACAACTGGGCGCGCGCGTCTCCTTCCGCAGACGCCGCGTGGTACAGATCGGAGCGCACAGAAGCAATGGCATCAGCCGGCAGCGCCCCGCTCCGCTCAAGCTGGTCCAGGTACGAGTGGGCTAACACGAACGTCGCAGGCCACCGGTATTCAGGCTGGCCCTGTGCGTTGAGGTAGCTGAGCACCACGGTGTTTGAAGCCAGGATCTCGTTAGCCGTGAGGTACTCACTTGGTTCCAACTGAAAGATATCTAGGCCCCGGGCGATCTCACTGCTTACAATGAGCCCGTTGTACCAGTATACAGACCAGCTGCCGCCCATCTGCATCCGGTTGGGGTCGACCGGCCCGCGATCATGATAGGCTATCTCAACGGGGTTCTTCACATCCGTCCAGTCCATCAGCGAGATCCCGCCTTGGTACCATGACTGTATAAACAGGTCTCGGCCTGGCACAGGAACCAGTGAACCATTGTGAGCCACACAGTTCTCCTCAGAAGTCTGCGGGGCCGGAAGCTTGTAGTAGCTTTGGAACTCCATCTTACCATCTTCGCTGAGTGTGAACAGCGCATTGGCACCCCACTCCACAGGGTCCGATGGACGACACTTGGGTCCACCGCCTCCCCCCCACTCATCCGTGAAGAGGATCTTGGATCCGTCGTTGCTGAATGTTGCCGAGTGCCAGTAAGAGAAGTTGGAATCCGCTACCGCGTCAACACGAACCGGGTTTTCCGGGTCCGTGATGTCAAGCAGGAGTCCGTACCCTTCGCAAGCTCCGCCGGCCAGCCCAATCTCGGGATAGAGCGTGATGTCATGGCACTGGGTCGGCCCTGGGGCTGGACCATCGTTCTCCGCCTCGCCATCCGCCTGGGCACTGAACATCCCTTGGAGTGCGACGCGAAATTCCGCCGTATCGGCGGCAGTCAGCTCTCCTTCCTTGCCAACCGATTCGGCCCACGAGCTGATAATCTGGCCCACATACTGGTCCGGGAGCACCATGCTCTGCCCGTTGATACTGATAATAAACTTGCCCTCAGCACGGGCCTTTTCTATTGCCTCCAGGTCCGCCGGCGATGGTCCATGCCTGGGAGGAGCAACCAGATCTTCGAAAATCCTGGGCGAGCTCACAACAGCCGCCTGGGCAGGGTCAGCGAGCGGAACTTTTATGACCTCAATCCTGAAAAGGGCAGACCCAGGGTCTTCGTCCGGGGACAGGTCCGAGCAGCCAGGCAGCTCTTCAGCAGGCCGCACCGGTGCAGACCCCGAAATGTATATGTACACGTTCTCGTCATCATCGGGGTCTTTCAGGACTGAGTGCGTATGTGAGCCACGACATGTCTGCACATTAGCAACGTACTCGGGATTGGTGACATCCGTGATGTCGAAGATACGAATGCCGCGCAGCCGGTCATGACTAACCTGCTCATCGATACCCTGTGTGCCGCAATCGAGCCGCCCCCCGAATGCTTCGCTGGACACAAAGAGCAGGTGCTCGTACACAGAGACATCGTTCTGAGAGGCCGGACACAGGTAGTCCTTCACCAGCACGGGCTGCGCAGGTGTACTGATATCCCAGATCAGGACCCCGTTATAATTGCCCTGAAAGACGTAGTTGTCCTTGAAAGCCAGGTCCGAGTTGGTGACCCCCACATAAGCCTCCGGTGGCACATTTGTTGAAACAAGTGAGAGGTTCCAGATCGCCTCTTCGGCATCAAACAGTCCGGCACCCAACCCTACGCGCGGATCGTCCTGCGCCAGCACAGGCGTCGTTAGCAGCGCTCCTAAAAGAGCCCAACGAAAGCAGACAGCGTTCATATCGGTCTGAAATTTTGTTACTGTGATTGGTTTGCAAAGTCGTCCAGCATCTGCTGCATGCGGGCAATCTCGGTGATCTGGTCCACATGGATGCTGGACGCCAGCTTGTAGGCCGCCTCATCCTGAGCGGCACCATCTACCGCAAAGAGGTCCTCGACCATGGTCACGGCCCCTGCATGGTGCTGGATCATGTACGTCAGAAACAGCCGGTCAAACTCCATGCCTTGTGCTGCAGACAGTTCCTCCAGCTGCTCCTGTGTCAGCATTCCGGGCATATGATGGCCATGGTCGCCGCCACCGTGCATCATGAGATTAAGCCCATCAATATGGACCTGTGGCACCGCCTGCTCCCTGTCGCGAAGCCAGTTCTGCATGAGCTCGATCTCGTCATTCTGCGCATTGATGATGCGCGCAGCAAGCGTCCGTATCGCCGTGCTGGCCCCATTGGCGGGTGCCAGGCGGGACATGATAAGCGCTTGCGCATGGTGCCCGATCATTCCCGTCATGAAGTCCACATCGGCCTGTGTGAAGTGCGACATGGCCTCCTTCTGCCGTGCCCAATACAGCGCCTCGAGCTCCTCCATGGAACCCTGCGCAAGCAGGAGGCCCGGGCTCCAGAGCAGTATCAGGATCGCTGGTAAACGTAGACTGGCAGTTTGCATAGATCGTAGCACAGGGTTTATGCAGCAGACACAAAGATACAACATGTTCGCATTGAATCAGTCTAGAAAACCGCACTCAGCTGGATACGCACCGTATGGATGGCACGTACACCCTGCGGGCGTCGGCCGTTGTAAGCCAGCGTGGACCGCAGGACGCTGCTGAGCTGATACCATGCTGATGCTGTCCACATGAACGAGGTACCAGCACCTCGCCCGTCCGTGAGCTCAAAAAATGCCAGCCCGCGTGTGTTGGCCTCTCCCTGGATCACCACCGACGCAGCCTCTATGCGACCCGTGACACTAAAGCGTGTGGCACGAACATAGCGAACATCAACGGGTACCTTCCACAGCGATGCGCGTGCACTGGCGGATGTCTTCCTGGCGGCAGACGTAGTAAGCGCTACTTGCAGCCTTGGTACAGGGCTGTAGGTCACCTCAGGCGCCAGTGCACGTGTCCTGATGCTGTAATTGCGGGAACCGAACGCTTCGCTTGCAGCACGACGCGTACCACTGGAAAGCGCCACCGCCAAATGCCACCGGTCTGCAACCTTAACCCGTGCAGTGCCGCGATACTCATCGGTGGCATGCGACTCTGCGCCCGCAGCCAGCTCATTAAGACCGCGTACGTGGCGATAGGAAAAATCTGCGCCGTACTGTGGCATATCCCTGAACAGGAAGACATCCTGCTGCACCACCATGAGCCCCTTGAGGGTATGTACCGGGCTTCTGAACGTGCCCAGACGCAACAGGTAGACATCGAATAACGTCGGGTTACGGCTTTTCTCCTGCACGCTGACGGCCGTCCGCATGGCAATACGCCGCAATGCCCGCTTCCAGCGTATCCTGGTGTTACGCCAGATTCGCGCCGGATCCATATCCAGCGAAAACCTTGCCTGGAGCCCTGTCACAGACTGCAGCGAGTCGGACGGGATCAGCGTACGCACGTAGGTGCCTTCATCTTGCGTGGTTTCCGGCAGAAATTCATCGAGCTCTATCACGCCGTTGCCGTTTTCATCAACCCAGACATATTCGCCGAGCTCCGGCCCCGTGCGGATATAGAACTCCTGCAGCGAAGGCGTGCGTTCAGACATGACCTCATAGGACCAGTGCCACTGCAAGGCCCGGTTTCTGGGCTGCAGACGCCCGGACCAGCGCAGCACAGCTGACCGCTGGGAGCTGGGAGCTGGCATCGCATCAGACACTTCGTTGAAGGTGCGCCGGCGTATGCCGACGCGTCCATCCATCCTGAACGAGCCGGACAGCTTCAAGTCAAAGTGCGTATCCCAGGTTATCGCCTGGCTGCTCGGCTTGAAGGCACCGGCCACGACCTGCTCCTCGTTGCGAACATCCACGGATGAACCCACTTCCCCAAAAGGCGTGCGCCAGGCCACGCCTGGAATCAGCTGGACATAGGCTGAAGAAGAAGCAGAAAGGCTGTCCGAATCTCCGTCGCGCAGCGCCCGCCACGACTTGCGAAACCGCACCTGAGGAATCAGCCGCTCTCCGAAAAAGGGGACAGACAAGCGGGCACGGTGGCGTTGCCATGTTCCATCTGCTTTTCCCACATCATCCTGGCTGCCGATTGAGATGAAGTGGTAGCTGACCCGTGGCCAACCCGCTTCGGCCAAGGCCATCGACGTTTCCATGCGCTGCGCAGCAAAGTGCTATCCTAGTGCGAGGCGTCCTGCGGTGAGAGACAGACCTGATTGTGGCGAAGCCTGCCAATCCGCGGTAACTTCGTCGATGGTTTCCCGCTCGGGTGTCAGGTTCGTGCGCGTCGCGGCAGTCTGCTGCGCGTTAAGGTTCCACAGCCTTTCGAACTCCACGGTCCGGATCCTGCTGAACGAGGCAAACCCTGCGCCGGTGTGCCGCCGGTGCGCCGACAGCGCTACTGTGCCCAGACCCGTGCTCACAGGCGTCAAGCGCAGTCCACCTGCGTAGGCTGCGCTGAAATCATCGTTCTTATGCAGATCTGAAAGCCTGTTCTGATCATACACGGACTGCGCCCATTCGCCAAACAGCTCAAGGAACGGCACGGGGGCAACCGTGCCACGCAAGTCCAGCATGCGCTGCTCACGGGGCCTGGGCAGAACACGAACCGGATCGTAGTCGCCAAGGCCCGGTCCGCGCCATTCATAAACCAGTCCATTGGTGGAACGCCCACGCCGAACATAGCTGCCACGGCCCTGCCCTATGCGCGTAAAACTGATCCGATACACCGGTCCGTCGGGTTCTTGTGTGATGGCTGAAAATACTGGCACCCTTTCTTCTCCAACCAGCGTGTCCCGCCGCGTGTATTGCACATAAGGGGCCTCCGGATCAAACTGCACAAGGACAGCGCCGGTCCGAAGGGCCGTGGAATCACCAGCAGCCATGAGCAGCGCTTCGTCATCAGCAGTGAATCCAAGGGCTTCGTTCAGCGTCCGCGCATCGGCTTCGCGCAGGTAGGTTACGCCCACTGAGGCCCGGGCCAGCCCGTCGGACCGCTGGCCGATATCGATATCGGACGCAACGCCCGTGAGTGAGCGGGTGAATTCTGTGGTCCGATACTGGTACTCCACTACCAGCCGGTGATGATGGTGAACGATACGGTTGGCGGTAAGGGTGATCTCCCCCGTAGCGTAGTCGATAACGTAGTCCTGGGTCTGGCCACGCTGCAGGCGCTGCCCGTTCAGATAGACCTCTTCTGAACCTGGCACGATGAAAATGAACAGCTGGTTCTGCTCGTCGAACAGTCGATACGGACCCTGTACGCCATTCACCACCTTCAGGCGCTGCCGCCGATAGGTTCCCCGTGATACTGCTCCTACAGCCTGCAAAGTCCCGGAAGTGCCCTTTACTGGAGACTGCGCGCTCAGGCCAATGCCTTGAACCTTGCGGCCAAGCCGCGCAAACGTACTCGTCGTGAATGCGGCTTCAAAGTCTCCGAGTCGTGCCAGGCCCGGCGTGGATTCGATCTCAATGTATACCCGGTCCAGCTCACTTAGACGCTGCGTCGTACCTTCGGGCAGGATTGGTGTACTCTCATCGGTAAGCACCGCCTGCACCTGCACGTTTTCTGCTACGGTCCCTTCAAGTTGCACATTAAGTCCGGATTCAATTATCGCATCACGGTAGTTGCCTGCGAGGACGCCACGCGTGATGGAGCCTGTCCGTGACAGTGACATTCCCGGGCTGTGCAACGCTGTCACGTGCTGCGGCGTCTGGACCACAGAATCGCCAGCCTGGCGAACCTCTGCGCGTATCAGCGGTGCTGAATACTCGTCCTGGAGCACCAATCCCCACGTACGATAGTGCACTATAAGCGTATCCTCTGCAGTCAGGGTTGCAACCCACAGTCTGCCAAACCGGTAATCTATCCGGTACTCCAGAGAGTCCAGCTTCCGGTCTCTGTGAAAAACAGCCTCAGTGCCAGGCTGTATGAAGGATTGCAACACATAGGGTTGCGGCCCGTTCAGCGTGTCAGCATAGACGCCCAGGTCCTGACTGATCGTTGGCAGCGCTGCCAGGGTGAGGAGGCAAAGGCAGGCCAGACGCCGCGGGTGCATGTCGCGTGATGAACGCAGAGGTGGTCTGCGTTCATAAACTCGAATGATCTCGGGTCGTGTCAGCAGAGACGGGAAACGCTAGGTATCAAAGCTGACATTATCGGGCAGCTCGTTGATGTCGTCAGGCCGGATCTCCACACCACTGCGATGCAGCAGCTCGCCGCACATTGTGACGCCTTGAACCATGCCGTCACCCAGCCGGCCCGCCTTGATGCCATCACGGATGCATCTTACCACCTCCGCCCACTGCCCCTGAGTCACTTTGGCGGCGATCCCCGTGTCTCCCACGACTTCAATGCGATGTTCCAGAAGTGAAACAAAGAGCAGTATGCCTGTGCGCTCTGTCGTGCTGAAGACCTCTTTTTCCACGAAGGTGGCCATGGCCCTGCGGTGGACACTCCGGATCAGTGTCTCTTTCCCGGCAAAGAGCCGCTTTACTGGCGGCATGCCAGCGGCGAGTGCCCCAAAGGCAACCCCTGCTGAGACCATTGCCAGTGTCTGGAATGCTGCATCACGCCACCAGGCGGCATTCCATCCTGCAAAAAAGATATGCGCCAGCGTCAGGGCTACATAGGCTGCGATCACACCAAAGCCCGCTGCACGCCACACGGCGACGCTATAGTTGTCAGACTGACGCGCAATGTAGGGGACGATCTCCCCCGAGGTTTTCGTTTCGGCCTGGGCTACCGCTTCACGTATCCGGGCCAGATCCTCTTCCGATAGCACTCCTTTCATAATTTACGTCTACATCCGGTGCAGGCGCCGGGTTAAAGCCGCATGCACAATTAGGCTTAGCGCGGACAGTGTTAACGCAACAAGCACGAGGCGGATCGCTGCAGCTTCTCCTCCGACCTGATTGATTCTTGTGAAGATAGCCAGCGGTATGGTGCGCGTTCGGCCTGGCAGGTTGCCCGCAAAGACTATCGTGGCCCCAAATTCTCCTACTGCGCGCGCAAACGCCAGCACTACGCCGGCCACTATTCCGCGGGCAGCCAAAGGCAGCGTCACATGCCTGAAGGCTGCCCAGCGACCTCCTCCGTACACGAAAGCGGCCTCTTCCCACTCCGGATCGATCTGCGCAAAGGTGACACGCAGGGTCTGAACCAGGAGCGGAAACGCCATCAGCCCTGCGGCCACTGCAGCGCCCAGGCTGGTGAAGGCTATATGAAGGTTCAGCCATGCACCGACAATCCCATTGGGGCCCAGGACCAGCAGCAGCAGCAGTCCGGTGACAACGGGTGGCAGCACCAGTGGAAACTGGACGAGATTCTCCACCACAAAGCGCATGGGCGACTTGCTGCGCGCCAGCCAGAAGGCGATGGCCACGCCGGGCAGCAGACAGATCCCAACCGCCAGCAGCGCCACCTGTGCTGACAGCGTTACCACCTCCCATTCTGCGGGCGACAGCATGCGTCTTAGCGATAGAGGCCGTGTCGTTCCCACAGCGATGCCCGTGACGTGTCTGTCACAAAATCCAGAAAGGCGCTGGCTCCAGCGGGATTGGAGCCTCCCCGGATGCGGGCAGCGACATACTGTATCTCAGGGGCGCAGGATTGCGGCCACTCCAGAACGACACGGGCACGAGGTGCTGCTTTGATGTCGGATGCATACACGATAGCCACCTCCGCCGCGCCTGTAACCGTCGCCAGGAGCGCCGTGCGTACATCAAGCATGGGAATGATCCTGGGTGCCACAGATTCCCAGAGACCCGCGCATTCCAGCGCTTCCTTGGCATAGATCCCGGCTGGCACATGATCCGGGTCGGCCAGCGCAATCGACTTGAACCGTCCGATGCGATCCAGGCCGACAAGTGGCGGCTGGTCTGGTCCTCCAGCGATAACAAGGCGATTGCCTGCTATCGTGTAGGGTGGCCCCTCGGTACGGCCAAGGGAGGCAAGGTGATCCACCCACGCCCTGTTGGCGGAAAGGAAAACATCAGCGGGCGCTCCCTGCGCTATCTGGCGGGCCAGGAGCGATGTGCCCCCCACGCTGAGTATCAGCTGCTGGTCGGGGTATGCACGCTTAAAGTCCTCGGCAGCGTCCTCCATCACATCAGTCAGGGATGCGGCTGCAAAGACAACCACCTCGCGGGGTGCTGGGCCATCGTCACTGCAGGCCCCCAGGACAAGCAGCAGCACCCAAACCGGTACCCATCGCATCAGCGCGCCTCCTTACTGCTGAAGCGTGCGCAGTGCTTCGCTGGCGCGGGTATAGTGCTCTGAAGGCTCGCCGGCGAGGTCCATGACCAGTTCGAACTGTGCAGCCGCCTGTTCCACACGCCCGATGCGCCAAAGCATCAGACCGTAGTTGAAGTTGGCATCCAGGTGCGTAGAGTCCGCCTCCAGGACACGCTTGATCTCCGTCACGCCCTGCATGGGGCTGCCGGTATTCAGGTATGCTGTTGCCAGGTCCGTCCGTACCCCGAGGTTATCCGGCTCCAGCTCCAGCACCTGCTCATACGCAGCCACGGCATTCACTGCAATCCCGGCACGATCGCCCGCATCGTCCACGCTGGACATCCAGTCATAGAACAGGTCGCCTGCCAGCCGCCAGTCCTCTGCGCTGCCCGTGGACTGTGCAACACGCTGGTACTCCACAGCCGCCAGGTCAAGGCGGTCGGACTGCATCAGCAGAAAAGCCTTTTCGCGCTGCCTTGCAATGCGTGCCGATCCCGTGGCGCTGGCAATCTCCTGATCCAGTGCCGCAATCTGTTGCGCGAGTGCGCTGGAAACCGGCGCCGACGGCAGAGGCGCCTCAGCGGGCAGTTCCGCCGCAGCCCCGGGATGCGTCTGCCTGCTGACTGAAGTCACAAGGTACAGCGCGACCACAAGCGCAAGCGCAACGCCTACCACAATACCAACCTGGCGGGATGGCGCAGCAGCCTTGAGGACAGGTGGCGGGGCGGATTTGGGCGCGACGGCACGTTCATGGAGCCGTGCCCCGCATTGTGAGCAGAACCGTGCGACCGGCGGACTCTTCCAGCCGCACATGTTGCAGAGTGCCGATACCGGCTCACTGACTGGCGGTACGCGCTGCTGCTCTTCCTCTATGTACCACCCGCACAATCCACACTGCCTTTCCCCGTCTGTGAGCCGAGCACCGCACTCAACGCACGTCGAGCCCCTCCTGTCCACGGTGCCTGGCGTAACTACCTGCTAGTTAACGCGGTCTTTGAGTTTGGATGACGCCTTAAACAAGGGCACATTCTTGGCCGCAATGAGGATTTCTTCGCCGGTGGAGGGGTTGCGTCCTTTGCGTGCATCACGCCTGGCCACGCGAAAGGTGCCGAAACCGGGCAGGGTTACCTTGTTCCCTTCTGCCAGGTTATGGGCTACTAACTTGAAGAACCCGTCAACGGCGGTCGCTACATCCTTGCGGGATACGCCACTGTCTCTGGCAGTGTCCGATACGAGCTGGTTCATGGTGCGAGTCTGCATTGCCTTCTCAAAAAGCTGGTGGTCAGATTAACTTGTGCTGCCATCCGGCGGCTCTCACCGCCGTGTCTGCCGGCATATAACTACGAGCAGCTGCATTGGTGCCACAGATTGCCGGTGCAAAATCAGCGCAATCACAAAATACACCCCATTGAGGCGCGCGGCAGCGCTTGAATCTGCCTGCATGCCCAGCCCGACACCCCTTTTATGCACCTCCGGGTGTAGCGAGCCGCTGCTTGCCGGTTGGGCTCAAGGCCGCGACCGACAGTCAGCGTCACGGGAGTGTGCTGT
Organism: Rhodothermales bacterium; assembly: GCA_012271185.1. Lineage (GTDB taxonomy): Bacteria > Bacteroidota > Rhodothermia > Rhodothermales > Bin80 > JAAXGV01. The sequence goes on from JAAXGV010000012.1 coordinate 13,630, forward strand.
TTGCTGACTAATGGCCGGAGCTGCCGCTATGAGCTTGGGGTATCGCGGCTCGCCTGAATGCAGGGCAACAGCATCAGAACCACCTGTGTGGTCCGCGGCGGCGCATACTGTGTGGATCCGGAGGGTATCAGCCTGTCATACTGGCAGCACTGGTGCCCGCACAGGTCCACCATGTTCGCGGACAGTTGCATCTCTGCACGCCGGCCAGTACAGGGGCGACGCAGGTCCAGTGGTCTGCGCCCCCAAGACGGGTCGTTGCAAAGTTCGCGTGAAACTTGCATAGGGGATGTGATCGGCAAGCTGATACTTGATAATTTCACCGCATAGCTCATTAATTACCACAAGAGGTGAACTCCAGCACGAGGGACTTAAGGAACTCCTGATTAAGCCCGGGATTCAAGACTGATGTTGGCGTAACCTAGGAGTCTGCGCAGCGGAAAAAATCAGCAGCTTATATTCCCCACTTGGAACCTATAATCGGCTAAAATAGGGGCCAAGCCCTATCCTTTGCCCACAGGTCTGTGTTTTGACGCATTCATGAGTCCACTGTTTGGTGGGGCATCTGGGGGAATTGGCATCACTGTAATGGATGGGTCTGACGTGCTTATAACACGCCGTGCGCTGGCACCGGGGTGGGCTTTGGCTCGGAGCCCTGCTCACAGACCCGGTCTGTGAGCAGGGCGCACGCGGTCCGCATCCCCGGTGGCGGGGGATGTCCTTAGTCGTCTTCATGCTCCAGCATGTCCATCACAAACGTCGCGGTGGTCAGGCGTTCCAGGCCTTTCCACAGGGTCTGGTGTCCGGGTGGGCCATCCCGGCTCCGGTTCAGGTATCCGTCCAGTACAGCCACCTCCCTGACGGCGGCCTCCAGCGTGGTGGGGGGAGGCCTGCCGTATTTCTTCGCATAGCGCGTCAAAAAACGCAACGCCACCTCGGTGAAAAACACCTCCGCCGGCAGCGCCGGCACGGCGCGCCCCAACAGAGTCAGCACCATGAGGCGCCAGGAGATCACACAATAGAGGGCGGTGGCCCGCCCCAGACGCTGGGCGGTCCGCAATGACAGACGTTCCACCTGGCACCCACTCTTGAGGACACGGAAAAACGCCGCTACCCGCCAGCGGCGCACATAGTACCCCAATACCGTCAGCGCCTCGTCGGCCGTAGACACCGGGATACTGGTCAACAGATACCAGGAGAGGCCCTTAACCCCTTTCGGCGGGTTCGGCTCCACCGCGTGCACCCCATACAGCGACAAGGGCGGTTGCCCCTTATGCGGAGACTGCAACGTGAGGCACTGGAAGCGAACCTCCACCCGAGCTGTCCGATGAGACCGCCCCTGAACCTTCCTACGCGCCGATAACCGGCGGAGCTCCACCAGAATCTCCCGGGCCGGCGGACCACTGCTGAGCCGGTCATACAGCCGCCCGCCACCGGCCAGATGCCGGTCATGGCGGGCCCGCACCAAAAGGTCCACCCGCCCCGCCGTGCGCTGGGCCTCATACAACGCAAAACAGTCGGCCTCCCGGTCCATGACACTGACCAC
>JAAXGV010000176.1 GCA_012271185.1 Rhodothermales bacterium
GGCACAAGACAAAGAAGTACTTCGACATCACGATCACAGAGACCACGTTCACCTACGCACGCAAGGTGGCAGTTCTGCAGGAGCAGGCCCGTTTGGACGGGCTGTACGCGATTCGGACCGCTGTGCCGAAGCCGGATATGTCGGCCGAGACGGTCGTAGGTCAGTACAAGCAGCTCTACAAAGTGGTGCAGGCCTTCCGGCAACTGAAGACGGTCGACCTGGAGGTGCATCCGATCCACTACTTTACCAGACGGCGCATCGAGACCCACTTTTTCATCTGTATGTTGGCCGGATACGTTTTGTGGCACATGAAGGCCCGACTGGCCCCGCTGCTGTTTGCCGAAGAGGATCCAGACGGCGTGACACGCGACAGTATCGTCGCCCCGGCTGAGCGATCAGCGGCCACGCGCAAGAAAGTGGCGACGAAGACGACGCAATACGGCACGAGAGCGATGAGCTTCAAGTGCTTGATGGACCACTTGTCGATCCTAACCAAGGCCCACCTCGAAGAGACGTCAGGCAAGACGCGTCAGGTCGTGCTCGGCGCGCTGACCCCGACGCAAAAGCTGGCCTTCAAACTGCTCGGCGTCAGCTATCAGTAGGCCGCCTTTGATAGTCCGATTCAGCCTGAATCTCCGCGTGAAGTCTACCCCCTGATCGCCTCGTCCGAATCTCAACTACTATACACTTCGGATACGAAGGAAGAGCGCAGGTCAGAGTGCTGTGATAGTCTTCGGCACCGCGGTGAGCCGGACTGAGGCGATGCGCGGTTAGCCAGGCCTCGGGACGATCTGGGGAAATTATATAGCTGAGTTGGACGGGGACATGGCTCACCAGGTCGCTCACATAGAAAGGGATCACGCTTTTGGAGTTGACGCAACGCATACCGGACGAGGAGGCAGCCCACAGGAAAATGATGGGCATTCAGCACGAAACTGTTAAGCACTCAGTGAGCGAATTCCTCACTTTGCGGGGGTAACTTTGTACAGGATAGATAATGATGGCTTACCTTGGCTGGAGCAACACTTGCTTACCGGTATGGAATGCCGATGAGTCGTGCGATAGAGGAGACGTTCAATCAGGCGCTGGGGAAGGCATTACGTAAGACGACGGTGCGTTGGAAGAGTCGTGCGGATACGATCACTGTTGAAAGGACGGGAGTTATAGCGGGCAGGCCGCATTTACGCCCAGACCTCTTAATACATGATTTTTGGTCTCCGCCCCTTGTGATCGAGTGTTCGTTTCAGGAGCGGGATGCAGAAAGGGATGCGAAAGGTAGGCTGGGTCTTGTGGCGCAGGATGGGGGATGGGCGATCAAGACAGCATTGGCCGTTCATGTACCAGAAGTGTTCCGGAGCATGTCTCAGGATGCGATGGAACAGGTCCTGGGTGCGGGAGAGATCATACGTTATGCGGTCTATCAACTGCCGGCAGAGGCGTCTCTCGTGTCGCGAGCAAGACGGTGGCCTAGGCGCGGCTTCATATCTGGGACTGTCTACGATCTCGCTGCGCTTGTGCCGGCAGCGGCACTGCGCAAGGAAGATATAGCACAGGTAGCCGAGGAGGTGGCCTCCCTACTGGAGAGTGCTGCTAACCATCTTGTGAGGGACCTTCCAGCGCATATCCAAGAGCACTTTGTACACCAAGTGTATCAGCGGTCACCGCTAACAGGATTGCGGACCATCATGGTACTATGGCTCGATGCCGCGCTTACGCAATCCTTTTTGCATAAGCATGGGGTTGCTGGTACCTCGATGAGTCGGAGGTCTGTCACAGGTGGCTTCGTGCCATCCGAACAGGTTCGGATTTGGGAGAAGATACTGGCGCGGAACTGGAGGCCGATATTTGCGCCGGCTGTTGCTTCGCTGAGAGAGGCCAGCGAGTCCCATTCATTGGCAGCAGCACGAGCACTGGATCAGATAGACAAGGCCCGGGAGCGCATAGAAATTGCCAACCTCGGCCTGCACATCAATGTGGGTGCGGAGTTGTTCCCTATTCTGTCTGATGATCGTAAAGAGGCGGCGGCGTACTATACGCAACCGTCCACGGCGGAGCTTCTGGCTTATCTCACGATTCAGTATGAGCAGCTTGATGCGTCGGAATGGGCTGACGCGCGGTTGTTTGCCCGAAGAAGGCTGGCAGATTTGACCTGTGGCACGGGTACGCTACTGCGCGCGGGATACCGTCGTGCGGCAGCGTTTCACGAGCGCGCGGGAGGCACAGAGCAGAGCTGCAATGAACTTCATCGTGTGGCGATGGAATGTGGGCTTGTGGGGGCGGATATCAGTCCGATAGCGGCGCACCTCACGTCGTCATCGTTGGCGGGATTGGGTAGGGGCGAGCCATACGGAGAATCGCAGATCGGGTGGATAGATGTAGGAGGTACAGAGGGGTGGACAGGTTCGCTGGAGTACTTTGATGTAGACAACATACAAGATCTTTTTGGAGCCGTGGGTGGCGTGTCATCAGGCAGCCACGAGGAAGGTGCGTCCATTATCGGGGTGCCAGATCATTCTTTTGACTGGATGCTGATGAATCCACCGTATTCGCGCACACGCGGGGGGCAGAGCGTATTTGATATTGCGGGGCTGACACGAGAGGAGCGAAAGGCTTGCCAGAAAAGGTGGAGAAATCTCGTTCGGTCAGAGCCATGCAGTAATCAAGCCGGCATGGCTGCATCGTTTTTGGCGTTGGCACGTCGGAAGGTTAAGCGTGGGGGTCGGATTGGATTTGTGTTGCCGCTTACGGCAGCCTTGGCAGATTCTTGGGTGAAGACACGGCAGATGATAGAGCGGGACTTCGATGATGTGATGGCTATCGCGGTGGCCGCCGGACAAGCACTGGGGAAAGATGCTTTTTCTGCGGACACATACATGGAGGAAATGCTGTTGGTAGGCACGCGCAAAAGGGGCCAAAGCACACGGGGTGGAACGATCCACTGTGTAACCCTGCAGCGTCCTCCCACGCGCATGGGCGAAGCAGGTGAAATAGCCCGTGCGGTGTGCAGCGCAAGTAGCACAGCTACTCATGGTACGTCGTATCCGATACGGGTGGGCCAGGATGAGATTGGGCAGCTGTGTGTCTTGCAGACCGAGGGAACTGGTGCTCCATGGAGTCCAGTGGGGGCCCTGCGTCCGGACTTGGTGCGTGCCGGTATGGACTTGAGTCGAGGCGAGTTGGCGTTTGCTGCCTATGCCCAGCCACTGGGTGTGCCTATGGCTACCATCGGCGAGGTGTTTGAAGTTGGACCAACGCATGATATGATTGGCCATTTGGCTACAGCCACTTCCCCACGCGGCGCCTTTGCCATGCATCCCGTGCGTGGACATATGGACGCCATCGGGCAGGACCGATCGTTATGGGCCGCAGACAGTGGTAGGCAGCGGGCACTGGAAGTGCTACCTACGCACAAGGGCAGTTTCCCTAAAGGTGTTGGATCCGCAAAACAGCGGAAAGCGATGCGCACGTATCGCAGTACGCTGTTGTATGCCCGGAACATGCGCTGGACGTCCCAAAAGCTGCTATCGGCCACTACAGCCCATGCTGTGCTGGGTGGCCGCGCCTGGGTGTCATTGGGGCATGAGGACACGCGAGTGCGGAAAGCTTTTGCACTGTGGGCCAACTCGACCTTGGGCATGCTTGTCCACTGGACGAGAGGGCAGCGGACACAGCTGGGGCGATCGACGACACAAATTGGCGCAGTGAAAAAGATGCCGTGCCCACAATTGGGTCAACTCTCTGAAGAGGGGCTGCACTATACTGCTGCAGCATTTGACCGTGTAAAGAGTCGTGTCCTACTGCCAGCGTGCCAAGCCCATGCGGACGGCATTCGCCGACAGATAGACACGATTGTGCTCAAGATGCTCGGACTTCATGATGAGGCGACACAGACGATCGACACACTACGGATGCTCTGGTGCCACGAACCCTCCGTGCATGGAAACAACAAACGAGCACTCCAGCTGCTTTCTCCTGTGGGTATTGACTAAGCGTAACGGCTAGATGGCTTCCTGACGAAAACGAAGCGTGCAGTGGCCATAAATAAGCGAAATATGAATGCTCGGAAGAGCACAAGAACAAGCACATAGTGGTGGGCTGGGACACCATTCCGAGTCCGAACCCACGCACGCTATGGTGGATTGAGTATAATCGAAGCTGCATGAATACTACTCAAGAGATCGTTGAGAAAACCAAAGTAAGGATAGCAATATCAACTCTGCTGTATAATTCCCCGATCTGGAGCCCAAGGGCGAGTGCCTCATGCTGGCCTGACTCGTCACGTACAACCTCAGTGCTATTTCCTCCGCTGGCTCCAGGAAGGTGTGCTCGCCCGTGACCTGCGCCAACATGCTTGCTATCGGAAAGCTGTTCGACGATGAGCCTTTTGGCGTGCTCATGGAGCGTTACGCCATGAGCGAGGCCGCCCCTCGCTCCGTGGGCGTTGATCCGATGCTTGCGACCCAAAGCCCTTGTCTGAACCGAAATGCCGAACGCATCTGCCTGAGCCTCCTCACGGATGGATACACCAATGAATCCCCTACAAACGAGAATCGGGAGGCCTTCTCAGGGAATTCCCGCCGCCAATGACGAACCAAAATGCCCCCGGGTACGGATCGAGTCTACAATCCTGTGTTTTACAGTTGCCTGCTCTGCTATTGAACATCCGAGGATTGCTTACCTCAAATTATTTCGCGCACCAATGTCACCGCTGCACATGGTTGTCGTTTCTGGCATGCGGGCCCGCGGGATCATGACTCACCTGCCCTGGTGGCAGAATTGAAGACACACAACATTCAGGATGCTGTGCAGGCTCGATGTCTCTCCAGGGACACTGGATTTGTTGTGGCTTTACCAGCGCCGCACACCAAGGCTGTAGAGCACCGGTACAATAAACAGTGTCAGCACCGAGGCACTGGTTAGACCGCCTACGATCGCAATGGCCAGCGGGGCACGCAGCTCAGCTCCCTGCCCGAAGCCCAGAGCCAACGGCAACAGCCCCAACACGGTCGTAATCGTGGTCATCAGGATGGGGCGCACGCGGTCCCGCCCCGCAGCTAAGATCGACTCGCGGACCGGCATGCCGGCTGCCCGCCGCTGATTGATAAAGTCCACTTTAATGATTGCATCATTGACCACAATTCCAACAAGTACTACACATCCCATCATGCTCATTAGGTTAATGGTCTGCCCCGTGAGGGCCAGCACAAAGGACACACCCGCTATGGCCAGCGGCACCGCGGTGAGAATTATCAGCGGCTGGAACAGGCTTTCAAACTGGGCCGATAGGATCAGGTAGACGAGCAGCAGGCTCAGAAGCAGGCTCAGGCCCACGGCCCGTAGGCTTGTCTGAAAGACCTCCGCGGCACCGCCAACGTGTGCCCGAACGCTAGCAGGTAGCAGCGTTGGGGTAAGGCTCTGCTTGATCGCAGCTATGGCCTCTCGCAGATCTGACCCTTGGGCAACGTCGGCGGTCAGACGAATCACGGAGGCTTGCTCAGAGCGAATCAGCGCGGCAGGTACGGCCACCGCCGTAGCCGTAACGAAAGAACCCAGCGGCATCAGCCCGCTACGCGTCGGGATGCGCTCGGCCAGGAGGCGCTCCATCGAATCGATGTGCCGAGACCGAAGAACAACAGGAATTTCTTCGTTGACAGTCCGCAACTCCGTGGCATGGCGCCCCCGTGTGCCGGCCTCTAGGTAGGACGTCAGCGTGGCCGGATCGACCCCGAATCGATTCATCTCGTCCCTCTGGAATTCCAGGCTGTAGGTAGGGACAGAAGCGGCATCTGATCGCTGCAAATTTGCAAGCTCCGGGCGCGTACCCAAAAGCTCCATGACCTGCGGTACCACGGCGTCGGCCACACTTCGATCCTCACTCACGAGGTCAATCAGGATGTCGGCCTCGCTTGGCGAGAGGAGCGTCTCGAGCTGGGTTTCCACGCGCTGCACCTGGAGCTCCACGTCGTCCGGTAAGGCAAGTGCACGGACGGCCACGATGGCGCGCGGTGCGGGCACGTCACGGGGCAGTAGGACTATGATATCTCCCTCGTACGGAGGGCGCGGATCAAGATCAAGACGGGCTTCGTCGCGTTCGCCGAGGTCGGCTACAATGTGTCCAGCCAAGCCCTGGCGGACAACCTCTTTCTCAACGGCCTCTGTGCGCGCGCTCACCAGCGGCAGCCCGGCATCCGTTGGCAGCGTGATCCGGGCTTCAATGCGCCCCTGGTCCGTAACGGGAATGACTTCGCGCGGGTGGTACCATATCAGGAATCCCGCTCCGATAAGCACAGCGGCACACACTCCCAGGACCGGTGCCCGATGGTCTAGGCTCCACGAAAGCCATCGTTCATAGAGAACATACAATCTCGGCAAGGTACGGCTGCCCAGAGACTTCCTTTTCCGCTCCCGCGACGCAACGAGTGGTACCGCTGTCATCGCAACCAGAAGCGAGGCTAGCAGGGAGCACACTACGGCTAGGGACTGGTCACGGAAGAGGCGTCCCGCCAGACCCTCGACCAGCGTGATGGGCAAAAAGACAGCAATCGTGGTCAGCGTACTCGCCGTAATAGCTCCCGCCACCTCCGCGGTGCCGTTGCGTACAGCTTCTAGGGGCGTCTGGCCCACCTGCCGCAGTCGGGCAATGTTCTCGATCACGACTATGGCATTGTCGACGAGCATGCCTACTCCGAGAGCCAGCCCGCTGAGCGATATCAGGTTGAATGTTACATCCAGCGGTTCAAAGAGAACGAGAGTAACGCCAAGTGAAAGCGGCACAGCGATGGCTGCTGCGAAAAGAGCGTGGGGGCTGCGGAGGAATATGAAAAGGACGGCGATGGCCAGAAGGCTTCCCAGCAAGACGGCCTGCGTTACGCCCGCTATGGCATCTTCGACAAAAGTACTCTCGTCGACCACTACACGGAGACTGACACCAGTGAGCTCCTCCTCCAGCTCACCCAGCACGCGGCGGACTTCGTCTGCGGCACGAACGATATTGGCATCTGGTCGCCTTTCGACGAGGAGTAACAGGGTCTCGGCACCGTCCAGGCGGACCAGGCCCCGTCGTTCCTCCACGCCTTCGCGCACCACAGCCACGTCGCGCAGGCGTACCGGCGTGTCGGTGCCTTTTGTGATTACAGTGGCGGCAATGTCATCAATACCGGTGAACTCACCGCTGATTTCGACTGCGTAGCGGAAAGGGCCACGACGGATTACGCCACCCGGCAGTGCAACGTTGGCTGACCGCAGCGCGCTGGTTATCCTGTCCAGACTAATCTCATAGGCAGCCAGTTGTGCTGGTTGGACCAGTATGTCAATGCGACGTTCGAAGCCACCGGTCACCCTCACGAGTGCCACGTCTTGGAGTTGCTCCAGACGCCGGGCTATGATTTCCCGGCCAACCGTTTTGAGCTCAACGAGGTCTACAGGATCCTCTGTGCCGGGTACACCATGTACGCGGCCTGTCGAGGGTCTCTGGAGCGCCACCATCATGATTGGGCGCTCTCCGGGATCAAGGTGCAGAACGACAGGACGCTCGGCCTCGTCGGGCAGGGAGGCCCCCAGACGGTCGAGTTGTTCTCGGACGTCCAGCAGCGCTAGATTCATATCAGCGTTCCACCCGAAATCTAAGTGGACCAGACTGCCTCCGAGGAGTGTCCGGGACGTGACACGCAACAGTCCAGAAGTGCCTGCAACGGCTTCTTCTATGCGCTCCGTGACGGCTCGCTCAACGCGCTCCGGCGGAACGTCGGGGTAAGCGGTCCATACCGAAAGGCCGGGATATCGCAGGTCTGGAAGGAGAGCTACCGGTAGGCGCAGGTACGCAACGGTGGCAAGTACTATGAGCAGTGTGTAAAAAGCTGCTACGGCAACTGGGCGGCGGAGACAGAACGATATGACCGGTACCATTGCTGCCTTCTGTGTACAGCTGCCTCGGGCTAGTGGATTTCCTGCTCGAGTACGCGCGCAATCTGAACGGGTGTGTCGTGCGCCAGTGCATAATGCCCCTGTACAGCAACCGTGTCCCCGGCAGTCAGTCCATCCAGGACGTCTACAAAATCACCGGACCGCTCGCCGATAGTGACGTAGGTCCAGTACGCCTTTCCTTCAACTACGCGAAATACAAGATCACGCCCATTCCTCAGCAGCCAGGCATTGGCGGGAACCACGAGGCGTTCCTCCAGGCGTTGCGTTTCCAGGGCAATATCGGCGTACAGTCCTGCCACCAGTTGCCCTCGCGGGTTCGGCAGCGTCACGGTAACGCGGCCAGTGCCGGTCTTGGTATCGACGCTGGGATTGACTGCATAGATCGTTCCGGTGAAAACCGCATTGTCGAGTACCGGTACGCGTACCTGCGCCGACGCGCCAACGGACATGTGCACGATGTCGGCCTCCAAGACGTTTACGGCTACTTTCATCCGGTGGTCTTCAAGGAGTGTCAACACCTTCTGGCCCGGGCCGATTCGCTGTCCTACCTCGACTTCGAGATCCGCTACGCGGCCTGCAAACGGTGCCGTGATGCGCGTCCTGCTTAAGGCCAGGCGAGCACGTTCAAGCTGTTGCTCCGCTTGCGTAAGGCCGTACGTGGCTGCCTGTATGTCACTTCGCTGCATGCCAGCGAGAGCCACCTGCGTTTCGAACCTGCGCCGGATATCTCGCAGTGCTGATTGCGTGAGGGTACCCGCGTCAAAGTCCGCTTCGGCTTGAGCAAGAGCGCTCCGGGCCGACGCCAATTGTGTGGTGTCACCGGGGGTGAGGGTCTCGCTATTACTGGTATTGACAGCATATTCCGCACGTGCCTTGAACACGGCAGCCTCCGCGTCGAGGAATTCGATTTGCTCATCGCGGTCGTCCAGCCGAAGAAGAAGCGCCCCCTGTCTCACTCGCTGCCCCTCTTCAATGGGGCGCTCCAGGATGACGCCATCAGCTTCTGCGCTGATCTCGGCGCGCCGCCAGGGGGCCATGTGGCCAATGGCTTCCGCCCGAAGCGGAAAATCCGACGGCTTGACTACAATCACTTCAATGACCGTGCTAGCATCAGAGACTTCCTCTCCCATCTCTCGTGCTCCGTCCAGATCCTCGCCGGTAAGGGTTGGCCAGAATGCATATACCAGCAGCGCTGCGACCGAGACGGCAAGCAGCACCCCTGCTACCTGCCAGGCACGCGGACGTGCGCGCCGTCTTCTCGATGAGCGTTCCATGTCTCGGCGAAGGAAAATGGGCGAAAGGGCTCCCCCTCGAAAAGGAGGTGCACACAATTTGTTTCTGTGGCAGTCCGTGAAAGAATTAGGTTTTCCGGCATATAGCCGGTGCGCGGAGCAAGAGGCGACGAGGCGGGGTGATGTTGTGCAAGACAGCGCCTTGACGTGATGAGGAGGGGGGTCGGTGAGACTGGGGCCCATCGGCGGTAAAATTTGGTGGAGAACAAGCAAAACAGCGCTGCTCCTGTGAGGCACGTGCTGCCTCTTTAAGGTGGCACGATACAGGTCTCCATTGCGTGAACAAGGGCGCGGTTTACACGGCTATTCGCATGCTGCTTTCCCGAGATATTGTTGCGGACGGGGGGCAGGTCTTCGTCCCTCGAGGAGGGTGTAGCTCGGTTCATTGCCTCTCTATTCGGGTCGCGTTACGGAAACTTGAGCTGCATCTTCGCCGCCTGCACCGGGGAACCGGAGAAGCTTCTGCTAAGTAGTGGCAACCCTTCCGCCGGCAGTTGCAGTACCAGTTTGCTCCGCGTGGATCCGCCTGATCAATTGTCCTGTGACGACCACTCACCGCATGAGTCCTACTGGCTTACAGCTTGGCTGAAGCGGCCGATCGCTGTTTTTGCCTGGTCCGTAGCGCTGCTGGCAGCCGGGGCGTGGGCAGCCATCAACGTGCCCTTGGAGTGGGCACCGATGGTCGAATTGCCGGAGGTGCGGATTGCTGTCCAATGGCCTGGTGCGTCTCCCCGGCAAGTGGAACGGTATGTCACTGCGCCAATCGAGCGCAGCGTACAGACCGTGCCCGGCACCGCCAAGGTAGAGAGCAGCTCCGAACCCGGTTCAGCCGGCATTGTGCTCAGCGTGGCCGAAGGCTATGACCTAGGAGCGTACGTAACGCAGGTCAACGAGCGTCTGACGCTGCTGCGCGGCGTGCTGCCCGACAGGGTACAGCCTCGTCTTACGAAGAAGGTGCCTACCGCACTCAGGGACGAATTGGGCTTCATCACGCTGCAGGTCGTCGGTCCTATGACGCCGGACGAACTGCGCCGCCTCGCAGAAGAGCGCCTCGCCCCCGCGCTGAGCAGCCTTCCCGGCATAGCAAACGTCGAGGTGGAAGGAGGCTCTCAGCGTGAGCTCCTGATCGCACTCAGTTCGGATCGTCTGGTAGGATACGGTATCGAGCCGGAATTCGTGCGCCAGCGCCTCTACGAAGCAATGCGGGACGACGTGTACGGCAGCCTGCGCGGGCAGGGACGCGACGTGCTGCTGATGAAGCCAGCAGAGGAGCGCGTTGCGCGGATCAGCAAGCTCGTTGTGAACGATGCCTCTGGAAACAGGCCTCCTGTGCACATGGACGACGTAGCGACGCTTACGCTTGGGCGTGCGCCGCGTCGGACAATCAGTCGGATCGATGGACAGTCGGTAGTAACGCTTGAACTGGAGCGGGCGCGCGGTAGCCACATGATACAGGTAGCCGAGGCGGTTCACGACCGAGTGGAAGAGCTGCGCGGCTCCCTGCCGGAAGGTGGGCGCATTATCGTGGCGGATGATCGCACCGAAGAGGTGCGAGAGCAGCTGCGTGACCTTGTGTGGCGTGGTGGGCTGGGCCTCGTACTGGTCATCCTCGTGCTGCTGTTCATGCTCAAGAGCGTTCGGGCCGCTCTGGTAGTGCTCTATAGCGTGGCAGTGGCCCTGGCTCTGGGCTTGGCCTTGCTCGGTACTCTGGGACTGACGTTGAACCTTATCACAATCGCCGGACTGGTTCTGGTGTTCGGACTCCTCGTCGACAATTGCGCGGTAGTCGTAGAGCAACTGGTCCTCCAGCGTCCCAGGTTTGTCAAGGCCGGGCTGCGCGGGATCACTCTGGCAGCAGCAGTAACGCGAGCCACCCTCGGGGCAGTGTGGTTGCCACTTCTGGGGGGCACGCTGAGCACGATGGCTGTGATGTTGCCACTGATCTATCTCAGCGGTGAGTTGCGTGCATTGTTCCTGCCCTTTGGTGTATTGGTAAGCCTGACGCTCCTGTTTTCGCTGGTTAGTGCAGCACTCCTGGTACCCGTCCTGGGGCGCTTCTTGCCGCGGGATGTAGAGCCGCTGCGCCGTAGAATCCTGAGGCGACTGGCGTCGCTTCCGTACTTCTGGGCAGCACGCTTTCCTAGACTGTCACTCGTGGTGCTGCTTCTGCTTTTGGGGCTGCCACTCTGGGTGCTGCCCACCGAAATTGCCATAGAGTCGCGCAGGGATCCTGTGCCCGAGCCCGTTGCACGCTTGGCCACATTGTACGACGCAACCATGGGAGCGGACGGTGTGCGAAGGGCCCGCAAGGTGCTGGATCCGGCCCTTGGAGGTGTGTTGCGGCCGTTTTTCCAGACTGCGACCTTTGGCCAGGCCTGGAATTACGATGTACGCCCAGCGGTATACGTACACCTTGCGTTTCCGCCGGGCAGTCCGATTGAGCGGGCCGATTCGCTCATGGATCGCTTCGAAATGATAGCCCTGGCCTCTCCGTCGGTAAAGCGCACCATTGTCAGGATATCGGAGCCTGCCCAGACTGCCTCCATGCGCGTGCTTTTCAACGATGAGGCCCTCTTAACCTTTGAGCCCTTTCGCATGCGTGAGCGCCTTATTGGACAGGCGCTTCTTGTCGGCGGCCTCTACGTGAGCGTGTACGGGCTGGTACCAGATGGATACTCCAGTGGGTTAGGATATTCCAGTGGCGGCGAACTGGTGATGGCCTATGGCCCCAACTACGAGGACCTGGCAGATCTGAGCGAAAGGTTTGCCCGATTCATGCAGCGGCGAAGCCGACGTGTCATCAGTGTCAACACCAACGCAGGGCGGTTTGGCTGGATGGGGGACCAGACACGCCAGGTACTGAGCTTTCGCTGGGACGAAGACGCCCAGGCCCGCACCGGGGCGGACGCACAGTGGCTGGCCGGCAGGATGCGCCCTGTATTTGCCACCACGTATCCTATGCTGTACGCTGACATTGAGCGCGAGACTCGGCTTCCTGTACGCCTGATTGTAGAGCAGGCGGACAGGATGGACGTGGATCGCGTTATTGACCGCCCCCTGACGGTGGGTGACAGCACGATGTTACGACTTGCCGGCCTCGCAGACTATTCCATCGTGGAGACACCGGCGGGCATTGAGCGGCTGAATCAGCAATACCGGCGCTATATCAGGATTGATTACAGAGGGCCCTACCAGATGGCCAGAAACTTCGTGAGGGAGGCGGTAGAGAGTTTCTCCGTTCCTGCTGGATACAGACTAGAGAGGGGCCGGTACCAATTCTTCGAGGAGGACGTAAAGCAGGACTTCGCCTTTGTCTTCATGGGAGCCATCTTTCTTGTTTTTCTGATTACGGCCGCCATATTCGAGTCGTGGCGTCTTCCCCTGGTGGTCATGCTGAGCGTGCCGATGGCAGGCATCGGCGTAAGCTTGGGATTCATGTGGTTAGGGGCCAATTTTGCAGAAGGAGCATTCATAGGGACGGTGCTTTTGGTTGGCATTGCTGTAAACGACAGCATTCTGCTGACAGACAGGTATCGCCGGTTGAGGCAAGTACGTCCGACGACATCCTCCGGGCTTTTGGCCCGCCTAGCGGTGCGTGAGAGGCTGCGCCCGATGTGGACAACGACGCTCACGTCCGTGGCAGCCATGCTGCCGCTTCTCCTGTTCCCGGACAGCGGAGAATTCTGGCTCGGGCTGGCCGTAACTGTGGTAGGTGGCCTCCTGGCCTCCACACTGTTGGCACCTATAGCTTCCGTGGCCTTGCTGTCGCTGTTCCGGAGGCCGTCGGCGAAGGCTCCTAGGGAATAATGCACCATGAGACCCTTCATTGTCTGCTCTGCCGCGCCATGCCGTACCCTTGTAGGTTGGCTGGCGCGAGTTCGGTGCCCTCCAGGTTGTGAGAAAAGAGGCCGCTTCGTAGTATGAAACGCCCGGGAGCCACCGCAACCGCCAACGACAGTTGTGACAGCCTCCCGAGAACATTTCGAGGGAGACAATACCGCGGATGAGGTCTCGAATCCCGAAAGGCGGCCCCACCACGCCTCTCAAGCAACTCTTCCCGCTCAAGACCCTACCAAGTCACGGAGGAA
>JAAXGV010000114.1 GCA_012271185.1 Rhodothermales bacterium
TGTTTACCCACTGGCTTGTAATCCGGAGCGGCTTCATGGGAGGAGCCGTATGAGTTGAGAGGCTCACGTACGGTTCTGTGAGCGCCCGGGGGTGAGATTCCCCCGGACGACTCGACGCCCAGCATGTGCACAGTAACCGTCGCCAATGCCGAGCTTCCTTCCCCATGATTACCTTCACGAATTGATGTAACCCAAGGCAACATATCCCCCCTCGCCCGGAACAGATCATGTTACACCAGATGGAGGCCGTGCTGCCTTGGATAGGCTTTCTGCCCTCATGGAACTCTACTCTCCCAAGCGGGGAAACAGGCGCCCACCGATCACCCTGGCGGTCATGCTGCGGATTTACTGCACGCAGCATTTGTGAAAACTGGGCAATGCTATGCTTTGAGAGCAAACTGGTACAGATAGTCATAGTAGGGCTTGCATTCTTCCAGCAGCGGCTTCAGGAATGCAGGGAACGGAGCAGTCTTCGGCCTGTAGGGCTGGAACCCCGTGGTGGTATGAATCACGTGATACCAGTGGGGTGCCCAGCCGCCTTCTTCCGGTCTTGGGCCAGCCGGCCACCTGAGCATACCTTCATCAAAGGCGAGGCCCAGGCACGTACACAGCTCCGACAGCACCTGCTGCGGGTTCAAGAGCAGCTGACGCGCGTCCAGGACAGCAGGCTTCATACCCTGGCTCAGGAGGTGGTCCATGATGTCAGACTGCCGCTTCAGGGCCGTATCTGCCAGCGTGGGCTGGGGAACCTGGTTGATGAGGGACGGCAGCATCTCCTTGGGATCGCGGATCAGGAACACCGTGCTCATCTTGCGCAAGAAACCCCAGTGAAGGTCTATAAGGTGATGTCCCATGTTCTTGACGAAGAGCACGGGGCGATCGCAGGAGCCAAGCAGCACCTCCTGCACGACGCGCTCGCCCTCATTATCCATAGCCTTCAGGATGTTGTCGCGGCCTGGATGCCGGGCTCCGCTGCAGCGCAGGTAGTGTGCATAGAGCGGTTCGTCAACGACGCGGGTATCCGCGCGCTGCGCGAATGCGTACATCAGTGCAGTGGACACGTTGCGTGGTCCGGACCAAAGGTTTATCCGAAGTTGGGGGAAAGCGAGCATGCAGCTGTAAGTTCAGGGGCAACATCAGGTCTGCGAATCGCCGGATACGAATCGGCAGGCTAAAGTTTCAAGGCGCGTTGTTGAATTTTTGTGCAGCCAGCAGAACTCCCCATGACGCCGCCTGGTTTCACAAGTATCAAATACGAGAGAGGTCGCAGGAAGAAACGCACCCGCTGGCACTGGATACCCAAGAAGTGAAGGCCATGCTGCCGCGGGAAAAACTGGAAGCTCCCTTGGCGTGAACTACCTCAGATGAGGCAATGGGCCCCCTGGTCCTGCGTGAATCGGTTTCATGCAGCAGTGGTCCAGCGATGATGTCCGGGTATTGTGCCGGCATTACCTCGGCAGAGACCGGCACTTGCAGGCTCCGAGGCTTTCTTGTGGCGCATGATCTGACTCGGCGGTTGTTTGAGATCAGCACAACCCATCTGCGTGCGTACGGGACGCCGGACTTGCCTCCTCCAGACGGGGGTATTATGCTACCTTGATGGTATGGATGCGGCCATGCCTGAGCTCATAGTCGCGACGGGCAGCCAGCGTTCAAGCACACCAGTGATGGCAGATGGCCAAGCGCTGGCAACGCACCCGCATGCACCAGGTGTTTCGCCGCGCCTCTATTCCTGGAACCGCTCGCACAGGGATTGTACCTTAGCATGGTGCACGACAAATTGCGGGGTTTGCAGGTTGCGTTCAGCAGCCGTTTACCCCGCGCACGCACGGGCGGTGAGCTGTACCGCCAGGAGCTATACGAAGATGGGTGAGCAGGGACAGATCCGTGAAGCGCTGGCGCAGGCTGGTGAGATTGCCATGCGGTATTTCCGCCGTGTGAAGCCAAGGTGGAAGGCATCACATTCGTATGTGACGGAGGCGGATCTGGCCGTACAGTCGTTCCTTATCTGCTGGCTTCAGCGGTGCTATCCCGGCGACGGCATCATCGCGGAGGAGGAGTGCTGCCGCATAGCCCCGCAGGGTACCCGTCGGCTCTGGACCGTTGACCCCATTGATGGTACGGCCTCCTTCGTGGCAGGGCTGCCCATGTGGGGCGTGGGACTTGGGCTGACTGTCGATGGTGTTCCGACGGCAGGCTACTTCTACGTTCCGCCGACGGGTGATTACTTTGCCAGGGGACCCGGCGGGCCGGTGCTCCGCAATGGAGATCCTGCTTTGATGAAAGCGCCCGCGCCGCTGCACCAGGAATCGCTGCTGCTTTCCGTTTCAAAGCTCCACCGTCAGGTTACGCTGTCCCCAGACTATCCGGGCAAGGTGCGAAGTCTGGGATCTACGATCGGGCATATGTGCTTTGTAGCAACGGGCAGCGCCGAGGCTGCTGTTCTGGGGCGCGTGTGGCTTTGGGATCTCTTACCGGGGCTGGTGCTTCTCAGCGCGGCCGGTGCTACGCTCAAGTATCTGCACGGTCCGGAGGTGGATATCAGTGAGCTCCTTACAGGTGCACGGGCGTGCAGGCTCATGATTTGCGGGCACCCTGACGTGGTAAGTCGCTATGAAGCGCTGCTGTCCCTGCGACGTTCTTCGGGCGTTCCGTAGCGCTCATGGTCCACGGCGATGAGTGCGTTGGCGATGGTCGTGTCCTCACTCATGCGCCGAATCTTGGTCTGTGTGCTTACATGTTTGCGGGATGCCTGAAGCCATGCAGCAAAAGTGCCGGAGCTCAGTGGCGTTAACAGCGGGGCTGCAAAAGAACCCGACTGGCGCCGGACCTGATAGTGCCGGTTGATCTCGCACAACGTGCTGTCCAGGAGTGTTGCGAAGTCTGACAGGCTGGCCGGCGGTGAGGCGAACTCCACCAGCCACTCTATCCGAGGCATATCATCCACAGTAGGTGGGCGCGAGGTAAGGTGGTACTCAGCTATATGGGTATCCGTCTCTCGGCATGCGTGCTCTATTGTTTGCCGTGCGTCTTCGCCAAAAACCTTTTCGCCGTAGCGATCCAGCACCTCACTCGTCCGTCCGGCCACCTCGATCTTGTGCGGTCGGGTGCTTGTGAACCGCAGTACGTCGCCAACAGGGTAAGCCCAAAGGCCGCTGCATGTGGTAACGTAGGGTACGTAGCGAACGTTCGGCTCGACTTCGCCAATGTGGTAGCGGCGCGGAGACGAAGTGTACATCTCGTCAAAGTGTACAAACTCGAAGAAGATGCCGTTGTTGAGGTGCAGCAGCATGGCCGGATCGTCGAGTGCCACCTGATAGGAGAAAAACCCTTCTGAGGCCCCGTAGGTCTCCAGAAAATGCATGTTGGGCAGTCCGATCAGCTCTTCCAGGACTGCACGATAGGAACTCAGTGCAACGCCGCCTGAGACAAACAGCTGGAGGTTAGGCCAGATTTCGCCTACGGTCCGGACTGCGGTACCCTGCTGCCTGTTGTGGCAGTCAATTGTCATCTTGAACATGGACAGCGCCCAGGAGGGTACTGTCGCGATCACGCGGATGTCGTGGTCCAGCGCGTAGTCGATCACGGCGGCGAGTTTCTCGTGCCAGTGCGGCAGGAAAGCGATCTCGCGCGGGATGTTGCGATACATGAACCGGAACTGCGGTGGCACAGCCTCCAGCAAAAAACCGCTGACCTCGCCAATGAACGAGCCCGGATACTGCCTATCTTCTTCGATACGCCCAGGCATGCTGACCTGGCGGCCAAGCAGGACACGGAAGTTGCGTGTCGTGCGCATGTACTGGAGGGCGACCCCGAATCCGAAGGCCGTGTTGCGCCTCACCATCTCCTGGCTGAGTGGCAGGATCCTGCCTTCCGATGCGGTGCCGCTGGAAACAGCGAAGTGGCGTATTCGGCCGGGACACAGGATATTCTCTTCGCCCTTGCGGGCTCGTTGCACGTCCGTGGCAATATCATTGTATGAGTGAAGCGGCACAGCCTGCTGATAAGCTTTAATGACATTCTGCTGATCAGCTATGGCGGCATAGTTGTACCGGCGACCCCATTCGGTTTGGGAGGCGTCCCGCAAGAGGCGGCGAAGGAGCCTTGCCTGCGTTTGGACGGGCGCTTTCGTGAATTGCCGGGCTTTTCGCCTTAACGACACGGATCGAGACAGATGGGAATGCGAAATCCGTCAACAGTACAGGTCTGGTTGTGATCCCAGACATCATAAACTCCAGATTGGCATGACCCAGTCGCACAATCCGCTTATCCTCAGGTGTCGGGGCCTGGTGCTGGACACGAGTGCTGATGCCCATGTGGTGGGCATACTCAATGTGACACCCGACTCGTTCTCTGATGGCGGCCGGTACCTGGCTGTGGATGCTGCACTGGAACGTGCCGCAGAAATGGTCCAGGAGGGTGCCTCCGCCATAGATATTGGAGGCGCTTCCTCGCGTCCGCGTGGCACAGTTTATGGAGAGGGCGCTGTCGTGGTGCCACCAGAAGAGGAGATGCGGCGCGTGGTCCCGGTCGTAGAGGGGATCGCCAGTCTGTTCCCGGAGACCACAATTTCCGTGGACACGTATCGTCCCGCAGTGGCTGAGGCCGTGCTGAAGGCTGGTGCACACATGATAAACGACATTACGGGTCTGCGATACTTCCCTGAGATGGCAGATGTTGTCGCGGCATACGATGCCGCGCTGGTGGTCATGCACTCGGTAGGACGGCCTGGTGCGATGCCCCACGAACACCAGCACGAGGACATTGCAAGGGCTGTCTGCGCATCGCTCTCGTCGTCGGTACTTACCGCTGAAAGCGCTGGTGTAAAGGATCTGATAGTTGACCCTGGCTTTGGCTTCGGCAAGACACCGCAGCAGAATCTGCATCTGCTTTCAAGGCTCAGGACGCTCTGCAGCCTGAAACGGCCTGTTATGATTGGCATCTCGCGCAAGAGTACGGTAGGGCTTGTGCTTGGCACTGGTGGTGTGCCGGCACCTGTACATCAGCGTCTCTACGGCACGCTGGGAGCAACGGCCGTGGCGGTGATACAGGGAGCGCGACTGGTCCGGACGCATGATGTGCGGCCGACCATTGAGATGCTGCGACTGATTTTTGCTGTTCACAAGGCGCGATGAGCCTCTTTGGCGTCATACCGATCCAGCTGGTTGATCTCTTTGAGATCGCGCTGGTTTCGTTTCTGCTGTACTGGGTGTACACCGTGATGCGGGGAACACTGGCCGTATCCATCCTGGCGGGCGCGCTGGCGCTGTTCGTCGGTCAGCTGATTGTTCAGCTGACGGATATGAAGATCCTGTCTGCACTGTTTGGGGCGCTCAGCGATGTGTATCTTCTGGCCGCGATTATTGTTTTTGCCCCTGAGATCCGGCTTCTGCTGCGTCTGATCGTACAGAACCCTTTTATCAGGCGGTTCTTCGCCTCAACTACGCAGAAGACGGAGATAACCGAGACCATATCAGCGGTCCGGGAGATGAGCGAACAACAGATTGGTGCACTGATCGTGTTCCAGCGTGTGGAAGGTCTGCGCAACTATATCGAATCCGGTCAGCGCCTGCATGCCGAGATCAGCAAGG
The DNA here is from genome assembly GCA_012271185.1 of Rhodothermales bacterium. Lineage (GTDB taxonomy): Bacteria > Bacteroidota > Rhodothermia > Rhodothermales > Bin80 > JAAXGV01. The sequence continues at coordinate 5,592 of JAAXGV010000114.1, forward strand.
ACCTCCTGACCAGTATCTTCTACTCCAAGAACCCGCTGCACGATGGTGCGGTGATCGTTTCCAATGGTCGTGTTGAGGCTGCACGCTGTATCTTGCCGGTGTCAAAGAGTATGAGACTGGATTCCACGTACGGAACACGCCACCGGGCTGCTGTTGGGCTTACGGAGGTGACGGACGCTTTCGTGGTGGTCGTCTCGGAGGAGACGGGCCGCATCTCCGTGGCTAGCGGGGGTGTGATCACGGCAGGTCTCACGCTGGAGGTCTTACAAGCACAACTGCAGAAAGCGTTGGTGCCCTCCTCTGCCTTTGAGGCAGCAGCATAGTCCATGGCGCTATCAGATCGCATCTATCTGCGGCGTCGCGCAGCGCTCGTCGACGTGATACGTTCCAAAGGAGTTTGTCACGACGCGGTTTTGGCTGCTGTGGGTGCAGTAGCACGCGAACGCTTTGTTGATCCTGCACTGCGTAACCAGGCCTATGAGGACGCGGCACTTCCCATCGGATTCAAGCAGACCATTTCGCAGCCGTTCACGGTAGCGTACCAGACCACACTTCTCAATCTTTTTCCTGGTGACAAGGTGCTGGAAATCGGAACGGGCAGTGGCTACCAGGCTGCCATCCTTTGCGAGATGGGTATGCGCGTGTTCTCTGTTGAGCGACATCGTGTGCTTCATCTGCGCGCCAGGAATATTTTGGCAGAGCTGGACTACCGTGTAGTTACGCGGCATGGTGACGGCACAGGTGGCTGGTCTGCCTGCGCTCCCTTCGACGGGATCATTGTCACCGCAGGTGCACTGGAGGTTCCGGAAAGCCTGGTGCGGCAACTGCGTGTGCCCGAGGAAGGCAAGCGCGGCGGGCGGCTGGTGATACCCGTCGGCGACCGCAGCAAGCAGGTGATGATGCGTATAGTGCGTACAGCGCCGGATGCGGTCAGCCAGGAGCGGTTTGACACGTTTCGTTTCGTTCCGCTGATCTAGGACCTGTCGTCTGCGTGGCAGTATCCGGATGCTGCCAGCTCTGCTGGCACGTGGAGGTTATGCCTGGACAAGCGGTTCGAAGAGGGCAGCCTCAATGAGGCTGGCGGATCATTTTCATGCTAGGAGTCTGCGCTGCGGAATTTC
>JAAXGV010000022.1 GCA_012271185.1 Rhodothermales bacterium
ACCAGCATGGCCCACCGCTTCTGGCACGCCTTGCGCTCCTTCTCGGTCAGCCCCGCGATGTCAAAAGCGCTCTGTCCCCCGCGTGTGCGGGAGTAGGGCGGGTTCATCAGGATCCAGTCAAAGGCGTAATCCGGCACCTCGACGATGGATGAACCATTAGTATGGCTGCCAGCAGATACGCCGCCTGCGGTGCCAAAGAGATCGGTCACATTGTCCGCATCGAAGTACTCCAGTGAGCCGGTACGCCCCAGGTCGCCGCCCACGTCCACCCATCCGATCTGTGACGCTCCGCACGGTTCGCCCATGCCCAGCGCCGCCAGCGACGAGGCCGTGAGGTGTGCTGCGATCGGGCTCACATCAGCCCCTGCGAGGCCCTGCTCCATAGCCACGCGGTGCAGCGCCTGACTGCTCTCGGTCGTGCCGCCGGCCCGCTCATGGAAAGACAGGATCCGGCGGTACCCGGAGCGCAGCAGCGTGCCGGTGCCGCAGGTCAGGTCCGCCAGCCGCCGCCGGCTGAACAGGCGCGCATCGCCCCACTCCGAGGCTTCCAGCTGCTCATACACGATCGTCAGGTGCGCCAGAAGCTCTGCCGTGGCCGGCTGTGTATAGTATGCCGCCGCCTCCTTGCGGTCCTCAGAAAGGATCGGAAGCAGCTCCGCACCCACATTGATGTGCGTCCCCAGATTGGCCAGCTCTATCTGCTCCCTGGCCGAATCTATCTGTTCCAGGGCCATCCCTGTTGCCAGCACATGAGAAGCACGCGCTGCCCCCAGTGCAGCCACGGCCGGCTGGAATACGAGCCCCTGCCCGCGCGCCAGCATCTCATGCCACGCGCGTTCCTGCTCGGCTGGTGCTCGTGAGATCCCCGTGCCTGACTGCATGAGCAGGGCGTCCAGCCACAGCACCATGAGGGTTCTGAGTCCCGTCAGCGGAGCACGCTGGTGCACCTGCCGCACCAGCGCCTCCTGAAGATGTGCCGGAAGCCTTTCGGCCAGCAGGGCAGCGGCGCTCACCAGCCGGCCCGCTACTACCTTCGCCACCGCCTGTATGTCCTCCTTATGTACTGCTGCAGCCGGAACAAGAGCCGCCAGGGCATACACATCACCGGCAATGAACCCGTCCGCAGGCCAGCGCCGCGGCGCCGCCCGGTTCTCTGCGGCCTGGTATATCGCGTAGCGGATCTCTGCCCCGGCGCGGAGGGCCTCAGTCATCGCATCCAGGGACAGGCGCCTGAACATGGACGGAGCATGGACGGCCAGGGCCGTCCTGATGGGCCAGCCCTGACTGACCACAAGACCCAGTCGATGCGCAGCGTCGCGCTGCGCATCACTGCGCTGAAAAGAGCACTCGATAGCCAGCGGCGGAGACCACGAGTCACGGATCAGGATGTCCGGGCGCAGGTTCGGACGGTTCCGTATGACGCCCGTCCGCTCAACCGCAACAGTATCCCTGCGCCTTCTCCATCGCGCAGTCGTCTCGCGCAAGGCGGCACCCAGCGCATGGTTGAAGGTCTCCTCAGGGACAGGCCTGTCCAATGGAATCACGACAGCCAGAATACACCTTGAAAGCCCAACAAGACAATAGTGTCCCTGCTTGCTGCAACATGGGGCGCGTATGTGATGCTGTGCAGCAACCGCAGCGCGCATGCTGCTTCGACAGCATGTACGCTGAAGAACACTGACCACGGGGCCTGATCTTCTTGTTCGAATACTGGTTGCCGTTGCGTATTTTGCTCCGAATCCAAAAAGCGAATCTAGATGCGAACTGAAACTGCCACTGCTGTGGGAGCTCTGGTGCTTCTCGCCGCATGCCAGGATCCGGGCGATGCTGCTGATACGGAAGCGGACACGACCGAAGACTGGATGGATCTGACCGCTGATCATTGGCGTGGCTATCAGAAGGACAACCTGCCTAGCGCATGGACTGTTATGAAAGACGGTACGCTGTACTTCACAGGCAATGGTGAACGCGGTGACATTGTCACACGGGATCAATACGAAAACTTTGAGCTGGAGCTCGAGTGGAGAATCTCTCCGGGTGGCAATAGCGGAATCATGTTTCGGGTAAGTGAGGCCCATGATACTCCTTGGCGCACTGGCCCGGAATTTCAGGTGCTTGATGACGACCGCCACCCTGATGCACAGGAAGGCAGAGACCGTCTCGCAGGTGCGAATTACGACATGCATGCACCTTCAGCGCGCGTCATCAGGTCCGTGGGCGAGTGGAACGCGGTACGTATTGTGGTCAACGGAGCCCATGTGGAGCACTGGATGAATGGAGAAAAGATCGTATCCTATGAGCTGTGGAGCGATGACTGGAAGAAGCGGATCGCGGGTAGCAAGTGGATTGACATGCCCGATTACGGGATGGAGAAGAGCGGCCACATCTGCCTGCAGGATCACGGCGACGAGGTCTGGTACCGCAACATTCGTATTCGCCGCCTCCAGGGCGCCGGCGCAGAAAACTAGCCGGGCAGGGCAAAGGCGATGTATGTGTTGCCGGACTTTGTACCCATCTTGCCGCCCCCTGCGGCAATGACAACGTACTGCCGCTCATCCACCTGATAGGTGGCTGGTGTGGCATAGCCACCTGCAGGAAGCTGCACCTCCCACAGAACGACCCCGGTATCCTTGTCTAGGGCACGGAAGCGCTCGTCCTTTGACGCAGCAATGAAAAGCAGTCCACCGGCTGTCACCACAGGTCCACCGTAATTCTCTGTACCCGTGACAGGGATGCCGCGTGCGGTAAGCTCATCAAACTCTCCCAGTGGCACGGTCCACACAAATTCACCAGCACTCAGGTCAATAGCGTTAAGCGTGCCCCACGGCGGCTTGACAGCAGGATACCCTTCCTCATCGAAGAACCGGTTGTACCCTGTATGCCCGTAGGGGCTGCCAGCAAAGGATGTACTAAGCTGTATGGACTGCTCGTCAACAGCGGACACCGTCGCATCCTCCTCACCGTAGAGGAAGCTGGTGATACTGGTCACCTCTGCCGCGCTCAGGAAGCCGAAGGACGGCATGTAGCCCTTGCCCCTTGCGACCTGATCCGCTACCTCATGTCTGGAGAAACGGTCGGCAAGTCCGGTTAGCGCAGGCGATGACAGGTCTGTGTTGCCTTCCAGTTGGCTGCCGTGGCAACCGGCACAGTACCGGGCGTAGAGGCCGCTGCCCGTAGCAGCATCGTACGGGTTGAGCTCAACCATGGTCAGAATCCATGGCATCTCGTTACTGTTGACATAGAGCAAGCCTGTGACGGGGTCGTAGGCCGAGCCACCCCATTCCGCGCCGCCGTCAAAGCCGGGGTAGATCACCGTGCCCTGCGTGCTGGGTGGCACAAACTGTCCGTCAGAACGCACCGTGCGAAGGATCTCTGCCACGTAAGCTGTGGCCTCCGGCGAGATGTCCGTGATATCCTCCGAGCCGAAGTACTGCCTGGCAAAGGGTGGCGGTGCAAGCGGTATAGGCTGCGTAGGCCACGTTGCTTCACCCAGAAGGTCGCTGGGGGGAAAGCTTCGCTCCTCAATGGGAAACAGCGGTTCACCGGTCTCCCGGTCAAACACGAATACAAACCCGCTCTTTGTGGCAATGACCACGGCGTCAACAGACGCGCCGCCACGCTCTACCGTGACGAGATTGGGAGGCGAGGGCAGATCCCGGTCCCACAGGTCGTGGTGAACAGTCTGGTAATGCCATATGCGTTTGCCGGTAGCAGCATCCAGTGCCAGGAGACTGTTGGCATACAGGTTCTGTCCTTTTCGATTCCCGCCCCAAAAGTCAAAAGCTGCCGAGCCTGTGGGCAGATACACGATGCCTCGCTCCTTGTCCAGGCTTAGGCCTGTCCAAGCGTTTGCTCCTCCTGCACGTTCGTAGGCATCTTCCGGCCAGGTGTCATATCCGGGTTCGCCCGGGTGAGGGATGGTGTGGAAGATCCATTCCATAGCTCCGCTACGCACATCATATGCGCGGATATGCCCAGGCGCACTCATGGGTCCCTCCGATACGTTCGTGCCTTGAATCAGCAGCGTGTTGTAGATAACGCCCGGTGTGCGTGCACCAACGGAGAGGCCGGTGACATCACGACCGAGTCCTTTTCGCAGATCTACGGAGCCGCTGTCGCCGAAAGACTGTATAGGCTGACCCGTAGCTGCGTCCACAGCAAAGAGCCGTGCACCAGCCGTGAACAGGATTCGCGGCCTGTGGGCTTTATCCCCTTCCCAGTAAGACACGCCCCGCAGTATCGAGGGGCCTTCCGCGACCGCACCGGCTGTAAACGGGTCAAAGACCCAGTGCGGCTCACCTGTCGCTGCGTTCAACGCGAAGATCTTGACGCGGGGCGAAACGCCATAGAGCACCCCGTCAATAACGATGGGGTTGCACTGGATCTGTGTACGACCGGTGGAGTCTGCGTCGCCGGCAGCATAGGTCCATGCAATCTCCAGACTGGCAACGTTCCTGCGGTTGATCTGGTCAAGCGAAGAGTACTGACTGCTGGCGTGATCCCCGAGATACACCGCCCACGTTGCATAGGGATCCTGGGCCTGGCGCGAGTTGCAGGCGGCGGTCATGAGCAGGATAACAGCACTGCTCCAATAAGCACGGTTCATAGCCAGGCAGCTTGTCTTCATCAAAAAAATAGCAACAAGGAGCGGCATGGCAGGCTGCGATGGCAACGCAATCACCTGGATGCATGCAGGACAGGGTCAGAAGCCCGCGCCCGTGGTGCTGAGCCTGATGCGGAGCAGGTACATGTCAGCCGTAACGAAAAGCGTCGATCCGTCGTCGCCGAAAGCACAGTTGCTTGTTGCCTGCCCGGTATTCAGCGTGCCGAGGTGCTCACCGTTAGGCGAAAGCACGAGCACACCGCCTGGGCCAGTGGCAAAGAGGTTGCCGCTGATGTCCACTTTGAGCCCGTCCGGGAGCCCGGGGCGGCCTTCGGCAGCAAGGTGTGCTGCATCAAAGAACACGCGCCGGTTGGCTGCATAGCCCTCTGCATCAACATCGTAGGCCACCCAGACTGGATTCTCCGGATCGGAATTGGCCACATACAGCGTTTGCTCATCCGGAGAAAACGCAATGCCGTTGGGGCGTGTCAGTGTGCTGTCCAGCAATGTCACCTTTCCATCCGTATCCAGCCGGTACACACCCTGGAAGTCAATCTCCTTTGCAGGATCATTCATCCGCTGTTCCAGTCCGTACGGCGGATCCGTGAAGTACAGGCTGCCACGGGAATGGTAAGCCATATCATTTGGGCTGTTGAAGCGCTTGCCGTCGTGCCGGTCGGCCAGCGTTGCGAACTCAGAGGCAGGGGATTCAAGGGGTACCGCCA
>JAAXGV010000094.1 GCA_012271185.1 Rhodothermales bacterium
TCCTCGCCTTCACCCTCCATCTCCTCGCCTTCGTCCATCATGCCCTCATCTTCCGCTTCGGCCTCCTCCACCGCTTCAGTACCATCGTAGTCGCCGTTCTCGTGGTCGCTGGCGCAGCCGCCGATGACGCCCAAGAGAAGCAACAGCACGAATAATCCGCTGAGTCCTTTCATAAGTCTTAACCGGGTAAGTGGTCAGTCAAACGGCAGGCCTCTTGCCTGCACGTGCACATAAACATAATACGACACAATCTTTTGGCATACAACCATCGCTGTACGATTCCAAAAAAATCTTCCGGATCAGCTGGAGAGCGGCAGCCGTATGTAAAATACCGTGCCACCAGGTTCGCGTGTCTCAAAACCGATCGTGCCATTGAGCGCCTCTATGCTGCGACGCGCTATCGCCAGGCCCAATCCTGCCCCGCTCGTCTTTGTAGAGAAGCTGGGAGCAAAGATCTTCTCACGCAACTCCGGCGCAATGCCGCATCCTGTGTCACTGACTGCGCTATGCACGAAGTTACCATCGCGTCGTGCCCTGACAGTGATCGTACCCGCGCGCTTTTCACTCATGGCCTCCAGCGCGTTCTTTAGCAGATTGATATAGATGCGTTTCAGCTCTTTCCGGTCGGCCTCTACGACCAGCGGCCCGTCCGGCAGCTGCATGTCAAACAAGGTGCGGTCGTCAGCCTCCGCGCGCATCAGCGTGGCAGCTTCCCGCATGACTTCGACAAGGTCAAGACGCTCCACGATACGGCTGGGCATGCGGGCGAACGACGCAAACTCATTGGCGATGTGTGCCAAGGAATCGATTTCCTTGACCAGCGTGGACGTGGTGCGGTCAAAAAGATCCGCGAAACGCTTGCTGTCCGCCTGCGTGTACGTCAGAAACGACCGCTGCAGGTGCTGCAACGACAGCTTCATTGGCGTGAGGGGATTCTTGATCTCGTGCGCAACCTGCCGTGCCATCTCTCTCCAGGCGAGCTGCCGCTCCTGCTGCGTCAGCTGCCTGCGGCTTTCGGCGAGCTGATGCTGCATCTCGTTAAAGGTCTGCACCAGCTGTCCCACCTCATCCCGCGACTGAATCGCCAGTCGGCGTTCAAACCTTCCCTGCGCCACTGCTCTGAGCCCCTGCTGCAGCCTGGCAATGGGCTGACTGAGCGCACTGGCCATGAGCGACGCTGTCATCATCACCAGTATCATGAGTGCCAGCAGAGCGCCAAAGAGGTACGCAAGCGTTCGGGCGCGCTCCTCGTCAATCCGCTCCTGCTCTGGCAGCGTCGGAACCGACAACACGTATCGCGGCCTGCCCTCCTCGTCCAGCAACGCATGATATCCGGCGGTGTAGTTGAAGCTGCCCAGCTGCTGAGGAACAGAAGTGAACTTGTACCCGTCAAGAAACAGCGCCTGATATGCCTGGATTGGCAGGCGGATATCCGTCAACCGGTCCCGAACCAGCCGGCTGCGACTGGAGGACACCAGCTGCACCCCCTCGTACAAGTTGATATCCAGACCGACGCGCGCCGCAAGGGAATCAACGCTGACCCGCTCCAGAGCCCGATACGCAGGCTCGTCCGCCCGGGCTTCTGCCGCAAGCGCCACTTCCACAAGCTGCAAGTGGTTGCGCAGCCAACTTTGGATGGCTTTCGTGTTCTCTTCGGTTACCACACGTACGCCAACAATACCGACAGGGATCACCGCGATGATGGCCATAGCCAGAAAGGCGTTCAGCATCTTGTCCTGAAACCGGACCTGCTTCGCTGGAAGCATCCCGGAAGCACGCCGCAACGCAAGCCCTGCCAGATAAAACAGCGCCCCCACCATGAGCCCCGCCACAATGAGGCGCAGCAGGTAGTACAGGTGATCGAACATCGCCACGGTAGCGGCACGCACACCTACGACATGGCCATCACCGCGTAGCAGGTAATACGTTTCATACTGCCGGTCGCCTTGCGTGTCCACGCGCCAGATTGCTGCAGCATCATGCAGCGCATCGGCAACCTTCGTGTCCAGCGCATAGTGTCTGAAGCTCCTGCCGCTGCTGCGCCGAAGGATACCATCCCGAAAGGACCCCAATGAAAGGCTGGCATACAGGTCGCGGTATCCGGAAGACAGCAGGATGCGAAGCAGTGGTGTGCTTGCATCCTCGGGGAGTACCTGTGGCGCGACCCAAGCCACAATCCATCCTGCATGCTGACCTGCCGCATACACAGGCGCCACACCCTCATACGCCTGTCCCGACTCGGCATCCGGCGCTGGACGCACCACCGTCGCTAGGCTGTCTCCATGCCGAAGAAATGCCGCCAGGTGTGCAGAGTCCGGCACGGCGGCACCAGGCACAGACTGGCCTGCGTGAAGGATTTGCAGATCCACATCGTAGGCACCCTGCGAAGACAGGAGCGCCCCCTGCCGGCCAAGTACAGCCGCATCCTGCACGGCTGAACCGTTCCCGGTAAACAGCACCCTGACCAAGGCAGAGTCCGTACGAGCCTCTTCCAGCAGGTCGCGCACGGCAAAGGCCACACTGGGATCATAGCCGCGATCAAATGAAACCGCAGCATGCTCCATGCGGGTCTGGCGCCGGCCGCCAAGACCGGTGTGGAGGAGTGGATACAGCAGGATAGACACAACCAGCGTGATGAAAAGCACGCCACGTATCGAAAGCCACTCCAGGCTCGTGCCCACCTGCACAAAAACGGCTGCCGTGCCAGCACCCAGAAACGCAATAATCACAAGCCACCGCAGATCAAAGCCCGCTTGAACGACTGCAATAACGACACCCAGGCAAACGAGCGCGGCAGCCCCGTAAGGCAAAAGCTCCTTACCATGATCCTGGCGCTCTGGCGTTGCCGGCCCCAGCGCAATCCGCACCATTGCGGCTATCACCAGAATCACAGACAAGGCTGTGACAGCCAGTGCGCTGAAGATTATCAGTATGAGTGGTTCCGGAAGCAGTGCCTCACGCGACAGATAGTTGAGTGTGCTGTCAATCACTGCGCGGCGCGCCACAACACTCAGGAGCACCACTAGGCCGGTTCCCAGTGCCATGGCGACAAATACGCGTACGACCTGCCCAGGTGAGAAGCGTCGCCACACTTCCAGGGTCGCTCCGTACCGGTGAAAGGCAAAGCGCAGCAGCACCAGGGCAAACAGTAGGAGAAAGAGTGCGCTGATAAGGAAATCCCCGGTAGAGCGCATAAGGCCGCCCCCCAGTGTGGACGCCATGTGCGCAGCATCAAACAGCGGGCTAAGGGGCGCCTTGCCCGTCTGCCATCGTCCCGGCACGTTGATCCACAGCAACACAAACCGGGCGACCCACCAGGCAAACCCAAAAAGACCAAGCCACCGCCAGGATCGCATTGCAGCGTAGCGGCGCCAGCAAAACCAGAGCACCCAGCAAAGCAGCAGCGTCAGCCACAACGACAGGATGCTGCGGTACTGCTGCTCCACCCTGGCCAGCAGCTGTGTCAGGTGCAGGCTTGCCAGATCAAAGCTGCCAACAATCGTGCCGTCGCGTGCAACGAGCTTGTATAGCCCCTGCGGGCTCTGCTGCTCATCAAAGAAGGCTGTGACAGGTATTCCCGCGATGCGGCTCCAATCGTCCGCAACATGGTAATCCTTCAGATATTCGTTCTGAACCGGCGTGCGAACGTAAAGGAGCTGGACCAGCCGCAGCTGACCAATCACGCCTGATGTATCCTGAATCGGGTACCACAGCTCCAGGGCTTGCCGCCACTCGCCATCGGTCGCGACGCTCCAGCGAAGTCCGCTTCCACTGTGCACGGTATCAGACGGCATCGTGGCACCACTCCATGCCACTACGCTGCCCGTCCCGTCATACAGTGTTGCTGACCATCGGGCAGGCAGCCGCTCCCGCAACAGCAGTGTAACAAGCGACGCGGCGTGGCCACCGGAAAGCGCGCCCGCCAACATGGTGTCCGAAGCCAGTGCGACTGCACGCTCATGCATGACCACCTGCATCACATCGAAGCGCGCGGCAACGGTGCGCGCAGCGTTCCGCATGACATGCTCCACGGCCTGCGGTTCCGTACGCTCAAGGTGGTGCAAATGGTACTGCATCGCTCCCCACGTCAGAACAAGGAGCACTGCGAGCCCGCACAGGCTGAGCCACCTGCGCCATGCCTTGTGGAGTCGGGCCATAGCTACCGAAAGACGTGCACCTTAGACAGCTTCCAAACTCCGTGCTGCTGCTGCCAGTGTGCATATATGCGAAGCGTGGCCTCCTCCTCGTAACTTACCTGGTATCGGCCTGTTGCAAACCAGTTCGCAGCAACCACTTCCTCCGTAGTCCAGACAAATGTCTGCGGTGGATACTCCCTGAAAAACTGCGCAAGCCTCAGCTGTGCCTGTGCCCGGCTGTACTGGCGGCTCTGCCCCAGAATCGCCATCTCCACGCGCTCTGCAGCACCGGTGAGCAGCAGCCGTGCATCCCCATGCACCAGGCCTGAATCCACCGCAACTACATGCGCCAGGCGCTGTGCATCCACTGGCTTCACTGGAATAACAGGAAGCACCAGAGCTACAGCAAAACCGATAATACCTGGCCGCATAGTGGTCAGATGTCGCCGTTCTGCAGCGCCTCCACAGCGTAGCTGCAGGCGCGCGCCGTGAGTGCCATGTAGGTTAATGAAGGGTTCTGGCAGGCCGATGAAGTCATGCAGGCACCGTCGGTCACAAACAGGTTTGGCACCGCATGGCACTGATTGTAGGCATTGAGAACGCTGGTATCGGGATCCCGCCCCATGCGGGCGGCGCCCATTTCATGATTGCCAAGGCCGGGTGCATCGTCCGTATTGTCGTAAGGTGTCACTGAGACAGCTCCTGTGGCTTCGAGCATCTCCGCCGCCGTTGCCATCATGTCCTTGCGCATGGCCAGGTCATTGGCATCCCGGGTGACGTGAAACCGCAGCACCGGTACACCATACGCGTCCTTCACTGCATCATCAAGCTCACAGTAGTTGTCATAGCGCGGCAGGGTTTCCCCGAAGCCTCCCAGCCCCATTGTCCAGCGCCCAGGGGTGCGGAGGCTGTGCTTGAACTCCACGCCAAACCCGGGCTCGCTGATACCGCGCCTCCAGCCTTGGCGACTCGCAGAACCCTGAAATCCAAACCCGCGCACATATTCCGTACGGCGTGTGGCGGCACTGATGTTCCGGAACCTCGGGATATAGATCCCATTGGGACGATTGCCCTGGTAGTAGCGATCTGTATACCCGTCAAAGACGGCATTCGCGCCTACGTGGTAGTGGTGGTCCATCAGGTAGTGTCCCAGAGCGCCGCTATCGTTTGCAATGCCATCCGGGAAGCGGCCACTGGTGGAAAGCAGCATGATCCGCGCCGTGTTCATTGACGAGGCACAGAGAAAGACCAAGCGTGCATGAAATACCAGCTCTTCGCCTGTCTCGGTGTCAATGACCGCCACGCCGCTGGCGCGTCCGCGATGCGCATCATAGAGTACACGGTGGACCAGGCTGTGCGGCCGCAACGTCAGGTTGCCTGTGGCCCGGGCTGCCGGCAGCGCCACACTTTGCGTGCTGTAGTAGGATCCCGTCGAACAACCGCGTTCGCAGGGCCCGCAGTAGTGACAGGCCGCACGTTCCCCGATAGGCTGCGTGAGTGTGGCTGTACGCCCTATCGTTACCGTGCGCTCCGGAAACGCTGTCTCCACCCGGGCTTTCAGCAGCTTTTCCACAGCGTTCATCGCCATCGGCGGCTGGAAGACGCCATCCGGGAGCTGCGGGAGACCTTCAGCCTGGCCGCTGACCCCGATCGTGCGCTCCACGTAGTCGTACCAAGGCGCCAGGTCACTGTACCGGATAGGCCAGTCGATACCGTGCCCGTCGCGCAGGTTAGCTTCAAAATCCATCGGGCTGAGCCGGTAGCTCTGTCGCGCCCACAGGAGAGAGCGTCCTCCCACGACGTTGGCCTGTATCCAGGTATACGGCTCAAGCTGCACGTAAGGAAACTCCCGGTCCTTCATAAAAAAGTGCCGGGTAGTTCCGCTGAAGGCATACGTCTTGCGCTGGATGTAATAGTCGTGCGCTGCCTCTGATGGGGGTACCCGCCCCCGGTGGGGTAGCTCCCATGCACGTTTGTGCTCGGTAACGTAATCCACCACGTGCTCCACCATGCGGCCCCGTTCGAGGACCAGGGTCTTGAGCCCCATTTCGCAGAGTTCCTTCATGGCCCAGCCACCTGACATGCCGGAGCCCACCACGATGGCATCGTATTCTGCTTTGGTATGAAGATTCATTACTTTCAGGCAGTCCAGTCAGTTATTACCGCAGCTGCAGTGCAAGCATATGCAGCAGGGTACCAAGAGGGCTCCACTGCCTTGGCAAGTGGAGCCGCACCCTCTTCCAGACTCCATGAAGATACAACGCATCGCATGCCTGATCCCGGTACTGCTGCTATTGGTCCCGGCAGCCCAGGCACAGGAGGCTACGAACCGCCCGATACCGGCCGACAGCGCCGTCACCGTTGGCCGTCTGAGCAATGGACTCACGTACTATCTCCGCGAAAACAGCGAGCCTGCCTCGCGACTGGAGCTGCGCCTGGCGGTCAACGCGGGCAGCGTAATGGAGGATGAGGACCAGCGCGGCCTGGCCCACTTTGTTGAGCACATGCTCTTCAATGGAACGCGGCGTTTTCCCAAGCAGTCACTTATCGCTTTTCTGCAGCGTATCGGGATGCAGGTCGGCCCGGATGTCAACGCCTATACCGGCTTTGATGAGACGGTCTACCAGCTTCAGGTTCCAACAGACAGCATGGAGGTGGTACGCAGCGCGTTCCAGGTGCTTGAGGACTGGGCCGGCTACGCAACACTGAGCGATGAAGAGATCGACAACGAACGCGGTGTCGTGCTGGAAGAGTGGCGAAGCCGGCGTGGCGCACAAGGTCGTATGCTTGATGAAGTTCTGCCTGTGATTCTCGGAAAATCACGTTACGCGGAGCGCTTGCCCATTGGCGACACGCTTACTATCAAGAACGCTCCGTACGAGTCAGTGCGACGCTATTACGAGCAGTGGTACCGGCCCGACCTGATGGCTGTAGTGGTGGTTGGGGACCTTCCCGCAGAAACGATGGCGTCCCTGGTGAAGGAGCACTTTGGCTCCTTGACGCTGCCGGCAGATCCTGTGCCACGGCCCACGTTTGAGGTGCCACACCGCTCGGAGACTCTGTACAAGGTCGCCAGAGACGCGGAATACGCGTCGCTTCCGACCGTTTCGATCAGCCTGCGGCAGCCTCCGGCAGGTATGGAAACAATCGCCGACTACCGCGAATCACTGGTGCGGGCTCTGGCGACCGGAATGCTTTCGCGACGCCTCAGCGAGATTGCCCAAGACGGGACGCGGGCTCCTTTCCTGATCGCTGCCGCGGGTTATGGAGAGCTTGTCCGGGGTCTGACGCAGCTCAATCTACAGGCCTATGCACATGAGGACAGTATAACTGCGGCGGTGCGGACCCTCGTTGTTGAGGCCGAGCGGGCCAGACAGCACGGGTTTACTGCCGGCGAGCTTTCGCGTCAGATGACATCCTTGCTGCGCGCCCGCGAGCTTGCTTACAATGAGCGCGACAACACGCCCTCTGGCAGGCTGGCAGTCAGCTATGTCGCCCACTTCCTGCAAGACCTTCCTATCCCAGGCGCAGTTCATGGGTACGCACTGGCGCAAGCGCTCCTGCCCACCATCACGCTGAATGATGTCAACGCCTTCCTGCGCCAGGCGCTGGCCAGCACAGAGCAGGTTGTTACCGCAAACATCGCAGACAAGCCTGCTCTGGCCTGGGTCACTGAGGATACCCTAGCCGGTACCGTCGGACGCTACACCGGCAGGACTGTGGAGGCTTATGTTGACGACGCATTGGACGCGCCTCTGCTCGGCAAGATACCTGCACCCGCCCCTGTCGTCAGTAAAGAAATCATCACTGATTTGGGTGTCACGGAGGTTACACTTGCCAATGGTGTACGCGTTGTCATGAAGCCGACCGGCTTCAGGGCAGACGAGGTGCGATTTACCAGCTTCAGTGAAGGGGGTACCTCGCTTTACGGCGACGACGAGTACCGCACGGCGGCGTTGGCGTCTGCGATCGTGGATGGCAGCGGCGTTGGCACATTTAACCAGACAGCGCTGCAGAAAAAACTCATCGGCAAGCGTGCCTCAGTGCGCCCCTCCATTGGCGGACTGTTCGAAGCGCTCAGCGGCTCAGCGTCGCCCCAGAATCTGGAAGTGCTTTTCCAGCTCATCCACCTATATGTCACGCAGCCACGTGCCGACTCGTCCAGTTTTCTGTCGGTCATCAACCTCAACCGCACCTTTCTCATGAACCGGAGTGTTTCACCGAATGCGGCTTTTTCGGACACACTCAACTCCACGCTCTACATGAATCATCCCCGCTCCAGAACGATCACGACAGAGGAGCTGGATGCCGTGGATCTGTCACGGGCACTGGAAATATACCGGGACCGGTTTGCGGACATGGATGACTTCACTTTTATTTTTGTCGGCGCCTTTGACACGGACACGCTCACTGCGCTTGCACAGACCTACTTGGGCACGCTGCCCGTCACAGACCGTGAAGAGTCATGGAGAGACGTGAGTGCACTCACACCTGAAGGTACGGTCGTCAAGACGGTGTTCAAAGGCCAGGAACCGCAGAGCCGCGTCATCATCACCTTCAACGGCGGCTATGAGGACTCCCGTGAAGCACGCCATCGAATGCAGTCCCTCGAGATGCTGCTGGATATCATGCTCTTTGAAGAGCTGCGGGAAGAGCGTGGTGGGGTCTACGGTGCCAGCGTCAGCGTCGTGCCGTTACGCAGGCCGCGAGAACGGTACCGGTTCTCTGTCAGCTTCGGGTGCGACCCCGAGCGTGTGGAGGAGCTGACGCAGGCGGTATTTGGCACCATTGAGGCCATCAAGCGTGACGGCGTGGATGCAGACTATGTGGCGCGTGTGCAGGAGCAGCAGCGGCAGCGCCGTGCTACCAGCCTTGAGAGCAACGGCTTCTGGCTTGCTGCCCTGAGGAACGCATATTACCGTGACCGCCCCGGGGATCCGCTGGACATCCTTCGCTACGACGAACTTGTTGACTCACTCGGCAGCGAGGACCTTCAGGAGGCTGCCCGCAGGTGGCTGACCGAGCGTTATGTGCAGGTCACGCTCCTCCCGGAGTAACGGCGGCGCACCGTTCGTGCTGTGCGATGGTGATCAAAGCACCAGGGCGATGCATATGGCATCAGGAACGCGGAGGGTGTTGGGCTGGAGGTTGCAAGCCCGCGGAGTGCAGCGGGTGATATATGCTTTCGCTACCCGAAGCAAGTGGTGGTGCGCCGCACAGAGGCGCAGGAATGCACAGAACAGCGCTGTGCCGCCAGAAAGCGTTCTATGTGCGGCCCTGCGGCACACCTGCACAGGGTGGACAAGCGCTACCGGCGCCCCCTTGTCACGTATTTGCCCGGCGCATTGATCTAGATAGGTCGTACTTGCATTTCGCACGGTCCCGGAACGTCGCATCCACGAGCCAGCGGAAATTCTCGGGATTACCACAGATCCGCTCCCATGGTACAACCGATATCTTGACCTCGGGAACCATCATATTGTCTATGATCCTGGCCGGCATGTAGGGAAAGCGCCGCTCGTATTCCCTACGAGACATCGCCGGTCTCCACTGTGGATACCCAATATAGATGCGATCCTGTTCCCCTTTGTGCGCTGCCTGATAATAACAACTTCAAACCGCCCCAAGGAGGTTCTTCTCCTCGTTGCTCAGAGGCGTATCGAGATGAACGATGACGCCTTGCCGATCTGGCTCCAGCCCTCGCGATGCTAAGGAGACGAACTCAGGGGAACGACTGATGAAGATAGGGTGCGGGCAGCGTTCCTGCAAAGCCCTCACCCGTGTTTCCATAGCATCTGGCGAAGCACCTCATCCAGGAGACGAGCGATGACGCTTGGAATGCGATCCCGGATCACGGGATTCATGCGAACCACCGGAACGTTGCCGAGATATGGAAACGCTCGGTCGTCGCCCTCGTCAAGGCAATCGGCAACAACCATTGGAACATCGTTCCGCTTTACTGCAATCACCTCCCGGCGGCACCACTCGCGGGACGAGTAGGAATCCGTGTAGACCACCAGCATGACCGAATGCTCTACATGGTGCTCGATAACTTGGGAAAAGCGGAGCCCGGCGGATATGTTGTGCACGTCCAGAAAGCTTGACAAAGCGCTGTTGGCATACAGCCAGGACCGGATCTCTATGGCAACGTCCGCTCCGTGCATGTCGTGTTTCGAGTGACTGAGGAGGACCCGATTCTCTGGAGGTGTCGTCCGAGCTCGCTTACGCCCCCATTCGAACGGCGCATTCAATGCAGGCGGTACCGCAGACTCACCGGACCGTAAAGACCTCAGCGCAGGTGGCCGAGCGAGCGTTATGTGCAGGTCACGTTCCTCCCGGAGTAGCGACTATCGGCGGCGCACCGTCCCGACAAGCGGGTGCGCGTAGTCCTGCCAGAGGGCATCAAGCAGGGCTGGGTCTGCTTCCCCGTCATAGACGACGAAGCGGTAGCGCATATCGAAGGTCTGGCCAGGACTTATGGCAAAACCTCCTGCCTGCGTAGGAGCATAGTTGAAGAACGGTTCGTCCGGGTGTATTCGCATGGGCTGCGGCGCCTCGTAGTTGTCAGGATGTCCCAGGACGGCTATACCGATCTGCTCGCCATCGACAGTGCCGCCCATGTGGCACCAGCGCGCCCGCGTCGCATGGCCGTCTGCACGCGTACGGCCTTCGGAAGTCAGAAACATGGCATTATCTGCTCCATACCAGGCCCGGGCACCTCGCAGCCCTACGCCGCCGTACTGATGCTCCAGAAGATGCAGCGTGCTGTCAGTAGCAAGTGTCTGCCATATGGAAAGGTCTATCAAGTGGATGCCTGGGGCGTTGTATACACGTACGGTCCACTCTTCATCCAGCGCGCGAACCGCCTCCTCGCCAGACAGATCTGTCTGCACGTGACGCGCCCTCAGACCACCGTGCACCGGGCCTTCCCAGAGGCTGTCCAAGGCAACGTGCTCCACCGTGCCCGTGCGGCTGCCCATGTTCCAGAAGTCGGGGTTGCGCTCCATAAAGGCTGTACGCGTCCATGCAGACCATATGCCATGATGGTGGGTATGACTGGGCGGATAATCGTCGGTGACCATATACCCTCTGGGCGTGTATACCGGATGCAGGTATCCACTGCGGTGATAAACCGTATCGATGTCTTCACGCGGCAGGGGCTGCTTGCCGGCGTGGTAGGCTGTCACGGGTCGGCCCATCACACTGATACTTACCATTCCCGCGCGCTCAGCCACGGACACGCCACGAGTCGTCTCCGCCTGCACCAGCGTAAGCACGCGGTTTTCTCCAGCAGCCATTCCGGTCAGGATAACCATGCCGGCGCCGCTTTCATCCACCTGAACTGGCAGCACAGCACCATCAGCCTGGTACGCCTGCCAGGCTGCAACGGGTGCGCGGCGCGGCAGCTCAAAAGAAACGACTGCGATGGTACGGTCTTCATTCGGTGCGGACACGTCGAGGACATAGGACTGCGGCGGACCACACGCAGCAGCAAAGGCCACAAGTATGGGTAAAGCATGCTTCATGGCTGCGTCTCTGGTTGCTGTAAGAACGTAAGCAGGCAGGTTGCGAAGAAGCCCGATTTCGCTGACCCAGGCGGGCGACACCATAGGCAAGATAACGTTGGGCCTCAACAATGGAATGACGTGCTTACCCGTGATGAAGGCTGGAAGCACCTGTTGAAAACGCAGATGACCAGGCGTGCCGGAGCCGCGCGATACAAACGCTGCGCTGGCGCTACAGGCACCACAAAGCGGCGGCGGATCGTTAATAACCGAACTGCTCGGCCATTACCAGCGCTCGCAGCAGGTGTTGGTTCTGGTATTGCAGGGGTATCGACGCACACGGCGGTGTGTGCGCAGGTGGGCAAACGGGTGGTAACGCTCATTGGCATTGGTGGCGTATCCGTTCGTGCTGGTGACCAAAGTGCGTCAGAATAAAGCAGTGCGTCCTATAATAACAGACGGAAGGTATCTTGGTCCAATTCCAGTTGCACAAGCTGCCTCAGTGATTCGAATCGCGCTGCTACTGCTCCCCTGCCTCATGCTCAACGCCGCCTATGGCCAGAAGAGCATGCCCGTTGTGATCCCTAAGCTGACCGGCGAAATCACCATTGACGGACTCAGTGATGAACCTGCCTGGAGCGCCGTGGCGCCTTGGGTTCCCACCCAGTACGAGCCGGACAACGGGGCGCCTGCAACCGAAAAAACCATGTTCCTCGTAGCCTATGACGACAATTACCTGTACTTCGCTTTGCGTGCCTATGACAGCAAACCTGATGGCATCCGTGCCAACACGCTGTATCGCGACCGCCTGAGCGGGGACGACCACTTTGAGATACTCCTGGATACTTTCAACGACAACGAAACCGCCCTGCTCTTCACGACCACGCCCGCCGGTATTCGCAAGGACGCCTTGATCTTCAACGACGCCAGCGGAGGTGGCATCCGGAGCGGCGGCTGGATCAACGGCGACTTTAACACCTATTGGGATGTCAAAACTACGGTCAACAAAGACGGATGGTTTGCAGAGATTCGCGTCCCGGTGTCAAGCCTGCGCTTCCAGGACGAGAACGGGGAGGTCATCATGGGTATCACGCTTCAACGCAAGATTGCCCGCAAAACCGAGCGCGTCGTCTTTCCACCGGTGGCGGCCGTCAACGACTGGGCGTTCCTTAAACCCTCCCTAGCACAGAAAATTCTCCTCCGTGGCCTCCTCCCCAAGAAGCCGCTGCACATCACCGGCTATGGGCTTGGCAGCCTGAACCATATTCAAGATGGTGTCTCGGGCACAGAGACCGCAGTCAAGTCCCAATCGTGCTGTA
>JAAXGV010000133.1 GCA_012271185.1 Rhodothermales bacterium
CAGCTGGTCAGCGTGCACAGCTATATGGAAGTGCTGACCTTGCGAAGCGCAGTGGAAAAGTGGGACGAGCCGGAAATACTCAGGATCGACTCGCTGCCTGCCCCGCTTCCAGCGCGTGGAGTTACGCCGGCCAGCGCGTCACACAGACCCCGATAACCGAAAAAGGCAGATTTATGCAGCACCGAATCCATACGCTCGCATGGTGTTTGGCCCTGATCGCTGGCTTTGTGCCGCCGCTGGCCGCCCAGAGTACCGAGCTTGTCATCCGGAACAACGCACTCTTCATCAATGGCAAGCGCATTCCTGCAGATCAGCTCCCGGAGGCGCTGGACCTCGACGGGGTAACCATCCAGTACACTGCCATGGCACCCGAGCCCGGTGCCTTACCGCTGGTCAGCCTCAACGGTATTTTGTTTACGATCGCCCCGGATGGCCTCGAGCACACTTTCGGGGGCTCCCTGGCAGGCAAGGTGGGTGATACTGTTGAGCGGATCACGTTTTATTCGGAGCATGTTGCCGAGCTGGCACAAGGCATGCAAGTGGCATACAAGACGATGTCATCAGAAGTCGATGCCATCCAAGGGATGGAGGTGATGCGCTACCTCGGGGAGATTCAGGAGGATAACGAGCTGTTCGGGCTACTGTCCCAGGAGTTCACCATGGAGAGTGGCGCCTCAAAGCTGGCTGCTGAAATCAGACGGATGGCTGAGGGCGAAGAACAAAATCAGCGGATGGATCTGCTTCGCCAGCGGTTAGGCGAAATATTCACCCTCAAGCAGGACAACCGCCGGCGAGAGATGGAGAAGCTCGAAGAGAAGCTCAGGGTTCTGCAGGAGCGTCTTGAGATGCGGGAAGCGCTGCGCGATGAGATCATCGACCAGCGCCTGCAGGAGCTTCTGAGCAACCACAACTGACACCTAACACCTGACTTGGAAACAATCATGAAAGAATACATTCGCGCGTGTGTATTTGCACTCGTGCTCCCGCTCGTTTGGACTGCGTCAGCCCAGGAGCCTCCCAAGGAGGAGCCCAGCACTATGGCGCTGAAGATTGGCAAGGATGGGCATGTCTTATGGCTCGGCGAGGGCAAGTTGAAAGTTCTCGAAGACAGCCTGATGAAGGCTCAAGTGATCAGGCTGGGCAGTGAGAAGAAAGTGCTTACCTATACCGGAAAGGACGGTGAGTCGGTCGTGCTGTTTTGGGATGGCAAGGAGGCCCCTGAATTCAGGTATGCAGGCTATGATGACCGCGGGGCGTACGAGAATGCTTCCGCTGCCGCGCTGTGGAGTCTGCATAATTCTGTTCGACCCCTTTCTCTCCAATTGAGCCAATTGAGGCAGCACATCGGCACTAGTGAACAGCGCCAGCGGCTTGTTGAGATGGAGACCAAGTCGCGCCAGCTGGCGCTCCGCGTCCGCAGCGCTGAAGGCTCAGCAAGGGACGACCTGGAGGCGCAGCTTCTGGCCCACCTCCACGAGATCTTCACGCTCAAGCAGGAGATGCGTGCCAGCGAGATCGAATCCCTGCAGGAGCGTATCAACCTGGCAACTGTGGAGCGGAACGAGCGCGACGAAATCCGGGAGACCGTCGTGAGCAGGCGTCTCAATGAGCTGCTGGGCCGCTCATCGAAATATGACTGGTAGCCGGCATGAGCGTCGTTGCCGTTACCTTGGTCCCGGCAGTAAAGCGACGCAGGCATGAAGGTGCCAGACGGGCTGCGCAAGGCAGTCAGAACGATCCCGGACTTTCCCAAGCCTGGGATACTGTTCAAAGACATTACGCCGATCCTGGGCGATGCGGCCTTGTTGGCCGCATCGGTTGCGCTCCTGTCTGAGCCCTTTGCCGGGAAGGGGATCACCAAGGTGGTCGCGATTGAGTCCCGCGGCTTTATCCTCGGGCCGTCCTTGGCACTGCGGCTCGGAGCAGGCTTTGTGCCGATTCGCAAAAAAGGCAGGCTGCCCTGCGAAACCCTGTCGGTTGGCTACGGGCTTGAATACGGCACGGATGCTATCGAGATGCACAAGGATGCGATCGGCTTTGGTGAGCGTGTACTTATACACGATGATGTGATCGCCACAGGCGGTACCGCTGCAGCGTGCTGTGATCTCGTGAACCGCGCTGGCGCCAGGGTGGAGGGCTTCTCCTTTCTGATGGAGCTGGCCTCTCTGAAAGGGCGTGCAGCACTGTGCGAGCACGTGCCCTTTCATGCGGTGATGGCAGACTAGGCCTGCCTGGTACTCACCAAAATGGCTTGAGAGCGGGCCTGCTCAGCGCGCCGACCAGTACAGCGCGTCGTCTCGCTTGAGCGTCCAGTGTAGCGCCGCGCCTTCGAGTGGATGGCCTGCTTTCCCGCGGGCAGCGCTTTTCGGGCTGTATGACGGGCAAGGCACGACCAATGGCCCACGTGTAGCCAGCGGTGCGGGAAACGAAGCAATGGAGACGGCGGGACGTACAGCTTCCGCTATGGGGGTGGACGTTTCACCAAGTCATAGAACGCCAGCTTTCCGTTTCTCCCACGGGCTGCTAGCTGACAGCGATGCAGGAGATGGCAATCGCTGCGCCGCGCGGGAGGGCTTGGACCTCCATCGTCTCACGGCAGGGCGGCTGGTCATCAAAGTAATTCGAGTATACCTCGTTGACCTGAGCGTATTCGTTGATGTCCGTGAGGTAGATCCGGCACTGCACAACGTGTTCATAGCCCAGACAGGCTGCACTGAGCAGTGCGCCGATATTTTCCAGGGTGCGGTGGGTCTGCTCCGCCACACCGCCCTCGATGAGCCGCTGCGTGGTGGGATCCAGCGCGATCTGGCCGGAGCAAAAGAGCAGATTGCCCACCTTGATGGCCTGGCTGTACGGTCCGATCGCTGCAGGTGCAAGCCGCGACGTAATGGCGGTCCGGGGAGACACTTCTCGCGTGCGTATCATGAGCGTTTATTCCAGTCCCGATAATGAAAAGAAAATCAGCCGGAAAAAAGGTAATGTCAAACGAAGATTTTCCGAAGAACGGTGTTGGGAGCACGCAGTTAAAGGGTTACTGGCTGAATCATTGCTTCTATGGATCTGGGTTTGCAGGACCGGTGCGCATTTGTAGCGGGTGCCAGCAGCGGGCTTGGGTTGGCGGCCGCCACTGCGCTGGCACGGGAAGGGTGCCGGGTAGCGATCTGCTCGCGCAGCAAAGACCGGCTCCGAACAGCGAGAGAGAAGGTCGTTCGTGCTGGGGGCATCTTGCCGGACCGCGTGGTGGCAATCCCCTGTGATGTTACGGAGGAGGTGCAGACCGAAGCAGCCATAAGGCAGGCTGTGGAAGCGCTTGGCGGGCTCCATATCCTGCTCACCAACGCCGGCGGCCCTCCAACGGGCCTGATCGACGACTTTGACACGGCCGCCTGGCGCGCGGGTCTGGAGCTTAACCTGGTCAGCACCATCAACCTCTGCCGCTTCGCCCTGCCGTTCTTGCGTGAAGCGGCGGCACGTGATCGCCATGCACGGATACTCATGGTCACCTCCATAGCAGCGAAGCAGCCCATTCAGACCTTGTACCTTTCAAACACGGCCCGGGCCGGAGTGCAGGGCTTTGCCAAGACTCTTGCAGAAGAGGTCGGGGTGGATGGCATCACGGTCAACACGCTGTTGCCAGGCTTTACCCGGACCGCCCGCCTGCAGCACCTTGTTGAGGATATTCAGGTGCGCACGGGGAAGACTGCGCAGGAGGTGGAGGCAGGCTGGGCAGCGGGTGCTGCACTGCGGCGCCTAGGTACACCGGAGGAGTTTGCCGCGGCGGTGACGTTTCTGGCCAGCAAGCCGGCAGCGTTCATAACCGGCGTGGCACTCCCGGTAGACGGAGGATACTCCAAGCATGTCTTCTGAGGCGGCATGAAGCAGCGTGTACTGGTAGCCATGAGCGGTGGCGTGGATTCGTCCGTCGCTGCCGTGCTCCTGCACAAGCAGGGCTACGAGGTCGTAGGCCTGACCATGAAGACGTGGGACTACGCGGGCAGCGCGCCAAAGGCGGGCAAGGTCGTGGGTTGCTGTACGCTGGAATCCATGAACGATGCAAGGCGGGTTGCCCTGACGCATGGCTTCGCTCACTTTGTTGTGGACATTCGCAAGGAGTTCGGTGACCAGGTTATTGAGCGTTTCGCTGGCGAGTACCTCTCCGGCCGCACCCCCAACCCATGCGTGCTGTGCAATACGCACATCAAGTGGGATGCGCTTCTCCAGCGGGCCGATGATTTGGACTGCGCCTGTATCGCGACAGGCCATTACGCGCGCGTGAGAGAAACGGAAGGGCGCTACGTGGTGTCACGCGGGCAGGACTTGAACAAGGATCAGAGCTACGCGCTCTGGGGGCTTCCTCAGGAGCACCTGGCCCGTACGGTGTTTCCGCTGGGGCGCTATACGAAGCCGGACATCCGCAAGATGGCGGAAGAGTTCGGGCTGTCACACGTGGCGAACAAGCCCGACTCGTATGAGATCTGTTTCATCCCGGACAACGATTACCGTCGATTTCTGAAGGACTATGTGCCGGGTCTGGAAGCGCGTGTGCAGGGCGGTCCCTTTGTCCTTGCTGACGGTACGGAGGTTGGCAGGCATAAAGGCTACCCGTTCTATACTGTTGGCCAGCGGCGCGGACTGGGACTTGCGCTGGGGTATCCGGTGTACGTGACGGCCATTGACCCGCATACCAACACCATCACGGTGGGCCATCGCGCGCAGCTGCTGAAGGGGCACCTGACAGCCCGCCAGATCAATCTGGTGAAGTACGCAGACTTGCGCGATGAGCGTCCGGCGACAGGAAAGATCCGCTACAGGGATGCGGGGGCCCCATGCCTGGTTCAGCAGTGTGGCGAAGACGAGCTGCGCGTATCTTTCGCGGAGCGTCGCAAGGCGGTCACGCCCGGGCAATCAGTGGTTCTGTATGAAGGTGACGATGTCCTGGGAGGCGGCTGGATTACATCTGCGTGGCGTGCGAGCGCAGCGCAGCACGCTGACACCACCTGCAAGGAACTCCTGCCTGCCAAGTAAATGCTCCGCGATGAGACTGTATTACAGGCAGCCAGTGCTTATAGTGATGGCATACCGGTCATGGAAATGCGCAGCGCCGGATCACTGCTGGCAGAACTATCGTTAGCTCCTCTATGCGGGCCGGCGGATGTGCTTGGGCGAAGGTGCAGGCAACGGGGAAAGATTAAGATTATGGTGATCGGACGTCTGTTCCTGTTCATCTGCATGTTGGCGGCAGCCGGGTCGTGCACGACCACAAAGAGTGGAGACAGCACTGCGCCGCAGGGCGCTTCAGAGAACGAGATGGGAACAACAAGCGGCACGGGCACAATCCGTTACCTGGACCTGGAAGGCGGCTTCTATGGCATAGTGGCGGATAATGGTCAGCGGTATGATCCGGGCAAGCTGGAGGCCGCATTTGAAAAGGACGGGCTGCGCGTCCGGTTCGTGCTGCGTGAACGCACGGATGTGGTGTCTTTTCGGATGTGGGGGCGTATCGTGGAGGTCGTGAGCCTGGAGGTCATCTAACAACCCGTGATCCTATCTGCTTCCACAAGTTGCAGGAACAGGTAGTCCAGTCGTCCGAATTGCATCAGCGACGCTCTTGAACGCATCCTTTTCGGATCGGTGCTATGAATCCTGCACTATGCTGAAGCCAGTCACTGCGGGAAACACTGGCAACTTCGCGAAGCCCATCAGGAATCTCCTCAACTGGTCAACACCACCGTAATCGTGGATCTGGAAGGCATCGAAGGACAGATGCTTGGTCAGTGCATTGAACCAATTCTTGTCGTCCTTGCTCTCAGCGAGAAGCCGGGTGGGCTGGCGTGTCTCAGCATGGTCGTGCCTCTCCATCACATACGGGACTGAACTGGTCACCTTTTCTAGTCCTGCCCTTGGGCCACGGGGTTTCTCCACAAGGCTCCTATCGCTCCCACCCATCGTCCCGCCGAGGCAAGCGCGCCCGCTCCAGGTCCCCGGCGCGCCCTCCTGAGCGAGGAAGCGTCTGCTGCGGGGGCGGCAGAGCCTGATCCGGCTGACCATAGTGTGCTACCAGCCAATCCTCCATCGAGGGGATGGGCACACGGTAATCTCCCGTATGAGTCTTGACTAGCACTCCCTTGTGGAGCATTATCTCCAGCACGTCCTCAGGAGCTGTTCGCATGCGGTATTTCTCAAAAGCCGCCAGAATGTCCCATTCGTCCAGCACCCGCTCACCCTCCTGTTGCCTCAGGAGCTGGGCCAACGCTATCCGCGCTCTCTTTCCCAGCACGCCTACTCGACCAGCGTAGTACGCCTCCTTTCTCTGCTGTCCCGCCCCTGTCATGTACGCCAAGCCGGCGGGACTCAACTCACCCCCGTTCTCGCGCAGCCACTGGGTCGCGGGGCTCACAAAGGCCATTATGTGTTGAGGCCAGCCGTAAGACTCCCTGGCGATGGCCTCGATCCACAGCGTCATGTCTCCCTGAGCGCCACCATCTTTCTCGAGCCAGTCCCGGATCACAGCCTGCTCAGACGCCGCAGAGAGCCGCCCCAAACGCACAAGACACCCCCCGCCAAAGCGCGAGATGCCCAGCTCTTCAAAAACCATCTCGGACGTGCCTAATCCCCCGGCCAACAGCACCACAGGGCCCCCGATTTCACCGTTGTGGATAACCTTCAGGGTTTCACCAGTAAGGTCACGGAGTGTGTTATCTGTCACAATATCCAACCGCTGCGCTTCATCCAGCACCAATAGAAGACCCCGTTCCCCTGACTCGGCACGCAAGATATCTCCTATATCCTTTCCGGAATACACCTGTGTCCGCTCCCGTGCCTTCCTGCCCCCCACGATGGAGAACACCACAGAAAACCCGGTGGACTTGGACTTGGTGATTTGGGTCTCGTAGGGCACCCCCAGGTCCTTGGCCAAGGCGGAGGGGTCGTGTAACGCTCGCGTTGAGATATGGGCGGTCTTCCATCCCTTCTCCTTGGCCCGCTTTGCGCACTCGGCCAGCAGGGCCGTCTTGCCGGCTCCGGGTGCTCCTTGAATCAGAAAGATCGTGCCATCCTTGTTATGATGGGCTTTGTCGAGCAACTTCTTGAAGTCCTCCGAGATGGCCTTGCGCCCGTGAAAGTGCTTGGCGGGGCCGCGGTCCGAGACAGTAGGTTCTCCGATCATGAGAAGCACGAGTCTACAAGAGCAAGGTACGGCATTTACAGGGAGTCGTTTCGCGCGGACTGCGTGACTCCCAGAGATCAAAAGGGCGGCTGTTACCCAGCGGTGACACTAGGAGTCTGCCCCGCAGAATTTG
>JAAXGV010000040.1 GCA_012271185.1 Rhodothermales bacterium
GGACACCAGACCCTGTGGAAAGGCCTGGAACGCCTGACCACCGCGACGTTTGTGATGGACATGCTGGAGCATGAAGACGACTAAGGGCGTCCCCCACCACCGGGGATGCGGACCGCGTGCGCCCCGTTCACAGACCCCGTCTGCGAACGGGCTCCGAGCCAAGTCTGCCCCGGTGCCAGCGCACGGCGTGTTGTAAGAACGTTTGATCCATCCATTACAGTATGCCAATTCCCCCAGCCACCCCACCAAACAGTGGACTCATGAATGCGTTAAAACACAGACCTGTGGGCAAAGGGTAGGGCTTGGCGCCCGGGACATATATATGCCCGCCTGATCAGTGGTGGAACGGTAGCCGTGCGGCCGCTTGTGCTCGTGCGCTAATCCAGAAGGAAGTGCGAGTATTGTGTACCCGTCAAGTATGCACTGGCGACACCGATCGCCCGAGAACACCTAGCAAGCTGTCACATGCACTACGCTGCGCCTCCCACGGCACAGACTGTTAACACTGGCGTAACACAGTGCAGGAATGCTTCTGCTGCACAGAGGTTTATCTTGTATCTGCTCAGGTCATTTCAGACGTGCCAGAAAAAGACACCCCCGTCGTTCTTCTCGTCGATGATGAGAACGACATCCTGGAGCTCCTGGCGTACAACTTCCGGCGCGCAGGGCTGGCTACCAGGAACGCGCTGAATGGGCGGGAAGCGCTGGATATTGCGCGCCGGCAGCCTCCTGACCTCGTGGTGCTGGACATCTTGATGCCGCGTATGGACGGCTATGAGACCTGCCGCGCCTTTCGCAAGGACGGGAAGCTGCGCCATATACCTGTCCTCATGCTTACCGCTCTCCCCGGAGACGACCACCACATCAAGGGGCTGGACGTAGGGGCGGACAGCTACCTTCCCAAGACCACCAGTGTTGGCGTCATCATCTCACAGGCCAAAGCGCTCCTGCGCGGCGTGCGACGGCACGAAGAATCTCCGTCACAGCTTACAGTACACGACCTGGTGATTGACCGTGACCGCTATGTCGTCTTCCGACACACCGACGGCGGGCGGAAGGAGCTGCGCTTTCCACGCAAGGAGTTTGAGCTCCTGCACTTCCTCGCGGGCTCGCCAGGCCTGGTCTTCACGCGCCGCGAAATCCTGGACCGCATCTGGGGCACAGACGTTTTCGTTGTGGATAGAACAGTTGATGTGCACGTCCGCAAGATCCGGGAAAAGCTCGGCAGCAAGTATATTGACACGGTCAAGGGCGTAGGCTACAAGTTCGCGGAAAAGCCTTAGCCTTCTCGCAAGCTGCCGTGCATCGCCTGTCCTTAAAGATAGCGCTCGGCGGCGCTGGCGCGTGCGCGCTGGCGCTTGCAGGCTTGGCTATGCTGGATGCCGGCCCACCCTTCTGGGCTGCCACAGCAGGTGTGCTCCTGGTCGGTGCAGTCACCTACGGGGTGGCTGCCAGGCTGCTCAGGCACCGCCTGGCCGAGGCATACGCCACCGTGGAGCAGATTCATCGTGGAGACTTCGCAGCACCGGACGCACGCAAAGGCAGGCGCAACCGTGATGAGCTGGAGGCGCTGGTCCGTCAGATCAATGAGACAGGTCAGGGCATGCAGCTCAAGATGCATGAGCTGGAGCATCTGGAGCATCATCGACGAGAGTTTCTGGGCAATGTCTCACATGAGCTGAAGACGCCCATCTTCTCCATTCGCGGCTTTGCGGACACTTTGCTGGATGGCGCGCTCAGCGATGCGGACGTGCGCCGCTCCTTCGTAGAAAAGATTCAGCACAACGCCGTGCGCCTGGGCAACCTGGCCGAGGACCTCGGGGAGGTTGCGCGCATTGAGACGGGCGAGCTCACCATGACCATCGAGCCCTTCAACCTGCGTAATATCGTGCGCGAGGTCACGGAATCTTTTGAGCCCATGGCGGCAGGTCTGAGCGTTACCGTGCGCCAGACCATCGGGAGCGACCTGCCTACAGTAACGGGTGACAGAGAGCGGATCCGGCAGGTACTGGCCAACCTTGTTGACAACGCTGTCAAGTACAGCAAATCGGGCGGGCACGTGGAAGTCGGCGCCCGGCTGCTTCCAACAAATCAGGTCAAGGTCTCGGTGGTCGATGACGGTATAGGCATCGCACCGGAACACATCCAGCGCCTGACTGAGCGATTCTTTCGCGTGGACACGAGCCGTTCACGCAGTCAGGGGGGAACAGGGCTCGGGCTGGCCATCGTCAAGCACATCCTGGGCGCCCACGGCAGCCATCTCATGGTAGAGAGTCACCTGGACAGAGGGTCTACCTTTGGTTTTTCGCTTCCCGCCGTCACGGAGCTCCCCCGGCCACAACCGATCTGAACAGCTTCGCAACCTGGGGATGCAGCATGGACAGGGGACCACTGTTGTCAATCACATAGTCTGCGCGCCGCCTGAGCTCCTCCGGCGGCAGCTGGTGTTGCATACGCGCACGCACAGCGACCTCCGTCACGCCATCACGCGCCACAACCCGCTGAAGGCGAACAGACACCGGAGCATCAATGACTGCCACAAAGTCCAGCACCCTGTCGAGGTCGACCTCAAATATGAGCGCCGCCTCATGCACCAAAAGCGGTATCCGATCACATACCGCCACCTCATGCGCTGCTGCAAAAGCGTCCTGCACCCGGGGATGGACAATAGCATTCAGCCGTGCCAGAGACGCCGCGTCGCCAAACACCTGTTCTGCCAGCCAGGCGCGGTTCAGCGCAGGCGTATAGGACTCTGGTCCGAATGCCTCCATGACGGCCTCTCGCACCGATACAGAGCGCTCCATCAGGTCTTTCGCCACCCGGTCAGCCTCGAAGAGGCGTGCGCCCAGCTCTTCCAGGATGCGGCAGGCTGCACTCTTGCCGCTGCCAATACCGCCGGTGATACCCAGTGTGCGTGTCATCACAGGCTCCAAATCACTGTCAGTGTCATCATCGGTGTGAGCCGTCGCGTGCCCTTGCGCGCAGAAGCCCGTATGTGATCAGCGGAAGCCTCCGGAAGGTCGCCATACAGGCGGTGGTACACGCGCTGCATGTTGGCCCAGGCATCCAGGCGCAACATGGAAGGACCACGCTGCCAGGTGATGACCGCAGTCGGGCCCATCTGCCGAATCCAGCGGCGCCCCGGACGTGTGACAGCACTCATCAGCTCGCGGCCTTCTTCGTCGCGCTGCGTATCCCCACTCGCATCGACCCTGCTGTATCGCACCGTTACGGCCCGATCGTAATCCGAACGCAGGTACAGACGCCAGCCGATACCGGCCCGCAAGCGACGACCCGTTTCCATGCGAAACCCTGCATTGTACGTTCGCAGCGTGTCAAACGGAATCTCGGCAAAGGAATCCCAGAGCAGTCGGCCCAGGTGCAGATCGGCATAACTGCCGGTAAGTCTCATATCCGTGTCCTGCCACAGCCGCTGCTCCAGCTCCGCTTCGATGCGGATTTCGCGGGCGGACTGATCGGTTGGGCGACGGCCCGGGAGCACAAAATCATCCACCGTGTAGGTGGCGCGAACCTCCGAGGCTATGCGCACGCGTGTGTCGCGCGCCGGCTCCCAGCGAATGCCCGGGCGCAGCCGCAAGGAGCGCTGCACGTTGTTTTCGGCAGAGCGCTCCGCCTGCAGGTACACCGCATGGTACCACGACCCGAACAGACGCATCTCAGCCTGCAGGTACCGGCTCATCTGCCACAGGAGTCCCACCTCGCCCTGATGATAGACCTCGTCACGATCGTCCGGATTAGCCTCATGCGTATCATGCCGGACGATGCGGCTGGCACCTGTCAGTGCAATGGAGAGCCCTGGCAGCACGATGGCGCGCGCGGATCCCCGGAGACCAAAGACGCCTTCATTGAAGTCAGCCTGCAGGAGCAGGTTGGATTTCTGGGCTGCTTCCGCTGGCGGCAGCATGGCGCCATTGGTCAGGCGCCGCTGCTCTGTCGCTGCGGTGGTTTCCACCAGGAGCTGTGCCGCCACGCTGGCGGCTTCGTACACCACGCCGAACTCCGCATCCAGGGCTCGGCGGTTAAAGTTCGTATCGAAGAACAGCGTCGCTTCTGGTGCACGGTTCGTGCGGATCCGGCGCCTGTTCACACGCAGATCGGCCTGCGTCAAGAGGCGCAGACCGCGATATAGCGGCACGGAGATGCTCAGTGCGGCATCCAGCGTATCACTGACCGTAGCTTCGATGGTTTCGCCGCGCTCAACGTTCCTGTTCAGGAACGATGCTGACTGGTAGTTGTCCCGCCGGCGCGATGCAATCCGCAGGTCTGTCGAAAGCTCCGCGTCCCCAAACTGGCGCTGTGCGCGGCTGGACAGCTGAACGGCATGCCCGCGCCGCGGGGTGATCTGCTGCCAGACCGCTTCACCTTCCAGTGACAGCTGGTATCCTTCGCTGGCAACCCTTTGCGCGCCCACGCGCGCGCCAAAGGCCGGCCCAACATCAAGTCTCTGGGGCAGTGTTCCGTCTTCCTGCACCAGCCCCGGCCGGCGGTCTGCCGCCGCCCCGATCACCGGTTCAACGAAAGCCGCAGGAGAGATCGCCGCACGCAGACCGGCATAGAGGCCCTGACTGAAAGCACGACTCAGCCCAAACCAGTCCATGTGCCCGCGCACATGGGCAGCCAGGAAGCGTGACACCGGCCGTTGCGCATGCAGGCGCAGAATGTTTTCGTCGCGGAACCGCAGGCGGTTATCGAACTGGACGTAAGCGTCAGACACAAAGCGGTTGTCCACAACCAGCTTCCAGCGCTGCACTGTCATGGCTACGGTCGCACTCGAAGTCCACCGGTAGCGGTTCACGTCCCGCTCAAACCCGGTCCGCACTACCTGCGCCTTTAGCGTAGTGACAGCAAGGCCGGCTGCCAGTATCAGCGCAAGACGGCACATCTACCCTGGCGGCCACGCCATGGCGCGCCCACCAAGGACATGGAGGTGGAGGTGATTAACCGTCTGCCCGCCATCCCGGCCGCAGTTGATGACCACGCGGTAGCCGGCAGACAGATGCTCCTGTGCAGCTACCAGGTTTGCCACATGCAGCAGGTGGCCGGCCAGTGCACTGTCCAGCGGACCGTCAAGGCCCGGGACAGGCTCACGCGGAACGACCAGGACATGCGTGGGCGCCTGGGGTGCAATGTCCCGAAAGGCTACACAGTGTACGTCCTCGTATATGATATCAGCAGGAATCTCGCGCCGGATGATGCGCTCAAAGAGTGTGTCCGGAGCCATGATCTCTTGCTTTTGCGTGCCCAGTGTGGCTGAACAAAGCCATGCATGGTTCGTTCCGGTAACCAGTATGTCAACCGTCTACATTACCCGGCGCGCCCACTTCAATGCGGCGCACCGTCTGCATAATCCAGCCCGGTCGGAGGCCTGGAATCGTGCAACGTTTGGCCCATGCAACAACGCCAACTGGCATGGCCACAATTATCTTCTTGAGGTCACAGTGGCAGGGACTCCGGCACAGGACACCGGATATGTCCTCGACCTCAGCCAGCTTCAGCAGATCATGCAGGCGCATGTGGTAGACCATCTGGACCACAAGAACCTGAACCTTGACGTAGCTTTCCTTGAAGGCATCATGCCCTCAACGGAGAACGTGGTTGTTGCCATTTGGAACGCGCTCGAGCCGCATATTCCGGCGGGTCGGCTGCACCGTGTACGGCTTTTTGAGACCGAGCGCAACTACGCAGAATATTACGGACCTGTTCATGACCAGCACTAACAATGTGGGTGCGCAGCCCGGGCTCTACGAGCGCCTTGAGAGATACGACGACGATACCACCGAAGAGATAGCCCGGCATGTCCGGGCCATACTCGGAGCAGTGGGGGAAGCCCCCGAACGCGAAGGCCTGCTCAAGACGCCTCGGCGCACTGCGCGAGCATACCAGTTTTTGTTGCAAGGCTATTCGGTGGACGCAGGAGCGATCCTCGAATCAGCCATCTTTGAGGAATCGTACCACGAGATGATCCTTGTACGGGACATTGACATCTTCAGCCTTTGTGAACACCACTTGCTTCCCTTCTTCGGCAAGGCGCATGTGGCCTACGTGCCAAAAAACCGAATTGTCGGACTAAGCAAGATACCGCGTGTCGTTGATGCCTTTGCCCGCCGCCTGCAGGTGCAGGAAAGGCTGACCGTGCAGATCAGAGATGCCATTCAGGAGGCACTGGACCCGCTGGGCGTCGCCGTCGTGATTGAAGCCAACCACCTGTGCATGGTCATGCGCGGCGTACAGAAGCAGAACGCGATCACGGCCACCAGCTCCATGAGCGGGGAGTTTCTCAACAGCCACCGTACCCGTGCTGAATTCATGCGGCTCATCAGCGGCCACAACGTCTAGTTGAAGCGCGGGTTATCCGGGTAGTTGACCAGGAGCGCATAGTCCCCGCCCATCCGGATAAGCACGGTCCGCCAAAGGTTGCCTGGCTCGGCAGCGAAGATCAGCTCCTCTTCGCCACGGGTAATGAACCATACGCCGTCGCGGATCTCGTCTTCAAGCTGTCCGCCGGACCAGCCCGCATATCCCAGATACAGGCGCAAGTCTCCTGGCGTGGCCTCCCCCTGCTTCAGGAGCAGGCGCACCGCGGAAAAGTCGCCGCCCCAGTGCACGCGTCCCGATACCGGCATGGCCTCCGGTATCAGTCCCCCATGCATGTGAAGCCAGTGCAGTGTGTTTTCCTGAACAGGGCCTCCCCCCCACAGCTGGTCATCACTGCCCAGGCCCAGGGGCAGGTCGCGCACGGCAGCCTCAAGCGGACGATTCAGCACCAGCCCAAAGGTGCCTTCGTCGGTGTGGTCGCAGACCAGCACCACCGTTCGCCGGAAGTTGGGATCGCGGGCTTCCGGCGGAGCTATCAGCAGGTCTCCTGGTGCAGGCGTTGCTGTGCGATGCGTCATTGGGCTGTCTCTCTGCTGAGCAGTGCTCGCCTTGCGCCGCACCACAAACCCGCATCACGCGTAATGGTCCTGACAGTGATGCCGGCGAAGTGCGGAACAAGCGCGATAAGCACCTGCGGCACATCATCCCAGCGGTCCGCACGGATGAGTGCTTCCAGCCGGTCCGCAGCCTTGACGCTCCATAGCCACTTGTGTCGCAGCCGCTCTGCTTTCTTCCAGTAGCTTCGGTCGTCCCACACCTGTGCACTGTCGTCAATACTACGGTATATGTTACGCAGAGAGAACACGACGAACGCCGTCATATCCTGTGCCTCGTCATCAAATGCGGAGTGCTGCGCCAGCAGGCGCAGCACTTCGGCGCACGAGCGCATCTGGGCCCTGCGCTTTTTTGTCGGCGTTTCACCTGTTCGGATTATCCGTGCCATAGTCCGGAGATTCTGCGTCAGCACCCGATATGCTGGTGTTGCAACTTCATGTGCCTTGTATGGTCCCGTTGCAGCAGCGCGCTAGAGTGTCAGTACGACGTACACCAGAAGCAGCACCACCCCGATCAGGGCCACCATCCCGTGTACGAACATCAGGAGCGCCTGCTTCAGCAGGGTTCTCAAAACTCCCTCCTGATAAACGCGGCGCAGCGCAAAGTACACGTAGCCCAGTATGGCCAGCACGGCAGCAAGGCCTGATGCAACCGCTATGTTCAAGGCCAGGTTCGCGACAACACCCAGGCTGTTCCATAGAAAGCCAGCCGTGTACACGTGCAGCGTGAAGATCAGGTGGGGAACATAGTAGGCCTCCCGCCTGCGGTAGAGCAGTTGCAGCACGCTTGCGAAGACGGGCATGATAAAAAAGAACACCCAGGGTAATCGTCTCCGGAAATAACTCAGCGTGCCGCCCGGATCATCGACGGCCCGTTGAATGTAGCGATTAAACCAGGCATGCTTGCCGGGTTTCTGCAAGTCGACGTCTTCGGCTACGACCAGTGTATCAGCGCCACCAGGGTCCATTGTGGCAGTGGGCCCCGACCTGCCGACAGCCAGCAGCAAAAACGAGAAAAAGCTGACAAACAGGTACAGCTGCAGCGGCGCCAGGTAGCGGGCACGTCTGCCTGCCAGGTACTCCAGTGTCAGCTGACCCGGGCGCCGCATAAGGATGCGCAGCGTTTGCCAGGCTCGCGAATCAAAGGCAAAGAACCTCGTCAGGGCTTCGTTCGTGATCGTTCGCAGCGGCACGTGCAAGGAACCTGAGCGCTGCCCGCACTGGGCACAGTATCTGTCTACGGCCGATGAACCGCAGTTTGGACACGCTTGCGAGGGCTCAATCCCTGACACCTCATCGGGATTTGCCATTGATCAGAGACCTCAAAAATGATCGCCCGGCACCATGCTGCTGCAGCCAAGTCCCAAAGTACGGCAATTCAAAAACCCCGTCCGGCGGGGACAGCCAAGCAGCGCAGGCGCTGGCCGTTCCCGCAAGAACAAGCTGTACCCCTCGCGGCGGAGCAGGCAATGCCTTTCACCAACCACTGTCACCACCATAATGCTTGTGGACCTGCGGACCAGCAGGTTGTGTCCCTATTTTGCTGTAAAAATGAAACAGCGAGCATGATGAAGAGAAAAAGGCCACCGCCTGCAGGTCGGTTGCGCAGGAAACCCGATTCCACGAA
>JAAXGV010000057.1 GCA_012271185.1 Rhodothermales bacterium
CCCCCCCCCCCCCCCGAAAATTTTTGGACCAGCCTTTGTTGCGATTACCAGACATTCGGCCATACCGGTGTCCGCAGAAAAGGCTTGACTGAACTTGCCGGTTGCCGCGATACCTATGACGCGGATCTCGGTGTAAAACCGGTCCAAGGCACGCCGGGCGTTTTTCCATGAGCCACCCATGGCGAAGGAGAAAGGCAGCACCATGGCCAGCCCCCCCCCCCCATTTTTGAGCTTGCGGTGGGCCAAGTCCATGAAGTTTGAAGCCAGTCCCGCATGTCCGCTGCCAAACAGCCTGTCTGGGATTGCTTTCAGCTTGCCCGACATCGCCCGCTGCTCGTCCTCTTTGGTGCCGAATCCTGCAAACGAGGGTATCGGCACGGTCGCAATCTCGTGGTTGGTGGGCCTGGTGAATGGTGGATTCATGATCACAAGATCGCATGAATCGTCAGGTATGTAGTACCCATAATCCAGCGCCTCTGCACTGTCACCGGGGAGTACACCCGCCATCTGCCGGGAGAGCGGGCGAAACAGGCTGTCTGCCAGTGACGTGTCCAGCAGGTCCAGTGCACCCAGCGCAATGTGTCCATCAGCCTCCTTCCCATACGGCAGCGTATGTACCTTGGACCTCCCGTACGTCACCTGCGGGTGGGGACTCGACAGCATGGACGCGGTGATATGCGTGGCAGCGGGCATGATATCCAGACCGATCAATGTCTCTTCAATCACGCTGCGATGAATCTCAGCATCATCTCCGCCAGCCCTGCGATACCTCCGGTAGAGATCCCTCTGGGCAGCAGACAGCAGCGTGCCCGTGCCGCAAGCGAAGTCCGCAATACGCAGCCTGCAGATGGCGTCGCCGTCCGCCCAGTCGATTTTCAGCCTGTCTACTGCCAGCTCAGCCAACAGCTGGGCTGATGTGGGCAGCGTGTAAAACGTGGCCAGGAACTTGCGGTCGGCAATAAGCTTCTGAAAGGTGCGTCCCGTAAGGTCATGGAAGGTGGTTGACCCAAGCGCCGACAGCTTTTCTGCTGCCTCGTTAAGCTGAGAAAGCGCCAGAGGAGCCTCTCTGGCAGGAATCCGGTCCAAGATACCCGTGGCAATGCCGAAGACCGGCCAGTAGTTGACCTTCAGGATCTTATCCCATGCCCGCAGCACGCTCGAGATGGAGAACCCGGCTGTACGCAGGTCGGCCAGAGGGGGTACACCTTGCTGCCCCTCAATCGCACAATGAAACACAAAGGCATTGGCGAGAATGGAAACCGCCATGCGGGTGGTCTGCTCAGAATCCTCCTGGTGAAGCAGTTCGGCTATGTGCTTAAGAGATGCCGTGCCAACCCGAGCCCGCAAGAGCGTGGCCACGCCGGCAATGGCATTCTCCAGCGTGTCTGCCCCTTCGGTCAGCCGACGCTCCGACAACGAAACGTATTCGATGGTGTCAGCCAGCCGATCAACGTCTCCTGTCAGCCAGGTTTTGGTCACAGGCCACCTCATGACCTTATCATCCTTGCCCAGCTGATGCGTGGCGTACTCAAAGAGGGCCGTATCGAGTGCAGTCGAGTCGCGCCGCAGCGTCTCAGGCATACCAACAGAGATAGCACTCTCTATCGTCTGCTGGCTGCTCCGCACGGTTTTTCCCAGTCGTGCCACCGCCTCCTGGTCAACCTGCGGTCCTGCCCTGAACTCCGTCTCGATGGCCACAGGCTGGCCGCCACGCGGGTGGATCAAGAGGTCAGGACGCGCCGCAGCGTTTTCGCTTATGACATCTGTGCACTCGGTAAAAAGCGTCTTGTCAGGTACCCACCCCGGATGCTTTTCGCAGAGCAACCTGCCAAGCTCCGCATTCAACGTGGGCTCAGTATTTCTAGGCATCCGGGCTCCTTTTGCAGTTCATCCGGCGTGATGCTGGCCTGAGTAGACCCCTTACGACACCGCATCTGGCTCAACATACGATGGATTGCACTTTCCGTCACACGAATCTCTGAGAAACTGGTATGGAAAAGGCTGCACCCATTGGTATCTTATTGCTTGTCTGGAGCCGCGTTGTCTGCAGCTCCGGTAAACGGGACCAGGATCCAGGGAACCCCTGTGCGAGATTTCTGAGATTCCGTTGCATTGATACGGTCATGCCCAGGGTACAGGTATCCATAATGCTCACGCTATGAACCCAGCAATCATGGTTAAGGCGTGCTTGCGGTACCATCACCAGATTCGCACCTTGGTGCTGGCGGGCTACCGTGCCATCCTGTTCACCGGTCTGGCTGCAGCCGCA
Source organism: Rhodothermales bacterium (assembly GCA_012271185.1). Classification (GTDB taxonomy): domain Bacteria; phylum Bacteroidota; class Rhodothermia; order Rhodothermales; family Bin80; genus JAAXGV01. The sequence continues at coordinate 2,270 of JAAXGV010000057.1, forward strand.
CTCGCCGGCTGTACGCGGACCGTCCCGGAGCCTGGCCCCACACCGGCCGCCGGCACGTACCTGCTTGATGCGGCCTCGCTTCCCGGCTATGAGGCGCGGCTGGATCATGCCGGGCTTGCAGAGCGGCTCAGTGAGGAGTTTTACCATCAGGGCGTGGCCGTGTACCGCCGGGCTTGCTTCAGCTGTCACGGCAATATTGAGCAGCCAGGCTCCATACCTCACTCACGCCAGTTCTGGACCGAGCCTCTTCAAGGCGGAACGGATCCTTATTCGATGTATCAGACGCTAACGCGGGGCCGGGGGCTCATGCCGCCGCAGGTCAGCCTGACACCACGTGAGAAATATGCTGTCATAGGATTCATCCGCGAGGAGTTTATCCGCGAGCACAACCCTGCACAGTACTTCGAGGTGACCAAGGCGTGGCTGGCATCTCTCCCTAAGGGCGACACGCTGGGTCCCAGGCCTGTACGCCAGCGCCCATGGAAAGCCATGGACTACGGAAACTTCCTGATGCGCACCTACGAAGTCGCCCCAGCTGATGCAAGACCCAAAGGAATAACGCGCCGTGGACCCAGCCCGCTGAAGAACGAAGACTTCCGGGACCGCAACTTCGCCTACAAAGGCATAGCCATACGGCTGGATGACGGGCCTGGCGGCGTAGCCGCCGGTAACGCTTTTGTTCTCTTTGATCATGACCTGATGCGTGTCGCTGCATTCTGGACCGGCGAGGGCTTCATCGACTGGGAGGACATCCTGCTGGACGACCAGCATAATGTGTTTCCGCGCATCGTCGGTAACCTCGAGTTCGAGAACCCTGTCACGCCAGGGTGGGCGGATCCTGAGACGGGCTCGTTTGAGGATCCTCGGTTTCGGGCTGTGGATGGACGCCAGTTCGGGCCACTGCCGCGGGCATGGACGCAATATCGGGGCCTGTACCATCACTCGGGACAGATCATCGTGCGATACACCGTGGGCCGCGCGACAGTCCTGGAAAAGTTTGACGTGCATGAAGGAAACGTGCTGAGACGGACACTGAACCTGGAGGGTGGTGGAATACCCCTTCAAATGCGCGTGGCCCCCGAGCACGTAAGCGTGGTGCAACAAGGCCACGGCGCGTCTCTGGGCGTGGAGAACGGATACCATATCGCCCGTTTTGAGGCTGACACGCCCGCCAGGGTTGCCTTCTGGATGGGTACGGGCAACGCAGAGCGGATCCACGCACAGGCAGCCAGCAGCGCGGCGCCTGAGGACCTTGCGCAGTACACACACGGCGGCCCTATGCAGTACGACTCTGTGCTGACGACCCCCATCCTGCGCGCAGAAGGCACGGGCTATGTGACCGATGTGCTTACGCTGCCACAGGATAACCCGTGGAGGAGCCGGATGCGGCCCACAGGCATTGACTTCCTGGAGGGCGGCAAGGAGGCAGTTGTAACAACCATAGACGGCGAAGTATGGCGTCTGGAGGGAATCACAACCAAGGCGGGACCCGTCCGATGGCACCGGATAGCCACCGGACTGTTCCAGCCCCTTGGCGTCAAGGTTCGTGATGGAGACATCTACGTGGGGTGCCGTGATCAGATAGCCGTGCTCCGTGATCTGAATGGGGATGGCGAAATCGACTACTACGAAGCCTTCAACACTGACCACCAGGTCACAGAGCACTTTCACGAGTTTGCCATGGGCCTCCAGGCGGATGATGCGGGCAACTTCTACTACGCCAAGAGCGCCCGTCATGCGCGTACCTCGCTGGTTCCCCAGCACGGGACACTGATCCGTGTCAGCAGCGACGGCAAGCGCTCGGACATCATCGCCCACGGCTTTCGGGCCGCCAACGGTGTGCTGCTGAACGACGATGGCTCGTTCGTGGTAACTGATCAGGAAGGCCACTGGAACCCCATGAACCGTGTAAACTGGGTTGAAGAGGGAGGATTCTATGGCAACATGTTTGGCTATGGTGCGCCGGCGGACTCTACCGACGAAGGCATGATCTCGCCTCTGGTCTGGATTGATTCCAAGTACGACCGCTCCCCTGCCGAGCTGCTCTGGGCAAACAGCACACGCTGGGGACCGCTGGAAGGGCAGCTCCTGAGCCTGTCCTACGGATACGGGAAGGTCTTTGTCGTGATGCCGCAGTTCTTTGGGAGCGTCAGGCAGGCTGCCATCGTTGAGCTGCCTGTTCCACAGTTTCCAACCGGCATCCAGCGTGGACGCTTCAACCCGCTTGACGGGCAGCTCTACATCACGGGCATGTCCGCCTGGGCCACAAACCAGATGATCCAGGTCGGCGGCTTGTACCGTGTCCGCTACGCAGGGGGACCGGTACACCTTCCTGTTGCTTTCGAGGCCTTGCAGTCCGGTATCAGGCTGACCTTTGCTGCGCGCCTTGACGATGAGTCGGCGTCAGACCCGTCCCGCTATACGGTTACCACGTGGGAGCTTGAGCGAAGCCGCCGCTATGGCTCCGCGCGCCATGACACCAAAGTGCTTGCCGTTGACCATGTGACGATAGCCGTCGACGACCGATCCGTGATGCTCCATATCCCTGAAATCGTGCCCACATGGGTCGTTGAGGTCCGGTACTCTCTCGAAGACCCCGGAGGCGAGCCGGTCCATGGCGCCGTGCAGGGCACGATCTATGCGCTGGCGCCAGACAGCTAGCAGTCAGTCATCGTCCTCTCTGGTGTTGCACCCCTTTTCGCCGGTATAGCACTTGTGTTCCGCATCGCCACCCGCGATCAGGTATGCTATAAGGTCCAGGACTTCGTCGCCGTTCAGGCGGTTCAGCAGGCGCGGAGGCATAATGGATACCGGTGACAGCGCGCGGCGCACGACCGTGTGTTCCGCAACGGTCACGACCTGGTCTGAATCGTACGGGTTCTGGTTCAGCAGGATCACACCATCCTCCTCGCCAACTATGCGACCAGTGATGATCGTGCCATCCTCCAGCTCAAGCAGCGCCGCCGCATACTGATCCGAAACAGCATCACTGGGGGAATCTATGGCCTCCAGAATCTCCCCACGCCCGAAGCGGGTTCCCACGGTCGTGAGGTCCTGCCCGATACTGCCCCCTGCCACGCCCATGCGGTGGCACGCCTGGCACAGAGCACCGGCATACGTACGCTCACCGCGCGCAAAATCACGTGGTTTGTCCAACCCCTCATTCATGAGCTCAAACAGCTCTTGACGGTTCCAGCTCTGGCCTGGCCCTTCGGGCTGAGGAAGTGTTGCTAACAGTGAGGACCTGTCAGAAAACGCATCCACGAGACCGGACAGCAGCTCCTTCTCCTCCTCGGTGAGGTGCTCCGCGGCATCGGCACGCATGTCCTCAATGAAACCCACATAGCTTCGTCCCCCGCTCTTGCGCAGCGCGTCGTAGAACCACTGGAAGTACGCCCGCCTGTCCTCGATCGTCCACCCTGTACGCACGTTACGCAAGGTCATCACTACGTCAATCTCCTGTACGCTCGGCATGTTCGCACGCATATCCGTGATGGCGCCGCCATACTGTTCACTGCGCTCGGCAACCTCATCGTCGAGCAGCAGAGTTTTCTGGGCGCCGCGCGCCATCAGCGCACCCAGGTGCTCCAGCATTAAGCCTGCAATACCTGGCGCCTCCAATGCAGCCAACAGGCGTCCCCGCTCACGATTTATGGTAATGTCGGCTTCGGGGTAACCGCCGGCGAGCTTCTGTGTAATCAGCAGCTTCTGCTCGCCTTCCGGCATGCCCATGCGCGTTATGACGAGCCCGTATGCACGGAACAGGTCCAGCTGCTGTGCGCGGGACAGGTCCTGCTCCTCGATAGACATGAGTGCGCCAAACGCCGCGTCCCTGTACTCCGCGCCGCCATGCCGTGCAAGCGCGATCATGGCATAGATCCGCCGTCGCGGGTCCTGCTCTGACAGCGCCCTGTCTGCCCACATTGCCACGGGCTGATGCTCTATCGCGATGCGTGCGGCCCAGCGGACAAAACGGTCCGCATGGGAAAGGTGTGGCCACGCTGCTTCCACTGCTGCCGGATCAGCCTCACCGTGGTACGCTTCAAGGCTTCGGCGAAGCGTATGCTGTGCGCTCATCCGGCGCGGCGCCGGCAAGCCGGGTGCCACCGCGCCCTCGTACCAGACCCGGTACAGAAACGAGTGCAGGCGCCGCCCGCCCGTGGCAAAGTACAGCGCACCGTCAGATCCGATAACACCATCTGTGACCGGCAGCGGCACTCCCGAGAGAAATTCCTCCGCCTCGCCTGCATACGTGCTCCCGCTGGGATGCAAGTCCACCCAGTAGATTGTTCCAAAGCTCCAGTCCAACACGAATACGCCGCGCCGGTACCGTGCCGGGAAGCGAGCGTGTGCACCGGATACGACGCCTGTAGGCGAGCCCTGCCCAATATCCACCACGCTTGGCAGGTTGTCAGGATAGTAAGCGGGCCACTTGCCGGACCCCGTGCGCCAGCCAAATTCGCTCCCGCTGGTGACATGGACCACCCGAACCGGTCGGTACCAGGGCATTCCGAGGTCCCATTCCATGTCGGAGTCAAAGGTGAAGAGATCCCCCTCCACATTGAAGGCAATGTCATATGCATTGCGAAAGCCCACGCTGTAGAGCTCCCACACCTCTCCGTCCCTGTCCGTGCGGGCAATCCAGCCTCCGGGCGCCGGGCGGTCAGCTGCATGGCCACGCGGATCACGCAAGACAGGCTGAACCTGGTCCTCCTGCCAAACCGGTGGCACCAGCGACCTGAACGGTCCCGGCAACTCGGTGTGATTGCCTGCTATAATGTACAGGCTGGAGCTGTCGGGCCCGAGGACGATGCTGTGCGGGCCGTGCTCCCCCCACCCATCGAAGCTCCTGAGAGAGTCGATCGTATCAAAGTGATCGTCCCCGTCGGTGTCTGTGGCCCGGTAGAGCCCGCTCCTGCGGCCCTCCGCCGCATCTTCCGCGTTGTTAACCACAATATACAGGCTGCCAAAAGCCCACAGCAGCCCCTGTGCGCGCCCTATGTCAATATCGAGCTTCTCTACGTGCGTATCTTCGGGATCGGTGCCGATCGGTGCCGGCTTCACGCGGTACAGCGCGCCATACTGGTCCGAGGCAATCAGCCGACCCTTGTCATCTGCTGCCAGAGAAACCCAAGAGCTGCTATCTTCAGCCATGGGGCTGTATAATACCTCATAGCGAAAGCCGTCTGGCAGCACCAGTGCTGCCGGCCGGGTGTCAGAGCCGAGCCGCTGACAGGCCACTGGCAGCAGCAGTCCTGCCGCCAGTACAACAACCGCATTGCGCATGCATTCAACAGGTTAGTCCAGATACTCTCGCGCAACTTACGAAAAGCTCCCTGAGCCCTGCTTGCTGGAATTCATGATACCGTGTCAGCGACATCTTTTTTCTCTGCCGGCTGAGTCGCATTACATCAACTGCGCCTACATGTCCCCGCTCCTGAAAGCCGAGGAGGAGGCCGGCATCGCGGGTATGCGCCTTAAGCGCGACCCTTCCACAATCAAGGCGTCGGCATTCTTTGGCGACTGCGATCGGGCGCGGCAGCTCTTTGCCCAGCTGGTTGGCGTCCCTGACCAGCATGTTGCGCTCATTCCGGCAGTATCCTACGGAGTGGCCACTGTGGCACGCAATGTGGCCATCAGCAAGGGCCAGAACATCGTGGTGCTGCATGAGCAGTTTCCCAGCAACGTCTACTCCTGGCGCCGGCTTGCCCGCGAATCAGGCGCTGAGCTGCGCACCGTGGCACCACCGGTCCCTGCCAACTCCATAAACACGCGCCTCCTTGAAGCCATTGATTCTGACACTGCGGTGGTAGCTGTGGGCCCTGTGCACTGGACAGACGGCACGCACATAGACCTGGAGGCGCTGGGACAGCATACGCGCAGCATGGGAGCTGCGCTCATTGTCGATGGAACGCAGTCCGTTGGCGCACTGCCTATCGATGCCAAGGCGCTTGGGATTGATGCGCTGATCTGCGCGTCATATAAATGGCTCCTGGGTCCGTACAGCATCGGCGTCATGTATACTGGCCCGCGATTCCTGGACGGCACGCCACTGGAAGAGTCCTGGCTGTCGCGGACAGGCAGCGAAGACTTCGGAAGTCTGGTCAACTACAGTGACGCCTATCAGGATGGCGCCCTTCGCTACGACGTTGGCGGCAAGAGCAACTTCATTCTCGTGCCCATGCTGATCAAGGGCCTTGAGCAGATTCTGGCCTGGAGACCGGAAACCGTCCAGGATTACTGCGCAGCCCTGATGTGCGACCTGCTGCGGGATGCCCAAGCCTTAGGCTACCGTGTCTCCAGCGGCAGCCGTGCCCACCTGTTTGGCCTGCGCGTTTCGGACCACGTCAAGATTCCGCGACTTCAGAAGGAGCTGCAGCGCAGGAGCGTGTCCGTTTCGCTGCGTGGTGAAACCATCCGGATCTCGCCTCACGTGTACAACAACGAGCAGGACGTGGCAGCGCTTCATGAGGCCCTGGAAGCGGCAGTGCGTGCGCCTTCCCCTGCCTACTCGGTGCCCGCCTGATCGCGGAGGCAGTCCATCAATGCATTCATGAACCGGCAGGCGTCCCCATATACGCCAGGCGCTTCGCTTTCCCGTGGTCCTGCCACATTCAGCCTGCGTATGCGCAGCTTCAGGATCCACTCTGCGACGGTGCCGGCTGACGTCGTGGCCTTTGCCCTGACGTGCATGACCTGTGACCCCAGCGCGTGAGCAGCCGCTATGGTGGCCTGGGTTCCTGGTGAAACTCCTCCCGCCGTCAGCACAAGCGTGGCATCACTGTCCCGTACATTCCATTCCGTTCGCTGACGATACTGACGCAGGGGCGTCTCCCTCAGCGGGTAGCGTGCACTGATAGGCCCGTCTTCAGCACGCCGGCCGGCAGGGCACCAGCCGTCTACCGGCAGTCCACGCGCCATCGCTGTATCCAGCGCTGCCCGGTCCACACCGGTCTGCCCTCCCGAGACGATAGTGATCCCGTCCATAGCCTCACTGGTGCGAACATCAAACCGGGGGCAGGGTTCGAGTTGGCACCTGTCTGTGACGACATGATAGCCAGAATGTGCGTGCTGCTTGTTGCCGCACTGGCAGCTGAAGCCGCCAGCGCGCAAAGCTTAGAACGCCTGAAGGCACTCGCGGTCTCAGCACAAAGCTTTCGTGCGGATTTCACCTACACTGTTTCCTCCGTGCACTGGGATGACCGGCAGGTATCCAGCGGCAGCCTGGTTCTCCAAGGCATGCAGTATCGCATAGACACCAGTACCGAGACCATTATCACCCACGGCCCGGATATGTATGTCTACCGGCCGCTGGAAAATCAGGTACTCATCACAACCGGTGAACACATCTATTCTCTTTCGACGCTGTTCGGGGACTTTGAGGAGTACTACAAGGTTACCGAGACGCGGCCGGCAACCTACGATGGCGCGCGTCATTTTGCGGTACGCCTTGCACCGAGGGACGACGAATCATCGCTCCGGGAGGTTACGCTTTGGATACGTGCGGCAGACGACATGGTCACACGTATCCTGTCGGTTGACGTCAACGATACGACCATGGATTTTGAGCTGACCAGCATAGACCTGAATCCGGAGATTACCTCCGACACGTTTGCGCTTCCGTTCCCGGAGAGTGCTGAAGTAATCGACCTGCGCTCCTGACGGCGTGCCTGTACGACGCATGCACCGGCGGACTGTTCAGGCCGGGTTCTTTGCACTTGCCGCCTTCCTGGTTTACCTGACGTTACGCAAGACCGATCTGGCTGAGATTGGTGCAGCGTTCCAGCAGGCCCGGTACTGGTGGTGTGCGCCGCTGCTGCTTGTAACGGTAGCGAGCCACCTGCTGCGTGCGTGGCGCTGGCAGGCGCTGCTTGAGGTGCTGCCTCCAGCCCGGCGACAGCCACGCCTTATGACCGCCTTCGGGTCGGTGTTGATTGGCCTCATGGTCAACTACCTGCTGCCACGTGCTGGCGAATTCGTGCGGGCCGGAAACCTTGCCCGCAGAGAGCGGCTACCGTACAGCGGGGTCTTCGGCACGATTGTCACTGAGCGTGTGATTGACCTCGCCACGCTGGCGGCGGGGTCCGTGGCTTCGGTCCTTGTCCTGACAGGAGCACAGCGCGTCAGCCTTCAGCAGATGCTGCGGCCAGCCTTGGAGCGTCTGGCATCCTTTCCTGCGATCGGCCTTGCAGCGGGGATGCTTGCGGCTTTTGCCCTGGTGTGGTGGGTTGTGACCAGAACGTGGACGAAGAATCTGTGGACCAGGTACGCTGCACCTGCCTGGACCTCATTCTCTGCCGGCTTTGTGACAGCGCGCAGCTCACCCCGCAAGGTAATGCTCTTCCTCACCACGGTCGGGATCTGGCTCTTGTACGGGCTTATGGCCTATATCCCGCTGGAGATGTTCAGCATCGCCGGGCCATACAGCCTGAACCTCGCTGATGCCATGGTGATCATGTTCGTGGGCGTTTTTGGCGTCGTCGTGCCAACTCCTGGTGGAGTCGGCTCATTCCACTATATCACCGTACAGGCGCTCACCCTCTTTTATGGCGTATCGGGCTCACTGGCGGCCACCTATGCAGTCTTCGTGCATGGGGCGCAGCTCATCTTGTACTTGGCGCTCGGACTGCTTGCGATTGGCTTGCAGGACACGAAGCTTGGCCAGCTGCATACGCTCGTGAACAAGCCACAGGAGCAGCACATGGCTGACGAGCCAGGAAACTGACCTTGCCGGGCGCTATACGGGTTGTGCTGGCCTACGCAGCACTGCCCAAGTAGAACAGTACAACAGTAAGCAGAACAACGCCCATAAAAGCGTAGCTGACCACCCTTATGCGCTTAATGTCCTCTGCTGTCTCCTTTCGCGCCGCTTGAAGCCGACGCTCAACCTGTGCAACCGCCTGTGCCACTTTCTCAGGATCTGCACGCTGCAAGAGGTCAACTATCTGCTTGAATGCAGCCTGCACACTGTTGAGCGACTCGACGGCCGTTCGTGCTGACTCTGCCAGGTGGGCGATGCTCTTTCCTGCATCCAAGAGCCCCTGTTCTGCATTTACGAACGCTCTCTGAAGATCTGAATGCCGCTCAAGGTGCTGAACCAGATTGTCGATCCGCCCTTGGTTTTCTTCCAAGCGCTCTTCCAATTCTGAAAGAATTTTCATGCTATGTTCCGTTTAGTGCCTGGGTTGCTTTTAGCGCCTCATACTGCCGGAGGTGGCCGTCCACAACCGCTTCCAGCTGCCTGACCATCACTCGAGTCCTTTGTGCAGCAATCGCACCGCGCATGACCGGCTGGTCAAATTCAGCGCCTCTGCGCAGGCCTATTTTGAATGCAAATGACAGGTTGGACCCTGGATCGCCCAAGTCAAGCAGCGCAGCCACCAAAGGGAGCCCAAGTCCATCTGCACGTGCACGCGAAAAAGTAAAAAGGTAATCTATCGTTGCACTGACATCATCCTGAGCAAGCTCGTACCTGTCGACACTCATGCGGATAGCGGCAACCAAGCCTCGATAGCTCACGCTACTGTCATGATCCGAACACATGGACTCGGCGACCGCACGAACCAGCAATAGCCCTGGATGGTTCGGATAGCTCTCGAGCGCACGAATGCTGAGTCCCCGAAGCTCTCCCGCATCCATGGGTGTCTGCAACTTTTCTATGAGGTTATGCCACTCGGACAGACCAATCTCTTCACGATCGAGCAGCTGCTCAATAGCCTCAGCGCCCAGGCCCTCTTGCAGATAGTTAAGCAGACGCAAGCGGATTTCTCTATCGCTTTTGGATTGCCGTGCGAGCAGGATTGCCTCGTGAATCATGCGCCTTCGTGACCGCTCAATGACATCATATGTAAAGCGAATCAGTATGCTGACTAGTTCGAGCACAGTTTCATTCGGATCACTAGTCTGGATCTCGTCAAGCTGGCGGGCAAGCAGAAGGCTTTTTGCCGGCTGTGCCGCCTTGATATAACGCATTAGCGCCTTTTTGCAACGATCAAGGTCGAACCGAGGTACGTGGACAGTAAACTGTTGCTTTCCAAAGTCTACTTCGTAATCTTCAATTGCCTCGACCCTCAGCAAGCGGTAGAGCGCCTTTTCCTGAGTAGACCTGCGGGTAAAAGGTAGCTCCACAGTCTTTCGTGCGGTTAGGTTCCCCAGCTCGCTGATCACCTGTTTCAGGTTCTCAATCTCAGCATCGGCTCCTCCAAAATTTTGAAGATGAAAAAAGAACGCGCGGTTTATATCATCACGACTTTTGTAGTTCCCTTTTGTTGCACTGTACAACTTATGGAGGTCCTTCAGGTCGAGGTCAACATCAAGCAGCTCGTCCGAACGGTCACGATCATACTCCGAAAATACAACAATGCAACGCGCAGGCTTTTTGTCTCTGCCTGCGCGGCCTGCTTCCTGGTAAAAGCTCTCTAGTGAGGATGGCATTCCAAAGTGTACCGTGTAGCGAATGTTCGGCTTATCAATTCCCATGCCGAAGGCCTTGGTAGCTACGAGTATTGGGACCTTGTTGGCTTTAAATGCCCGCGCATTCTCGCTCTTTTCCTGCTTCCAGTCATGCTCGTCTATCCCCCTGGGCGCCTTCCCAGAATAAATGGTAGTCTCTGCCGCTGTCACGCTGCTCACATCGTCCTGCGTACTCAACAGTCCGTACTTCAAACCATTAACGAAAGGCACAAACACAAGGCCGGACCTCGTTTCCTTGCCAGATGGACGATAAAATTCCGTACGCGGAAACCTGAACATGCCAGGTAGCGCGTTTAGGACCCCTCGCAGCTTGGCAGCTGGGTCTTCCTCTGGAGACGTGCGTACGATCTTGAACATGAGCTCGGGACGGTCAAACGTCGGGGGGCGAATCAAGGCGTCAGAGCGTTCCCGATCAATATCCAGATCTACCAGCATATCTCTTAATACAGCGCGCGATGCGGTTCCCGTGAGCGCCAGAATGGGTGGTGGCTGGTCCTGGTTTCCCTTGCAGTGTTGGCGCAGGTTAGGGGCCAAATGAAGATAAGCCGGTCGAAAGTCGTGCCCCCACTCAGAAACACAGTGTGCCTCATCAATTACAGCCAGGTTAATCGACGTGAGTTCCGCTAACGCTTGCAAGGTACTCCGAAACTGTGGTATCTGTAATCTCTCCGGTGAAATCAGTATGTAATGATATTCACCACGTTCCATACGTCGAAGCAATCGATCACGCTCCGCTCTGGTTGAATTGCCACCCGCGACCCCCACTACCCGATCAATGCCATATGTTTGAAGACCCTCAACCTGATCTTCTATGAGCGAGATCAGAGGATCAACGACGAGTGTTACGCCGGGCATCAACAGACCCGCAAGCTGGTAGATGATGCTCTTGCCAGCTCCGGTAGGAAGCAGCACCACGCAGTCTTTCTGACGCAGCGAGTTGAAGATCGCCTCTCCTTGCATTGGCCGAAATTTAAATTTCCGGTATATGGCACGAAGAAACGCTTCCAAGGCGGAGGATGCCTCGTCAAACGTGGAGAGACTAATAGCCTGGCGATCAAATCCTGACGGCGGATCGATCGCAAGCTCGGCGGGCAAGAATGCAGGGCGGATTGCCAGGTCCGGCCGGTCATCCGCTAAAAACCCTTGAAAAGGACTGGTGCGTGATTCGACAGCAATGCGCAGACGCTCGCCCGGCACTTCTGGTGGATCAGCAGCAGACCACTCTCCAGTATCATTGCGCTTCCAAGTGACAGCGAATCCACTTTCTCCTTCTACAGTACACCGGGCTGGAGCTGAACTTCCTCCGTACAGAGTATCAAAAGCAGTCATCAGCCGCAACGTATCCAAAACACCCGCCGCGACAACTGTGCCCCCACCAGTAACCTCAATCTCCCAATGCTGCTCCGGAGTGAGCCACCCAAACCCTACGGCGCAGGCAATTGCGTACTGAACCTTCGCAGCAGACGAGCAGTCCACCAGAAATCCCGCTACGCGGTCATTGGCAGCAAACTGATCATAAGCCGCACTAGGAGTCTGCCCCGCAGGAACTGAATTGTCATCCAACGGGGGAGTTTCAGACGAATTACGCCAGTTTAGATGCACTTGGTGGGGCTTAGTCCCTATGGTAGCTTGCAATTGGGCCGTTTCTTGGCTTCAAGTGGAGAATAGAAGTTGCAGAAAAAAGCTTTCAGCCGGAAACTCACGTGATTCATATTTGTACACGTATCTCGACCTCCTTGTAAACCATCATGGCTACTACGTTTCGCCCGTACAATGATATTGACCAGCCGCACCTGTTCCCGCCCAGCCCCAGGGAATGGCTGCCGCCGCAGCACCTGGTCTATTTTGTCAGTGAGGTGGTCGACACTTTCGATATGACGCCCTTCTACGCTCCCTATCTGGGAGATGGACGGCGCAACTCCCCTTATGACCCCCGCATGATGCTGAAAGTGCTGATCTATGCCTATGCCACAGGGGTCTTCTCCTCCCGTAAGATCGCCCGGAGTATTGGGGAGAATATTGCCTTTCGTGTGCTGGCCGGCGGCAATCATCCCAACCATCGTACGATCTGTGCCTTCCGGAA
>JAAXGV010000200.1 GCA_012271185.1 Rhodothermales bacterium
CGGCCAGCACACGAAAGGCAATGTTCTCCCCAATACTTCGGTCAATCTTGCGGGAAGAAAAGACCCCTGTGGCATAGGCATAGATCAGCACTTTCAGCATCATGCGGGGATCATAGGGGGAGTTGCGCCGCCCATCCCCCAGATAGGGCGCGTAGAAGGGCGTCATATCGAAGGTGTCGACCGCGTCACTGATAAAATAGGTCAGGTGATCTTGTGGCAGCCATTCCTTGGGGTCGGGCGGGAACAGGTGCGGCTGGTCAGGAGCGTACGGGCGAAATGTAGTAGCCATGATGATCTGCAAGGTGGTTGAAGTACGTATACAGATATAGGTCACGTGATTTTCTGATTGAAAACACTTCTGGCGCACAGATTCCTAGTGAAGCGCATCCGGTATCCGGCATGCGAGTTGGGTCCTTGTCTTTCAAGAATGCCGTCCGGGTCTTTCAGCAGTGCGCCCTTGAAGAACAACAGCGCGAGAAACCCTTTCATCCTCTGGATGATGCAGACGTTCTTGCCGTCATAAGTATAGCAGGGTTTTCGCCACTTCAGCTCTTCGGTTAGATCGCACTCCAGGAGAATCACTCTCAGCCTGTTTGCTTCTTGCTGCCAGTGCCGGGCGCTGCTGAAGGATTTGTCGACCTCAGGGTTTTTGGCCATCGCGTTCACGTCTGTCCGTTTGAGTTTTAGGCGCTGCTCGGCAGCGTGAGGGGGCACGAACAGGTACAGACCAGCAGGCGGTGGCAGGAAGGCGCCAAAACGTACACCCGGAAGGCCGGCTCTCCGCTCCCTTCCATACCGACAATGCCCGCCGTGAAGACGGTGGATGGCCACCGGCGGCCGGGTGAATCCGCTCGCGCAAAGCCATGGCGACCCTGTAAAGATGTGTCCGCGGGGCGGCGTTCAGAACCGTCTTCCACATGGGCCGTACCGTTCCGCCTCCAAGCGTCACCATTGCACCGGAGCGGCCGCCCGCATAAGACACAAGGTTTCTGGAGATCAAGACCACGAGCAGGACACCTGTCTTTTTACGGAATGTCGGGGTATTTCACGCCTCAAGATGACCGCACGCTCCGGTCCATTTCCGTGTGTGCGGGTAGAGCTGAGCGTCTTTATAAGCCGGTGCATGCTTGCCTGTTGCTGATAGCCCGGATTCATCAGTGTGCCCACGCAGGTAATGCGCCCACCTGAATCCCGAACACCCATGCGGCAAGCGTATAGGCCAAGGCTGTGACAAGCACAGTAAAGATAACATTGAGCACGACTCCGGCACGTGCCATCTCGGGGATTGAGACCCGCTCGCTGCCATAGATGATAGCATTGGGCGGCGTAGCCACGGGCAGCATGAAGGCGCAGCTGGCTGCCATGACTGCGGGAACAGCCAAAAGCAGTGGGCTTTCGCCTGTGCCCACGGCCAGTGCTGCAAGGAGCGGCAGAAACGTTGCCGTTGTAGCGATGTTGCTGGTCAGCTCCGTGAGGAAGACGATGACGGCCGTGACGACCAGGATGATGAGTACAACGGGCAAGAGATCCACAAAGCCCAGTGAGTGACCGATCCAGGCTGCCAGCCCGGTGCGCGACATCGCCGCCGCCAGGCTGAGGCCGCCACCAAAGAGCAGGAGGGTGCCCCAGGGCAGCTCATTGGCAGCCTTCCAGCTGTGGACGAAGATGCCGCGACGGATGTCGACGGGCAGTACGAAGAGTATGACGCCGCCAATCATGGCGATGCCTGCATCGCTAAGGCCGGGAATGACAGACGTAAGCAAGGGACGCGTGATCCACAAGAGCGCAGTACCGGCAAAGACGACCGCAACCAGGCGCTCGCCGAGGGAAACCGGTCCAAGCTTCTGAACCTCCTGGTCCAGCAGCGCTCGGCTGCCGATGAGGCGCTCAATACTGAACGGGAACACCACCCTTGTAAGTGCCAGATAGGTGAGAGGCAGGCCAATGCCCACCACGGGCAGGCCGACAAGCAGCCAGCGCGCAAAGGTGATTGTATAGCTGTATTCGCTTTCGAAAAAGGCCGCCATGAAAGCATTGGGCGGGGTGCCGATGAGCGTCCCGATGCCGCCAATGTTGGCGCCGTAGGCGATGCACAGAAGGAGCACCAGCGCAAACCGCCGCTGCATTGAGCTGTTGCCGCCTGCGTCAGCCAGCGCCACCACAGACAGTGCGACAGGGAGCATCATCACGGCCGTTGCCGTGTTGCTGACCCACATGCTCAAAAAGGCGGTTGCGAGCAGGAACCCCCAGATGATCGCCCGGGGAGTCGTGCCCACGCGGCAGATGACATACAGCGCGATCCGCTTATGCAGATTCCATCGCACCATGGCCGTGGCGATGAGGAACCCTCCCATGAAGAGAAAGATCAGCGGATTGGCATACGGTGCGGCAGCCTCCTGCATCGTGCCGCCACCCAGCAGTGGAAACAACACCAGCGGCAACAGTGAGGTCGCAGGGATCGGCACCGCCTCCGAAATCCACCAAGTCACCATGAAGAGCGCAATGGCGGCCGTCATCCAGCCCTCAGGACTCAGCCCCGCCGGAGCAGGAAGCACCAGCGCAAGCAGCAGCCAGGCCGGACCAAGCACGAGTCCCGCGAACTGACGAACAGAATAGGCCTTGGGCGAGGGTGCAAATGACTGCATGGCTCTGCGGTGTCTGAGCTGCTCATAATAAGCACTCTCAAGGCAACTGCCGCTTTGTGGCGGGGCGTATCTTAGTGACCGTGTTTCACGGTCTTGCCAGGGCTATGCGTTATGTCATTGGGCTGGATACCTCTACGACGGGCTCCAAGGCGTTGCTGATTGATGCGGATGGCCAGGTTGCAGGCAGCAGCGTGACGCCGCATGCCCTGATGGTGACGGATCCGCAGTGGAGTGAGCAGGACCCTGCAGACTGGTGGGACGCCACGCGGCAGAGTATACAGAAGGTGCTTTCCGTTACCAGCGTACCGGCGTCAGCCGTCAGGACCGTCGGCCTCACCGGCCAGATGCATGGGCTGGTGATACTTGGGAGCAATGGCAGGGTGCTGCGCCCGGCCATGCTGTGGAACGATGGCAGGTCCCAAGCACAATGCGAGGCTATCCGCGATGTCGTCGGCTTGCAGAGGCTTGTCGCAATCACCGGCAATGATGCGTTTGCCGGCTTCACTGCACCGAAGCTGCTGTGGGTACGCGACCATGAGCCTGCGGTATACGAACAGGTCGCACAGGTGCTGCTTCCCAAAGACTACATCCGGTATCGCCTCACAGGAGGCTTTGCGACCGACAAAGCCGGAGCGGGGGGCACGCTGCTGCTGGACCTGGCAGCTCGCGGCTGGTCCGGTGAGCTCATGGAAACGCTCAGCATCCCGTCCGGGTGGTTGCCTCCCACCTTTGAAGGGCCGGAGGTGACGGGCCTAGTTTCTGGTGCAGGTGCCAGGGCGACAGGGCTGTGCGCTGGCACGCCCGTTGTCGCCGGAGGTGGCGATCAGGCTGCGCAGGCGGTGGGCGTGGGGGCAATCACGCCCGATGTCTGGACGCTGACGCTTGGAACATCCGGCGTGGTTTTTGCACCATGCACGAAGCCGTTGCAGGATGCCGCAGGGCGCGCACATGCTTTTCCGCATGCCATGCCGGACCGGTGGCATATGATGGGTGTCATGCTGTCGGCAGCGGGCAGCCTGGCCTGGTATCACGATACGTTCTGCGGGCGGCACAGCTATTCAGAGCTCCTGGATGAAGCAGGAGCGATCGCCCCCGGCGCTGATGGCCTGATGTTTCTGCCGTACCTGACGGGGGAACGCACACCACACGCGGACCCTCTGGCTACGGGAGCGTTTGTGGGTCTCACGCGCATGCATGGGCGCGGCCACATGACACGTGCCATATTGGAGGGCGTGGCGTTTGGGTTGCGCGACAACCTGTTGCTGCTGCAAGATACCGGACTGGCAGCGCCAAGGGAGGTGCGTATCTCCGGAGGCGGCGCAAGAAGTCCGCTCTGGCGACAGATACTGGCGGATGTTCTACAGGTTGAGCTCAAAGCTGTCCGCGTCACCGAGGGCGCAGCGCTGGGGGCGGCCCTGTTGGCAGGCGTCAGCGCAGGGTTCTGGTCTTCGGTGGAGGAGGCGTGTGAAGAGGTGGTTTCCACGAGAGGCACCACCCGGCCCGGACCACACAGTGATGTCTACAAGGACCGGCACCGCCGCTTTGCCTCGCTGTACGAATGCCTGAAGCCGTTCTATCACGCTGAACGATACTTCGCGGGGTGACGGTACTTGACCTGAAGGCGGCCCAGGGGCGCATTGGCACGAACCCCAATGGTAAGTGGGTCCGCGCCACGGTGTCTGAGCAGATAGTATCCGGCGCCTGCAACCATCGCACCGTTATCCATGCACAGTGAAGGGGCTGGCAAATAGACCTGGCAGCCCCGTTTTGCTGCCTCTGTCGTGAGCTGAGACCGCAGCAGGCCGTTGACGGCTACGCCGCCAGCCAGCGCAATCCGCGCAAGCCCTTCCGATTTGGCAGCACGCAGTGTTTTGGTGACCAGCACATCTGCCACCGCCTGCTGAAAGCTGGCGGCAACGTCTTCCTTCCGGAAGGTTTCCGCACTGTCCAAAAGGTTCATGACGGCGGTTTTAAGCCCGCTGAAGCTGAAGTCCAGGTTCGACCTGGTGATCATGGGGCGCGGAAACGCATAGGCGGCCGCGTTACCCTGTTTCGCAAGTTTTTCTATGGCTGCGCCACCAGGGTAGCCCAGGCCCAGCCGGCGGGCAACCTTGTCAAAGGCCTCGCCGGCCGCATCGTCTCGCGTGTGCCCGAGAAGACTGTACACGCCATGATCCTCCACCCGCAGCAGCAGCGTGTGGCCCCCGGCGACCGTAAGGCACAAGAAAGGGAAACGCAGCACCTCCTCATGCGCCATCAGCACGGAATAGATATGCCCCTCCAGGTGATGAATGCCGACAAGAGGGATGCCGCAAGCCAGTGCGATGGACTTGGCTGCGGAGACACCGACAACAAGGGACAGCAGCAGCCCTTGGTTATTGGATACCGCCACAGCATCAAGGTCGCTGAATGTGACCTGAGCTTCCTGCATCGCGGCGCGGATAATATGTCCAATCTGCCTGGTATGCTCTCGGGCCGCGATCATGGGCACGATACCGCCAAACGCCTCGTGGGCCGCGTACTGGGATGAGATGACATTGGCCAGCACCTGTGACCCGTTTGCGACAATGCCGGCGCTCGTGTCGTCACATGTGGTATCGATACCCAGTATGACCATAGCTGGCGGCTACCGTTTTGCGTCCCGTTCGGCCAGCGACGCCTGCATATAGGCCGGTGTCAACGTGATCGCTTCTTCGGGTCCAAGCGGCAGGGCATGTGCAGCAGCGGCAATCATGGCTTCGGGGCTAAGCCTGAGCACCTGTACGATGCCGGAGCAATACTTAAGCGTTGATCCAACGGTCTTGCCGTACTCGATCAGGAGCGCTGATCCGTCTGCCTGTGCCAGCTCCGCTTCCAGTGCCTCAGCGGTGAGCACCTCAGCGTCGTGATGTCCTGACTGGGCCGTTCCCCCTCGGTCTGTGTCATACCAGGCCCGATAGACGCGTCCCCGGCCAGCGCTGAGCACAGCACACAAGCGGCTGTATCGCCAGGTACGGCCGGCAACCAGGGCGTCAAGCGAGGAGATAGGCAGAACGTCCACGCGAAGCACTTGCGCCAGGGTCTTGGCTGCCGTCACGCCGATGTTGAGGCCTGTCCATGATCCGGGGCCTGTTACAATAGTGACACTGTCCAAGGACGAGAGGGCAATGCCGGTGGCACGCAGTGTAGCCTTGATCTGGCTGTGCACCTTTTCGGCAGGTCTGCCTAGGATGGCGGACATGCCGGACACCACGGCATCCTGTGCCACGGCCACCGTGGAATAGGGTCCGGAGGTGTCAATAAGGAGCGAGAACATCGTGGTGCAGGTCGCGCAGGAGGCTCTCATATGTAGGAGAGTCACCGGCTGCACGGACATGGATTACTCGGGCATCGGGTCGCTCCGTCTTTGACACCGTTATCGACAGGTATGCCGGCACAAGGTCTCCAAGGAATTTGCCGGCCCACTCTATGAGGCATATTGCATCGGGACGGTCGAGCACTTCGCTGAAGAGCAGCCTATCCGGCAGCGACAGCCTGTCAAGTCGGTAGAAGTCTATGTGATACACGGTGCAGGTGAGCGAGTCAACCTGATACTCGTGGATCAGGTTGTAAGCCGGGCTCTTGACCAGCGTTGGATCGAAAGTCCCGATGCCTTGTACCAGCCCCTTGGCCATCCACGTCTTGCCGGCTCCCAGAGGGCCATCCAAGCCCACCACAGTACCTTGGGGCAGACGTGCGCCGATCACCCTTCCAAGCGCCAGCGTCTCCTGCGGACTTGTTGTCTGAACTCGAACACACATTCTGTCGTGCACAGCATGAAGCGGGATATACGCAACAGCGGACGGTTTGTACCGTTACGGCATCGGTTGCGGGTTTTGATGTACCTTGCATGGTCACCAGAAGAAACTCTGAGCTTATGCAGATTCATATGCTTGCTGTTGCCCTGATGCTGGTGCTGGCCGCCTGCCAGAGCGAGGAGGCAGCAACAGAGCCTGAAGCAACCGTGCGTGTGGCTTCGCCGCCGGACGCTCTCGTCTATATTATCTCTCCAGAGGATGGGGCAACGATCAGCGGACGCGAAGTTAAGGTGATCTTTGGACTCTCAGGCATGGGCGTAGCCCCTGCCGGCGTGGATATGGAAGGAACAGGTCACCACCATCTGCTTGTGGATGTGGTCGAGCTGCCGGACATGGATATGCCTGTCCCTGCCGACTCAAATCATATTCACTTCGGCCTGGGGCAGACAGAGGCGGTGCTCAGCCTGGCGCCAGGGTCGCACACGCTGCAGCTGCTCCTGGGTGATTACCGGCACATCCCGCATGATCCGCCCGTAGCCTCTGCGGCTGTCACCATCGTTGTGGAATAACTCTCAGTGCGAGAGTGCCCACATGATGAAGTTGATGGCCATCTGGAAGCTGACCGTCGATGCGGCGCCGAGATTGCGTCCGCCTGGCCACTCCCACCCGTCACCGATATCCTGGTTGTAGCAGATAACGACAGCAAGGCGCCCGGTGTCGTCGGTGATACCATAGTATACGTCGTCCAGAGGCCCAAACCGCATGCCCCAGCCCCATCGGCCGCTGCCGTTCTTGGTTGAAATCGCAGCGTCCGGGTCAATGTCATAGTAGATGGACCAGATGGGGTGGGAGGCATCCATCTCCACGGGCTCCTTGTCCGGGTACACACGCTTGACGTTGTTGTACATGTTGTGCCACTGCGGCCCGTACTGGCCGCGGCCATAGTCATGAAAGTCGTCTATGATCAGGAAGCCGCCGCGATCAAGGTACTTGCGCAGGTTCGCGACCTCGGCATCATCGATCTGCCAGTAGCCCGGCTCGGTCAGGTACAGCACAGGATAGTCAAAGATGCGATCGTCCGTCAGATCAAGCACAATCGGTGGTCCCTCAAGCTGCAGCAGCGTCGTCCGGTCAATAGCTTCGTGCAGGTTGAGTTCGGCTGTGGGGTAGTCCGTAGCCCAGGCATTGCCGCGCAGCCCAGGATGGCTCTGATAGCGTACCCGCACAAAGCGGAACCCCGCGTCCTGCGCCTGGGCGCCCACGGCGACTGCCAGGGCGGCGATGATCAGTGCGCCTGCGGCCCCGTGCTTCCAGCAGAACTGCATGCTGAGAATGTCTGTCCGGCTCCCTCTAGTTGGCGGAGGAGTCATTCATGACCAGGTGGAATGCGTCCATGAAGGCGGCCATTTCCTCGGGCCTCCCAATGCTTAGCCGGCACCAGTCCAGGTACGGAGGAAAGGGGCGGCCCACCAGTATGCCTTGCGAGGCCATAGCCCGCTGAAAGCCCCCGATAGGCCGGCCAAGGTGAAAGAAGAGGAAGTTGGTGTGGGACGGCACGCTTCGGTGTCCAAGTTCCTTCAGTCTAGCGGCAACCTTGTTGCGCTCAGAGGCAATACTGTCGCGGCTCCATGTGACAAAAGCCGGATCCTGATAGGCAGCTATCGCGGCGCGAAGCCCGATGATGTTGATGCTGTTGTCGGTTCGGAACTGCCGGAGGCGGGCAGCGATGTCGGGCCGGGCCATCGCATACCCCACGCGCAGCCCTGCGAGACCATATACCTTGGAGAAAGTTCGTGATACGATCACGTTCCGTCCCGCCTGGACCAAAGGCACCATCGTGCGGTATTCCGGATCGGTGACGAGCTCATAATAGGCTTCGTCCACAAACACGACAGAGTGCTTCGACGTGTTTTTCACAAAGGGCTGCAGCGCACTGTCTGGCGTGATGGTGCCTGTCGGATTGTTTGGATTGCACACAAACACGAGCTTCACGGCCTGTGTCAACCGTTCCTGTATCCGGGTCAGGTCAGTGGCCAGGTTGTCATCTACAGGAACGCGGTGGATATGCGCACCGATACTGGATGCGTAGCTCTCCATCCCTTCGAATGTGGGAAAGGCGGTGAGTATTTCGCCACCGGCGAGACCGTAGGCCATGGCCGTCATCCGGAGCACCTCGTGCGAGCCTGCACCCAGTACGACGTGGTCTGGCGTCAACCCTTCCCGTTCCGCGATAAGCGTCGTCAGCTCGTGGTATCTGGAGCTGGGGTAGAGGTTGGACTCTCCAGAAGCTGCGCTCATGGCAGCCTGTGCGGCCTGCGACGGTCCGTAGGGGTTCTCGTTGCTGTGGAGCCGGATGGGGGCAGTGCGAACGCCCCGGCGTGCGGCACGTGCCAGGACAGGACGCAGAGCAAGCGGAGCGACTGCACTCGCAAGGAGCCATTCGCGGCGGTTTATCCGTGTGCGCATGATTTCTGATGAGTTACGTGACAGAAAGGTACGCTGCAGCGCGGAAGCGTGCCTTATGCGCCTGCACTGACCGCGACCCATGAGCGTCTGCTGGCGCTTTGAAACAGTCCATCAATCACGCGCATATTGGACATGGCATCTTCCAGGGGCGTCGGCATGGCAATATTTTTCCGGATGGCCAGCGCGAAGGCGTCGGCCTGAAGCGAGTACTGATCAACGGGCTCAAAGCGGAGCGCCTCCACACCGGTGGCATGCTCCACCCTGATCGATACCGATGCATCGGGCGGTGCATTGAATGGGACATCTATCGTGATGTTACCTCTATCACCAAGGATCTCTACGCGCTGGTACCGATGGAGCTGTGTGGCACAGGTTACACTGCAGGTCCCGCTGCCAAAGTCCAGCAAAGCGGAGGCAAGGATATCTGTGCCAAAGGCTGCATCACGCTGCATGGTTGCGGAAACCCGCCGGGGTTCCGTGCCAAACAGGTATCGTGCAACGGATACGCCATAACAGCCAATGTCCAGAAGCGCGCCACCGCCGGTTTCCAGCTTGTTGCGGATGTTGCGCGGATCCTTGTTGCAGTATGCAAAGGCAGCATGAACGGCGCGGATGGTGCCTATCACACCCTGTTGTACCAGTTCGCGGGTGCGCACCCACTGGGGGTGGTGGCGGTACATGAAAGCCTCCGCCACGACCAGGTCCGGGTGCTCAGCGGCTGCAAATAAGAGGGGTTCGGTGTCTCGGGCGCTGAGGGCGATGGGTTTTTCACAGAGCACGTGCTTGCCTGCCTCCAGCGCCTGCCTGGACCAGTGTACGTGCAGGCTGTTAGGCAGGGGGATGTATATCGCATCCACATCCGGGGATTCCAGTAGTGCCTCGTATGAGGCAAACGCGAGCGGGATGTTCAGCTTCCTGGCTGCTGCCTGTGCGCGCTTCAGGCTCCGCGAGGCAATGGCCGTGACGGTTCCCAGCCTGCTTTTTTGCATGGCGGGTATGACCTTCCGCATGCCGATACCTGCAGTGGACAGGACGCCCCAGCGGATTCTGGTCATGCGTCGGGTGTTGTCTGGTCGGATCCGATTGGCAGCGCTGACTTGTCAGTGCCGCGGAGTCATACCCATGTGCACTGCTCCAACCACCGGCAGGCTGTGACGGTTCACACTCCGTGACAGAGCAAGCGGACTATGCATGCGAGATCTCCGGTCCGGGTCTGGTCGATCAGGCGGCGGGGTGGGTCTTGAGCCTGTGCTGACTCGCTTCGCGCGTTGTTGTCGTTCGCACCCGGTGCATTGACGGATGCGAATTGCTTAGCTTTGCTGCAGTCTGATTCGCCTGTCATTGTCGTCAGAGCAACCCATATACCTGGCCTTTGATCTTGGGGCTTCAAGCTGTCGTGCGGTACTGGGCCGCTACGACGGGAACCGGATGCACATGTCCGAGGTGCACCGGTTTGCGACGCCGATGCTGGTGGAGGGGGAGCGGCTCTACTGGGACCTGGAGGCAGTCTGGACAGAGCTTGATGCCACCTTCCGGCGCGTATGTGCTTCTGAGGAGGTGCGCAGCATCAGTGTGGACTCCTGGGGAGTGGATTATGTGCCGCTGGACGCCCGCATGCAGCCGGTACGGAGGGCGCACTGCTATCGTGATACGCGCACAGCAAACATGGCTGAGCAGATCAGACGGCGTGTGCATCCCTCTGCCATCTATGCGATCACGGGCGTGCAGCCACAGGCGATCAATACACTGTTTCAGGTGGTGGCAGACCAGGTGATAACGCCTGCCGACTACGACAGGACCGCCACGCGGCTGCTTATCGCAGATTACTTCAACTACCGTTTCAGTGGTCAGGCTTTCGCAGAGGTTTCGGCGGCCAGCACCACACAGGTTTTCGCTCCCCGGCTGATGACGTGGGCCCGCCCGCTCATACGGAGGCTCGGCTTGCACCCCGAACAGTGGCCGCCCACCATACCGTCCGGCACCCGCTTGGGCCCGGTGCAGTCAGGGGGCCCGCCTGTCGAAGTCATCGCCGGGTGCTCTCATGACACGGCCTGTGCCGTGGCCGCAGTGCCTGCTGCGTCTGATGGTGGGGCATGGGCTTTCCTGAGCAGCGGTACGTGGTCAATCATCGGTGTTGAGCTGGATCAGGCTGTGCTGACCGGCGAGGCCCGCATGCTGGGATACACGCACGAAGTCGGGTTTAACCGGTCAATACGGCTGCTCAAGAACATGACAGGGCTATGGGTGCTGCAGGAATGTGAGCGGGCGTGGCGCAAGGCAGGAGAAGCCTTCAACTACGACATGCTGCTGGACGAGGCGCGCCGCGCTGATCCGTGGCCTGAGGTGGTGGACCTGTCTGATGTGCGCTTTGCTGCGCGCGGCGATATGCCCAGGCGGCTCCGGCGGTACTGCCAGGAGCACAGCATACCTGTACCGGGCAGCCGCGGCGCCGTGGTGCGCCTGATACTGGAAAGCCTGGCCGAGATGTACAGGAAGGCACTGCGCCAGCTGGAAACGCTCATAGCACGCCCGGTACGCGTGCTGCACGTGGTAGGTGGCGGGGCTAGGAACGCACTCCTGAACCAGTGGACCGCCGATCGGTGCGGCTGCCAGGTGGTAGCTGGGCCCGCCGAGGCGACATCGCTAGGCAACCTCCTTGTCCAAGCCTATGCCATGGGGGACCTGCAGAGTCCAGGAGATGTCCGGCGGGTGGCGGCTAGATCAGCCCGGATTGCGGTGTTTGACCCGAAAGGGGTGACTAGTCGTCCGTGAGGCGCCGGACCTTGATGCTCCTGAAGTGCACCTCATCCCCGTGATCCTGCAGCAAGATGTGACCACGCTGCCAGTGCCCGAACCCCTCCCATACCACGTACTTGCTCCTGGCTACCAGCGCATCGAAAGATGGCGTGCCCCGGCGGTATTCCACCACCTTGCGGTCGTTGAGCCAGTGCTCCACCACAGCGCCCTTGAAGGTGCTATGCTCCATCCGGTTGCCGAAAAGGTGTTCATCCCGCCGTGTGCCTTTGACGACGATCCGGGCACGATTCCACTGACCCGGACCACGGTCAGCTTTGCCTGCCGCCGCTGGTATCAGGTCATAGAGAGAGCCTAGCGTCCGGTTGCCTGCAGCTCCCTGGGAGGCATCCGGATGAAGCTTGTCGTCCAGGAGCTGATACTCCAGGCCGATGGCCGATGCGGTGCTGCCGTAGCGCTCCGTGATGAAATACTTGATGCCGCTGTTGGCGCCTTCGGCAAGCATGAAATCCAGGCTGAGCTCGAACGTGTCGTACTCGTCGATGGTCACGATATCGCCGCCGTGCGCGCTTTCCGCGCCACCCGAGGCTTCCACGGTAAGCACTCCGTTTTCTATGCGCCACCCCTTCTCCGGGAAAGCCTCCTTCCCTGCGCCGCGCCACCCGGTAGTAGTCT
>JAAXGV010000145.1 GCA_012271185.1 Rhodothermales bacterium
CGTTCCGTTCCGAAACCCTTCGTGCTCCGCAAATCCCAGCGTGGAATCGATCCGAAAGCCCGCCCGCGCTTGAATCCTCGGCGTGGCCGGCGTTTCATACCGCAGGAAGTGCTGCCTAACGCTCAGCGCATGCCCGGCTACTGCTTCCTTCTCCGCCGCCATGTATTCAGGGTGCGTGTGCGCATGGTAGCTCGGATGCACGCCAACTTCAGATCCATCTTCCTGGATCGCATCAACGAACTTCACCAGGAACGGGTGTTTCAGGTCGTAATGCACGTCCTGCGGACCACGCGCCGCACCCTTGATAAAGAAGGTCCCTGTGCCAAGCTGCCTGATTTCGTGATGAATGCTCCGAAGCGCTTTCTGGTAGATGTCACCTGGCTGCAGCGCATCACCCAGAAACCTGCCGAAGCGCCTGATGCGCTCGGCAACCGGTACCTTGAGCAGGTTGCACAGAAGGTATTCCACCACCTCGCGGTAGACCATGCCCTTGCGCCACTTGACCAGATAGTCTATATCGATGGTTGGGCAGAGTGCCCACACGGCACTGCCCCACGTACGCTGCCGGATGGGCACGCCGTTTTTCTTGAGCAGGTTTGCCAAGCGTGTCCGGTAGGCATCTACAACAGGCCTGGCAGTAACATTCAGCGCATGCTGCAGTGAGTCGCGATGGCAAAAGCGCGCATGCATGTCCCGAAATGGAATCACATGCTCCTGCCACCCGGAAAGCCAGTAGAAGGCCGACGCTACCAGGTCGTCGTTATCCTCTGTCTCACCTGCAAACAGCACGGGCCAGTTCTCGCCGTCCCAGTGCCGCATCTGGACATCTTTCGCATTGTAGGGCTTTGCTTCCATATAAAACGGGAGTGCACGGTGCGAAAAAGGAAGTGAATGCACCCCTAAAGGCAGCGTGCGTCTGGCTGGCCCGTAGTGCAGATCGCCTTCCCGAAGCTTGTCTTCGTCAACCCACTGGGGGTCAAGGCTTAGCGGCAACAGAAGCATATGCAGGGCGTACTTTGCTTTGGGGGTGTACGCCGCGTCTACCGCTATGCAGCATCGGATTTTCATTATAATTTCGGACCGGTATGACGGGTACGGCTGCGGGCAGCATTTACGTTTCTGACCCTGTGCACGGGTTTATCAGTGTACCGAACAAGGTCCTGTTTCCCCTGCTGCAGACACCGCACGTACAGCGCCTTCGAAGGATACGGCAGCTGGGTATAGTACCCTTGGTCTTTCCCGGTGCCGAACATACGCGCTTTGCGCATGCTGTCGGTGCCATGGCACTCATGGGCAGGGCGCTGCGGTTCCTGGCACAGGCGGGCACCCCCATTTCCCGGACAGAGCGGTATGCAGCGATGGCTGCCGCCCTTCTCCATGATGTTGGCCATACGCCGCTCTCACATGCGCTTGAGGGCAGGCTGATCCTGAAGACTTCGCATGAGGTCATTAGCGCTGCGCTGATCCGGTCGCTGTGCGAGAAGCTGGGCCCGCCATTGGATCTGGCCCTGGAGATATTTAACGGTTCGTATGACCGAACGTTTTTCCATGAGCTGATATCGGGTCAGCTTGACACGGACCGCCTTGACTACCTGCAGCGCGACTCGCACTTCACGGGTGTTATAGAAGGCAGGATCGGCATAGAGCGCATCTTGCACACCATGTGTGTTCATCCCGTTGCAGGCGGCAAGGGATCGCACATTGCAGTCAGGGCAAAGGGCATAAGCGCCGTTGAGAACATGCTGATAGCCCGCCGTCTGATGTACTGGCAGGTCTATCTTCATAAAACTGTGATAGCCGGAGACCGGGTCCTGTGGTCAGTCTTCGATCGGGCTCGCAGCTGTCTCCAGGAGGGTAATCTGTGTGCCGTAGAGGGGGTCGTGCCCGCACTGCGCTTCTTTCTGGAGCAGTCATTGCCTGAATCTGCCCTGAACAATCCCGAGGTACTTGACAGGTTCCTTCGCCTCGACGACACCGACGTGTGGGTCAGCCTCAAAGCCTGGAGTACTAGCACGGACAGGATACTGGCTGACCTCGCAGGCCGATTTTTGAGGCGCGACCTGTTTCGCTGCACGTTCCTTGACAAGTACCCGTCAGCCAGCATACAAGAGGAATGGGGAGCGCGCGTAAGAGACTCGCTGTGCGCAAAGGGACTGTCAACGCCGCATGCGGCTGCTGGCGATGTCCACTACTACCTGGCCGTAGGTTGTGCGAAGCAGGCCGCGTACACACACACATGCGAGAAGATCCGTGTTGTAGATAAGCAGGGCAAACTTTTTTATCTCTCGAAGGTGTCTGACGCGGCTTCCCTGCAAACACTGACAGAGTTTGCAGGGAAGCCCTACGTCTGCTACCCCAAGGATGTGGCACTGCCAGTATAGCCACCGGAGCGTGCACATGCTGTGCCTGAGCTCCAGGTCCGGAGAAGCTGACCTGCTACAGCGGAAATATGCCTCCTGGAGGGTCTGGCCTCTCCCCTAAGATCTGCTGGATCTGCTCCCAGGGGTTATGGTCAGACAGCGGTATGCCACCCTTCCGGATTAATCCGGAGTTGCCAGCCGCCGGGCGTACCCATACAGGTGTCCGGCCATCGCGGAGGATTTCATCTGCGCTCTCCATGGTTTCACCCGCGTGGCCAGCGCGAACAACCAGCACAGCATCCGAAAAGCAGCACAAAATATCGTTGTGCCACTTCGACTCTGCGGATCCTTCGAGGCAGGCCTTGGCATCAGGAGAAATTCCAGACACCATTATCAGCGTACCCTCTTGAATGGCACCCGTGAGCCTTGCATCCTGCGCAGCTTTGAGAAGATCGCCCGCCAGCACGGCAACGGCTTCTCCCCCGGCCTCCAGGACTTCCGCCACAGCAGATTCGGCAATGGCTCCCGTACCACGTGCAAGCAGCGTTACGTTCTCCTCTCCTGCAGCTTTGCCAAACGCTTCTGAATAGTCCGCATATTCTTTGGTTGCTCTTCGTGAGCCCACCACGGCTACCTTGCTCCGGCTCAGCAAGGACTTGTCCCCGCAGCCGAACAGAACGGCCGGACTCTCATGTCTGAGCAGTTTTTTTAGTGCTTTTGGATAGTCCTCATCTCCACGAGTCATGTACCAGACTCCCGCTTCCTCCCAGCGTGCAATGGCCCGCTGAAGACTGTCACGTCTGTTCAGCAGCTCCAAGACTCTCCCAAGGACCCCAGCCCCCGAGTAGTCCTGTAAAATCGTGCCCCGCTGACCGTCCAGAAGGTCTGCTGGTGTGTGCTTACGCTTGTTGAGCCACTTTGCAAAGTTGCCCCACTCCTGGTAATTCAGCGGCTTGTGGCTGTCCGTGTCTTCAGGCAGCTGGGCTGTGAGCAGCAGGACAGCCTCGCGCATTTCTGCACTGATCTGCTGTGTTTTTGCTGATTGCTCCTCAGGTCGCCCTGCGAGCACAGACGAGATCTGTTGAACGTGGTCTAGCGGTGTTTCCTTCTCGGACAGCGCCTTCCCGCCCTTCTCGATGAGCGCGGCGTTCACCACATTGCTGTCGCCTTTATCGTACACCAGCAGTGGCACCCAACCCTTCTTAAGGTTCTTGTTAGCTTCTCTCCGTGAAGACGGGGCTCGCCAGCGGCGCGAAGCTCGCGACCCCCTGCCCTTTTCGAGATTTTCGATAGCTCCACCCCATGTGCCGCCTTTGGTACCTGACCGAACGACCAAAGCCGCATCTGACAGGCAGTAGATGTACTTGTTGCGCTGCATTAACTTGCCGATTCGGGCTCTGCGGCTAACTTCTTCATCTGGGCTGGTTTCCGAGATGAACGTCAGCATGCCACTTTCCACCAAGTCCCACCTGCTCTTGATTAACGTGTGCGAACGTACGCTGACTAGAACACCAACGGCACCGCCATTTCTGTTCAGCGCACCTTCCATTGCAGCCCGATCAACGCCGAGGGCACCTCCGGAAATTACCGTCACCCCTTTCTCCGCTGCTGCACTCCCAATCTTCCGTGCGAACTCAAGGTCCTCATTAGGGGCGTACCTTGAGCCTACCACAGCCAATCCACCGCTGTTCGGTAGAGCGCGGTCGCCGCAGCCGAAAAAAAGCGGCGGGCACCGATTTTTCAATGTTTCCTTTAACCGCCTTGGATAATCATTATCCAAGTAGGACATGATCCAGAGCCCCTGACACTCCCAGCGGTCCAAAGCATTAGCCAGATCGAAGTCGCGCTCAAGTAGCTTCTTAACGCGGCTTTGCAAAGAGGTGCCTGCCAGGATATCTCGGCGGCTTTCGCTAAACAGATCAGCAGGACGCAGACTGCTGTCTTTAAGCACTCTCCGCAAACGTTGCCATTCCCTGACGGGCGTCAGTGGCTTTGCCCACTCAGTGTGGCCGGGCCGCTGGAGGCTTGCCGTCAGGAGTAGTAAAGCCTGTGTATCGGCGGATACGGGCATAGTTAGAACCTAGATATTTTGGGGCGTGAAGTTGAGATCACGATTGTCAAACGAAAACATGCCTCCTTGTGGGTCTGGTCTCTCCTCAAAGACCTGCCGAATCTGCTCCCAAGGATTATTACCAGACAGCGGAAAACCACCCCTCTGAATCAGCACCTCGTTTCCGGCGGTCTTGTCGGATGTCTGATAAACCCATAGAGGGATCCGGCCGCCCTTCCGATATTTTTTGATGTATTTTTTCGCGCTCAACATGATTTCATCCGAACGGCCAGCGCGAACTACAAGCACGGCCTTTGAAAGGCCATGCAGGATATCGTTATGCCACCTCGAGTCTTCAGAGCCTGCACGGCTGACCTTGGCATCAGGAGATACAGCGGACACCATCACCAGCGCATCCTTTTGGACGGCACCCGAGAACCTTGCATTCTGGGCTGCCTTGTGAAGATTGCCCGCCAGCACGACAACGGCCTCTCCCCCGGTCTCCAAGACACCCGCTACAGCAGATTCGGCAATGACCCCCGTACCACGTGCAAGCAGTATTACGTTCTCCTCTCCTGCAGCTTTACCAAATGCTTTTGAACAGTCCACATAGTCCTCACCCGCTCTTCGTGAGCCCATAACGGCTACCTCGCCCCGGTTCAGCAGGGACTTGTCCCCGCGTCCGAACAGAATGGCTGGACACTCATGTCTGAGTAGTGTTTTCAGTGCTTTCGGGTAGTTCTCATCTCCGCGAGTTATGTACCAGACTCCCGCTTCTTCCCAACGTACAATGGCATCCCTAAGGCTGTCTTGCCGACCCAACAGCCCCTTAACCCTTTCAGGAGACACCTTGACTTCCGGGTAGTCTTGTACAATCTCGTCCCACCTATCGCTCAGAAGGTCAATCGGTGATCTTCTCTGTCTCCTGAGCCATCTTGCAAATTTGCCCCACTCCTGGTGATTCAACGACTTGTGGCTGTCCGTGTCATCAGGCAGGTGGACTGTGAGGAGCAAAATGGCCTCGCGCATAGCCACACCAGACAACTGCGTTGTTGCTGGCTGCTTCTCAGGCGCAGCTCCCTCAGGTTGCCCTGCGGGGACAGTTGCAGGTAAGATCCGATGAATGTGGTCCAGCGGTGTCTCGCTCTCGGGCAGCCGCTTTCCTCCCTTCCCGATGAGCGCAGCGTTTGCAGCCTGACGATCACGCGTCTGGTATACCCAAAGCGGCACCCAACTGTGCTTAATGTTCTCGTTAGCCCCGCTCCATGTACCGCCTTTGGCGTCAGACCGCACGACCAAAGCCGCATCTGACAGGCAATAAATGTACTTATTGCGCTGCATTGCCTTATAGCCATAAACCCTGCGGCCAAGTTTTGTATCCGGGCTGGTTTCCGAGATGAACGCCAGTGTGTCGCCTTCCAGGAAATACCGACTGTGCTTGACTGACCTGTAAGACAGTCTGTCGGCCAAGACACCAACGACACTTCCATCCGCTTCCAGTGCTCCCCTCATAGCAGCCCGATCAACCCCGCGGGCACCTCCGGAGATTATCGTTACCCCTTTCCCCGCTGCTGCCCTGCCAATCTCCTGTGCAAAATTAAAGTCCTCATCAGACACATTTCTGGAGCCTACCACAGACAGCCCGCCGCTGCTCAGCAGAGCGCGATTGCCGCAGCCGAAAAAGAGTGGAGGGCACCGGTCTTTCAGTCTCTCCTTTATCCTGCTTGGATAGTCATCATCCAGGTAGGACATGACCCAGAGCCCCTGACTCTCCCAGCGATCCAAAGCATTAGCCAAGTCGAAGCCACGTTCAAGCAGCCCTTGAACGCGTTCAAACGATAAGGACGTGTCTGGCCCGTTTCCCAGATTGCCTTGCCGGTTTCCGCTGAACAGATCAGCTGGGCGCAACTTGCCTCCTCCAAGTGACTTCCGCAGGCCCCGCCACTCCTCGGGCGTCAGTGGCGTTGTCCGCTCAGCGCGGCCGGGCCGCTGGAAGCTTGCCGTCAGGAGTAGCAAGGCCTTTGTATCAGCGGATACGGGCATAGTTGAGGCGTCTCAGGAAGGGGAACTCAGACCGAATTTGCCAATCAGGTGGCAGCCATGCTCTGCTTGCGCATATGCCGGTAAGCGAAGCCGTTACGACGGTTTGGTAGAGGACAGCGCAACAGGATAGACTTCACCACTGCCAGCCTGCCGCAGAAGAGCAGCGCCTATGGTGAAGGTCCAGCCCGAGTCGACCGTGTCATCGATTAACAGCACAGGCTCACGCAACACCGCGCTTGTAATGGAGAAGACACCATCCAGATTCTTGCACTGGTGGTAGGCGTTCTGCTGGTACTTCTGTGGCTCATTCGTTCCGGTTGTGTCGATCACGTCGTGGAAAGGGAGACGTAAAGCCTTTGCAAGCCTTTTTGCAAACGACCCGACCAAGGCTGGATTACGCTTCGACGGGATGCAAGTCACCCACTGAGGCGCAGGCGAGGGCTTCCATTCGCGAATCATGTCACAGGCAGCTTTCACGAGCTCATCCCTGAAGTGGCCAGCATGCTTATCGTCTTTGACGAGGTGGCCCCAGCCGGCGTCACCCCACCTCGACATAGCTCTGCCCTCGGAAGCGCGGAGCTCCAGTGGCAACTTGTAGGGAAAGCCATACTTCGAAGCAGCACCTTTGCGAACGATCACCCGGCATTGGATGGGAAGGTACAGCCGCCGCAAAAAATGCTGCGCACGAATAACCAGGTTATGGCTGACACTTGGATCAATCAGCGGCTCACCCAGGCAGTTCTCGCAGCGGCCACAGTCTGTTACGTTGCTGTCATTCAATGCACGCTGCAGGAACGCCATGCGGCACTGCTTCGCTTGGATATACTTCTGTATTTCACCCCACTCAACCTCGCGCTGCTTCGTAAGGCGGTTGATACGCTTTTTGTCGAGCTTGTAGCGTACTGGTGCACGCCTCCACTTTGGTCGCTGAAAAACAATGGGAGACGGCCTTTCAACAGACAGAAACTTGAGTACTTTGCTGATTTGGCCCACCCGCAGGTTCGCCTTCTCACCAAGCTGATACGTTGAAAGCCCATCTGAGCGTCCTAGCAGATCCAAGATTCTTTGCACATCACGTTCAGCAGGAAATGCTGAAGCCCGAAAGTACTCAACGATATCTTCGTCTTCTTTGCCGGAAAGCAGGATGCCCAGGGCATGATCCAGGTTTCGCCCTGCACGGCCTACTTGCTGGTAATAAGCCACGATCGATGCCTGTGCCTGGTAATGCACAACAAAGCCCACATCAGGCTTGTCGTACCCCATCCCCAAGGCTGTCGTTGCAACGAGGACCTTTATGCTGTTATTGATCAGAAGATCTTCCAGATGCTCCCGGCACTTGCTGGAGTCGTCGTATTCTTCACTGACAACGCCTGAGTAGTATGCGCGCGCATCAATCCCGCACTTTCTGAGCCAACCCGCTACAGATTCCGCATCACGCTTGGTGAGTGTATATACGATACCCGTTCCAGGCATATCAGGGATATGCGCTGCCAGCCACGCCAGCCGGTGCGCCTGATCAGGAAGAACAAGCGCCTGCAGCGCAAGGCTTTCGCGCTTCAACGGCCCGCGCTGGACTTTAACCTCGCCCAGCTGTTTCACTACATCATCAACGACCCGGTCATTGGCCGTTGCCGTGGTACCCAAAACAGGCATGTTGGGAGGCATGTGTTCCAGAATGTTGACTATACGCCGATAATCAGGGCGGAAGTCGTGACCCCAGTCAGAAATGCAGTGCACCTCGTCAATAACCATCAGGGCTATGCGCCCCGACACGGCCTGCATGACGTTTTCCATAAATACCTGATTCGCCAGACGTTCCGGCGAAATCCACAGCATGTCAACCTCGTCATTTTCAAGATCCCACTGAACTGATTCCCACTCCCCTTTGTTGGTGGAGTTGATCGTCGCTGCCGCTATCCCGATCCGCTTGGCAGCTACCAGCTGGTTCCTCATCAGGGCCAGCAGTGGGGAAATGACCAAAGCCGGTCCCCGCCCACGATCACGCAGGATACGTGCACTGATGAAGTACACCATGCTTTTTCCCCAGCCCGTGCGCTCCACCACGAGGCGTCTCGGCCATAGAGGCCTGCTGCGCCGTGTCGGTGTCCACCTTTTCCCCCAGCCCGTGCGCTCCATAGCAAGGCGCTTCGGC
>JAAXGV010000055.1 GCA_012271185.1 Rhodothermales bacterium
ATTCTCCACATTCTTAAGCAGCCCTTTCGGCGCCTCGCTGATAAGAAGGCCGGTGTCCTGCGCTACCAGGAGGTATTCCTCCTCCACTCCAATCGTAAAGCTAGGTTCTTTGATCATAGGGCTTATCTGTTTACAGACGTACGCTACGCAAAGCGGCCAAGAACTTCAACCACACGCGCAACCTCGTCCATCGTGTTGTAAAGGTGCGGGCACAGCCGCAGGTGGCTTCCGCCAATGAGTGCACCCCCAACACCGTGGTCTTGGTACAGCGCCTCGAAAGCTGCCGCATGATTCACGCCCGGCAGCGCAAACACCACAACGCCGCCGCTCAGCTCAGAAGCCATCGGCGTCTTGAAGGTGGCGCCGTGGATGCTTTCGGCAATGCCGGCCTTGACAGCCCCCGCAAGCGCACGTGTCCGGGATTCGGCCACGTCCCGCCCAATGGATTCCAGAAACTCCACACCCCGCAGAATCCCTGCGATCATGGCATCATCGCGCTGGCCAAGCGTTTCGAATCTTCTGGCATCCGCCAAGTCATTCTGCCAGCCAATACCGACCATTGCAGGCCAGAGCCGGGGTACAACCTCCCTCCGAACGTAAAGGAGCCCGCCTTCCTTCGGACCCATAAACCATTTGTGGGCACTGCCTGTGAAGAAGTCGCAGCCAATGCTGTGCAAGTCCAGCGCATGAGCGCCAAACGTCTGTGCCCCATCAATGAGTGTCAGTATTCCACGCTCGCGGGCGATCGTGCACAGCTGCCTTGCCGGCAACGCAATGCCGCTGATGTTCGACACATGCGAAAACGCTACCACGCGCGTCCGGTCCGTGAACCGCTCCACAAAAGGTGCTATGAGCGCCGACGCGTCAGCCGACGTGTCAGGCACAGCCACGCGGTGCACCTCGAATCCGTGGCGCGCTGCCCGGACGTCCCAAGCCTCTGCATTGGAGGGGTGATTCTGGTCCCAGATCACCACATCGTCATCAGGCCCAAGGTCCAGCCCGGTGATTACCTGATTGTTACCCTCAGTGGTGTTCCGAACGATGGCAATCTCGTCTGGATCTGCTCCGACGTAGCGCGCCAGCGCCGCTCTGGTGTCTGCTGCCAGCGCCTCAAATTTCTCCCGGTTCTGCATTGAAGGGTCCGTGTCAATGTCGCGCGTGTAATGCGTCACCGCTTCGCTGACACGGTATGGGCTCGGGCACAGGTTTCCCGCATTCATGATCGTGAAATTGTGCCGGATTGGGAACTGCTCCTTGACCAGGCGCCAGTATGCCTCTTCATCCTGCGCTGCGGCAAGCCTGGGCAGCGCAGCCGCAGCGGTTGCACCCAGGGTCGCACGCTGAAGAAAGTGCCGCCTGGATATCACGTGAGGTGCATGTCGTACATTCATGCGGGCAAAATCAGGTGGTCAGCTCAGGAAAACTACAAAGCACCAACTTGGTATCCCATCGTTTAACAATCCTGCCGCGGAATAACTTCCCTTCCAGTGCAACATTGCACACCGATGGCCAGCTTTAACCAGCGACTCCTTCAGGCACAGCGCAAAGTTAGCTCTGTGTTGTGTATAGGACTGGACCCCGATCTGCACCGCATCCCCCGGCACCTGCTTTCGGCACAGCCGGAAGCCGAGGCCGTGATGGCTTTCAATAAGGCTGTAGTCCGTGCCACAGCCCCGTATGCCTGCGCCTACAAGCTGAATTTTGCATTCTATGAAGCCTTGGGAAGACGGGGTTATGAGGTTATTCAGCACACCCTAGCGTGCATTCCGCGCCATGCAGTTGCTATAGCAGATGCCAAGCGCGGTGACATTGGCAACACGGCAAACAAATATGCGCACGCCGTCTTCCGTACTCTGGACTTTGATGCCTGTACGGTTGCACCGTACATGGGGCGCGATGCTGTGGCGCCTTTCCTGAGGTACGCAGATAAGGCGGCCTTTGTGCTGGCACGCACCTCCAACGAAAGCGCTAGGGACTTCCAGGAGATACCCTGTGGACAGGAGAAACTGTTCCACCTCGTGGCACGTCGTGCAGCTGCATGGGACAAGGAGTTTGCAGGGAATGCGGGACTGGTCGTAGGTGCAACCAGCCCTACAGCCCTCCGTGAGCTCCGCGCGCTGTGTCCGCAGCTGCCATTTCTTATCCCGGGCGTTGGCGCCCAGGGTGGCACCCCCGAAGACATCGCACCTGCTTTTTCGGGCCCTGTGATCGTAAACAGCAGCCGTGCGGTAATCTATGCATCTCCTGGCACGGACTTTGCCGAGCGTGCAGCCGATGGGGCACGTCAAACCCGCGAACTCCTGGCCGGACTGGTTCCTGAGTCAAGCCAGGAGGCGGCAGACCAGTGACCTGCGGATCGGGCCTGCTATCTTGCTCACAGACTGTCTGGACAGCTCCGCATGAATCAGCCGCCAGCGCCACCCGGGACCAGGACTGCGCCAGTCCTACCAGCGAGTAACGTTCCATGCTGATCCGCATTGTCCGGCTAACACTCCACCCAGACAAGCTGCCGGCCTTTCTGGCCCTGTTTGATCAGGCTGCCCCCAAGGTGCGGCGTTTTCCCGGCTGCCGGCACCTTGAATTGTGGCAGAGCAAAGACAACCCCGGCATCGTGATATCCTACAGCCACTGGGACAGCGCCAGCGATCTGGAGCGTTACCGCCAGAGTGATCTGTTCAGAGATACGTGGGCCAGGGCGAAGCCCCTCTTTGCGACGCCTGCCGAGGCATTCAGCGCAGAGCGTGTACGCACCGTTGCGGAGAACTAAAAGAACAGCTGCATCCCTGCGTGAAACTCCCTTCCCGGCCCCGGGAGTCCGAGCTGCGGCAGCGTGACGCTGTCGGTGGTGTTGTTCACACGGGCAAAGGCTTCGGCGGCCCAGCGGTCAAGAACAAAGAGATAACCTATACGCGCATTCATGACGTTGGAGGAGGGCAGCTCCGCCAGCACACCCGTGTCCATCAGCCCGTAGGCTGCGCCCGTAAGCACATACTCCATCAGGAGCGACCAGCCTCCGAGTCCTGTGTAGGTGGAAGCGCACTGCCCCAGCAAGCCCGGCTTTTCGGTCAGACGCGTGTACTTGCCCGACTGCGTGCGGCCTCGCGCATGCAGCGCCGTGAAGTTACACCGGAGCGATACCCCGGGCACAAGCCGCGTGCCTAGCGTGGACTCCATCCCTATGACGTGACTGCCCTGAAGATTCACGCGCTGCCTGCGCGGCTTCTCTTCACCCTCAAGGTGCACTAGGCGCTGGTCGATCGTGTCATAAGTGCGGTTGAAGAAGCCTACTACTTCCGCAAGCATCCAGTCCCGTTCTATGCTGATGGCTGCTTCTGACAGAAAGGCGTGTTCAGGACCCAGGTCAGGGTTGACCAGAAAACGCCCCAATGCCTCACCAAGCAGCTCGCGCATCGTTGGAAAGCGCACCTTACGTCCCGCAGTGACGCGTGCCATAACACCCGGCACAGCTTCGGTAGACAGGCCTGATGCGATGCTGTAAGCATGACTCGGCGCTCTGGGTGGCTTGTCACCCGTCAATGGTGTTGCTACGCCGTCCAGGCTGACACCCAGAGTCATGGTGACTCGTCCAGGCCTGAAATACTCGACACCAGCGCTGAAGATGCGCTGCTGAAACTCCCGTTCGAGCTGCATTTCAGTGCCAACCTCAGTATCCACCTGGTTGTGCGTTGACGACAGCACGCTCAACGCTCCAGTTACCGCTGCATGCCCCACGGGCGCATACAGCGAAAGGCGCACACCCTTCGTGTAGTCCCTGTCGTCCTGGGTTTCTGCCAGCACCTCGTAGCGGGCGCTCTGGTACTGGTGAATGGATTGGCCAAAGAAGCTGGCCCAGGCTGCCCCCCTGATAGTAAGACCGCCCTGCCTGACGGGATAGAGTCCGCTCAGAA
Organism: Rhodothermales bacterium; assembly: GCA_012271185.1. GTDB lineage: Bacteria > Bacteroidota > Rhodothermia > Rhodothermales > Bin80 > JAAXGV01. The sequence goes on from JAAXGV010000055.1 coordinate 3,909, forward strand.
TCAGCGTCGACGAGTGCCAGGAAGGGTAACGCCAGTACCGCACCCTGGACGTTTCAGGGTTGTTGTGTCCTTCCGGGGCCACGCCTTTGTTTCCGCGAAGCATGAGCGCGGATAGCCCCAGCCGGGCTCCGCCTGCAGCATAGTAGACTACCTGTCCGTAGTTAGACAGGCTCTCCCGGTGGGTGTTTGTGCGCAGGTCCTTGCTGTCCTGGCTGTACGGCAACTGCGCATCGCCGGGCACCCCAAAGCCGTCCTGGTCCGAATATCCGCTGAATACCGCATAACCAAACTGCCCCTGCCGGTGCAGGTAATGGGCACGCACCTGCCTCGCTCCATACGATCCCATAACAGCGGCTGCATGGGCAAATTTTCCGTCACTATCGAGGCTGCGGGAAGTCAGGTTGAGCGCCCCGCCCATCACGTTGGTGCCGTATACCACGGGCGGCGGTCCCTTGACCACTGTGACCTCGCCAATCATCTCGGCTGGCACTAGGCTGAGATCGATGCGGTTGTCCCATGGAACGTTGAGCAGCGCCCCATCAAAAAAGACTGCAACCTGGCGCTCTCCGGCACCGCGCAGGTACACCAGGGTTTCGCCACGCGAATTCGTCTGCAGGTGTGCACCAGGCACACTTCGCAGGATACGGTCTACCGACGCCGCATCAGCCTGTGCAATCGCGGCCAGGCCAACGCGCTGGACAGTCGCAACGTAAGGCCTGCGCGCAGCAACGGAGTCGGGGCCCACGACAATCTCGCCGAGCTCGTAGTGGGAAAGCGTATCCTGAGTCTGAGCCCCGGTCGGGCCGGCGACCAAGCAGGAAAACAGCGCACAGGCCAGAAGCCGCCACACTGCAGACACTTTTCGGTCCGTGCACCCGTACTGGAGCATCACTATGGCTCGGCACCCATGTTGGCCAGAATATCACTCAGCTCCTGACGCTGCGCGTTGTACTCCAGCTGATGATAGAATTGTGGCGCGATCTGGTACCGTCCAACCTCTCGCACAACCAGCTGCCCGCTACTGGCGGCGAGGGCCTGGAGATCAGCCCGAACCGCCTCGTAGCGGTCCATGAGGACACGCTTTTCTGCTATCATCGCCCCGTAGGTGCGGTGCAGACTGCGGTATCGGTCACTTCCGACCCAGCGAGCCAGCGGGTTGCTACGCAAGACGCTGACATCCTCCTGGATCACCTCGGCCACAGCTTGATGCGATACCACCAGGGACGCAAAGTCGTTCGCAACTGCAGTCAGACGCGCAGCAAACGGGGCCAAGGCCTCATCTTCGCTCGCCAGCACCTCCAGCACGGCTGCATTCACCTGCACGCCGTCACGCGCCTTCGCCAAAGCCGCCGCCTCCTGCACGATACCGTCTTCAAGCAACCGGGCACTGTCTGCGTCGCCGTACATGCGGCACCCTGCCGCTACCAGCAACACCGCTACAAATAATACTTTCATGAGCTTTTGGAGATTAAGCACAACACTCCATTGTCGGTACTATACAAGAACTGTGCCAGTGCAGCTTATATGATAGTACCTGGCTGAATCGTGACGTTCTTCGGGATAACAACGATCCCGTCGCGGATATAGTAATTCTCACCGTCCTTTTCCTGCACACCGAGTGTGTTCCTTATGATGCACCCCTCGCCTATCCGCACGTTCTTGTCTATGATTGCTCCTTCAATGCAGACGTTGTCGCCAACGCCGGGCTGTGATGGCCCTTCGATGCGCTGGCGTGTCTCGTGCGAATGATGCGGATAGTCGTCGGCTCCCATGACAATGGTGCGCTTGATCACGACACCGTCACCGATACGCGACCGTATGCCTACGATGGAGTTCGTGATGGTGCTCCTCCCGATGATGCTGCCCTCCGAAATGAGCGACCCGGTTACGCGCGCTTTCGCCAAGACTGCCGGCGCCAGCATCCTCGCGTTGGTGAAGAGTGGCATAGCGGCATTGCGCAGCTCAAACCGGGGCGCTATGCCCGTCAGCATCAGGTTCGCATCAAAAAAGGACCTGATAGTGCCGATGTCGCTCCAATAGCCATTAAAGGGGTAGCTGACCACACTCAGACGCCCAATGGCATCGGGGATGATCTGCTTTCCGAAGTCATGATCACCTGGCCTGCTGTCAAGCGTGTCGATCAGCAGCTTGCTGTTAAACACGTAGATACCCATTGAAGCCAGATACGTCCGGCCAGCGCGGGCCATATTGCCAGGCACCGGACTTTCCTTGCCGGTCAGGTCCTGGGGTTTTTCGTAGAACTCCGTGACCCGATGCTCAGCATCCGTCTTCAGTATCCCAAACTGGGTTGCTTCTTCGGTGGTGACAGGAATGGTTGCTATGGTCACCGCTGCCGCATGCTTTTTGTGGTGCGCCATCAGCTTCCGGTAATCCATCAGGTAGAGCTGATCTCCAGACAGAATCAGCACATGCTCATGGCGGTGCACCGAAAAGTGCGGAATGCTCTGACGCACTGCATCAGCTGTCCCCTGAAACCATTCCAGCGATGTACGCGTCTGCTCCGCGGCCATGACCGTAACAAAACCACGGCGGTACCGGTCAAAGCGGTACGTGGAGATGTGATTGTTCAGGCTGGCCGAGTTGAACTGTGTCAGAACAAAGATCTTGTCCACACCGGAGTTGATGCAGTTGGACACCGGCACATCGATCAGCCGGTACTTGCCGGCCAGTGGTACGGCGGGTTTGGAACGAACCTGTGTCAGCGGAAAAAGGCGCGTACCGGCACCACCACCAAGGATCAGAGCAATGCAATCGTCCATCTGCAGGCATAATGGTTCGCGTGAAGATAAGCACCGCACAGGCGCGCGTGGGTTTCGATTCTGTGAAGTTGTCCGCAGAAACCCTTCTGCCCCGCTTGCTGTTCACGCACCCTATGAGTGAAGAAACCCTGCACCTCCTTGCGCGCTTGCGCGGGCGGCTTCGGGCTGCCGCCAATCGCATGACCGCAGTGCAGCTGGCCCGCAACACGCTGCTGACAACCGGGCTCATGGCCACGCTGCTGCTGCTGACTGTTGGGGCCGAAGCGTTGTTTTGGGTGGCGGTCGGGTGGCGCAGCCTGTTGTTCTGGGTGCTCGCCCTTACACTGGGCGGGCTGATGGCCGCCTTTGTGGCTCGCCCGCTGCTGCGACTGTGCGGCATACTGGCAAGGTATCCCGACCATCATGTAGCGCGGAAGATCGCCAGCCGCTATCCCATGCTGGAAGATCGGCTGGTAAACCTGCTGGACCTGGCAGAGGGGCGTGCCAGTGTTGCCCCTGACCCACTGGTTGACGGCGCGGTTCGCATGCTTCATGACCAGGTGCAACAGGTGCCGCTGGAACGTGCCGCATCCTTTGCCCGTGTTCGTCGCATGGGACGGATGGCATCGGTGCCCGTAGCGGGGCTCCTGATGTTTCTGCTTGCGGCGCCAGGGACCTTTCTGGATGCCTCGCTCCGACTCTTCTCGCCAGGGGTGTCCTTTGAGCGCCCGGCATCCTTCACGCTGACCGTGTCTCCCGGGGATACCGTCATTGTACGGGGCGAAACACTGACCATCACAGCCGAGGCCAAGGGGGCGGATGTGCCTGCTGCAGCAGTGCTCCAGTTTGATCGGGCGCAGCCTGTTGCCCTGGCAGGCAATGGCTCCGGCCAGTTCGTGTATGAGATGGTAAACGTACGCGACGGGCTGAGGTACCGGATGCAGGCCGGAACGGTATCCTCTGACTGGTTTGATGTACATGTGATGGAGCGGCCAGTCGTGCGCAGCCTGCAGGTTGAGCTCGTTGCACCCGCCTATACGGGGCTGCCACGCCAGACTCTGCCTCCAGGCACGGGAGACATCTTTGCGCTGTCCGGTACGGAGGCGATACTGACCGTGCACGGCGGCGATACCCAGGCCTATGTGGTCTTCGGCAGCGGACATGCGAAAGAGCTTTCTCAAGGTCGGACTGCAAAAGGATCATTCACCGTTCAGAACAAGGACACCTACCATGTGCGGCTGGAAAACGATGCCGGCATCCGCAACCGTGATCCGATACTGTATCAGATCACGCCGCTGGCGGACCTTCCGCCCACCGTGGTGATCCGCGAGCCAGCCGCAGATGCTGCAGTTGACCTGGATCTGATGGTCTCGGTACTGTTCCAGCTCAGCGACGATTTCGGGTTCAAGGACCTCACGCTGTGGTGGCGCCTGGCAGAGAGCCGCTTCAATGCCGTCAAGGACACGCCCGTGGCCATTCCAATCTCTTTGGCCGGGCCACGCGAGCTGGACCAGCATATCGCATACTTTTGGGACCTCGTTCAGGAGACCGGTATCGACATTGTGCCTGGTGATGTCGTTGAGTATTACGCCGAGGTGCGCGATAACGATGCTGTTGGCGGATACAAGGCCGGTCGCAGCGCCGTGCACCGGCTGCGGCTGCCCACGATATCGGAACGCTACGACAGTCTGGACGAGAAGCAGCGGGACACTGAGAGCGAGATGGAGGCGCTTCTGGAGGAAAGCGCAAAGCTCCGGGAGCAGTTTGAGGAGGTACGGGATGAGCTACGCCGGAAGCAGGAAGGCGACTGGGAAGACAAGCGGCAGCTGGAACACCTGGCCGACGCACAGGCCGCCCTCGAAGCACGCGTGGATGAGCTCGCCGCCTCCATGGAGGATACAGCAGCCGAGATGCAGGATCTGGTCAGTGACGAAACGCTCCAGATGTTTGACGAGCTGCGGAGAGTTACTGAGGAGATCAATTCGCCTGAGCTCATGCAAGCCATGCAACAGCTGCAACAGGCCGTAGAGCAGCTCAACCCGCGTGAGATGCAGGAGGCGCTGGAGAAGTTTGGCTTCAACGAGGAGATGTACCGTGACCGCCTCGAGCGGACCTTGGAGCTGTTCAAGAACATCTATGTGCAGCAGAAGCTGGAGGAAGCAGCAGATCGTGCCGAGGGTCTTGCGGCGGAGCAGGAGCAGCTTGCCAAAGAGATTGCCAAGGACCCAGAAGCCGCGCACGACAAGCGCGAGGCCCTTGCCGAGCAGCAGCTGCACAGCAGCGAAGAGATGGAGCAGCTGGAGGGGACCATGGAGGAGATACTGCAGCGCATGGAAGCGTTGCGCAATGCACCAAGCGAGTCGATGGAGCAGCTCAATGAAGAGACCGCAGCACAGGAGCTGCCCAGGGAGATGCGGGAGAATGCCGGGCAAATGCAGCAGGGCCAGATGCAACAGGCCCAACAAGGGCAGCAGAACATGTGGCAGCGCCTCCAGCAGCTGCAGCATACTCTGGAGGACATGGCCAGTGGCATGCAGGGCAACCAGGCACAGATCAGCTTCACCGCGCTTCAGCGCCTGTTAAGCGACATCCTGCTGCTTTCACACAGGCAGGAATCTCTGCGCCACCAAGTTGATGGCGTTTCGCCTGACAGCCCCAGCTTGCGCGGCTTTGCGCAGGAACAAAGTGTTATGCACGAAGGGCTTCGGACTGTTGCTGACTCGCTGCAGTCCCTTGCGCGGCAGATTCCGCAGATGACACGTGAAGTACAAAGCCGGATTGGCGGCGCGCTCCTGGCCATGGAGTCTGCTGTAACGGCCATGGTGGCGCGCAGCAGCAGTGTGGCCGCACATGAGCAGCGCATTGCCATGGCAAGCCTTAACGAGCTCGCGCTGCTTCTTAGCGACCTCATGGATCAGCTGATGAATTCCCCGAACAACAATTCGTCCGGAGGAATGTCCATGAGCCAGATGATTCAGCAGCTGCAGCAGATGGCATCGCAGCAGCAGCAGCTCAACCAGCAGATTCAGGAGCTGCTTGGTCAGATGCAGGGCCAGCGGCTTACCGTCGACATGCAGGCGCGACTGCAGCAGCTGGCTGCGCAGCAGCAGGCTATCAGGCAGCAGCTGGAAGTGCTGAGCCGCGAGCGCGCCGTGGCACAGCAGGTGGCGGGCGACCTGAACAGGATCGCTGCCCAGATGGAGGAAACAGTCCAGCAGCTGAGCACTTTCGGCACCGATCGTGAGCTTCAGGAGCGGCAGCAGCAGATTCTCACCCGCCTCCTTGATGCGTCACGGGCCATGCAGGAGCGCGGCAAGGAGCGGCGCCGGGAGGGGCGTACTGGCGAGGCTGTTGTCCGCGAAAACCCTGCTGCTCTGGATACTGCACGGCCCGAGGAGGTGCTTCGCCGTGCGCTTCTGGATGCGCTGGAAAGTGGCTATGCCCCTGACTATCAGGAGCTTATCCGGCGCTACTTTACGCTGCTTCAGCAGCGCTGACGGTGCACGCTGCACAGCCGTGCCGCCGCCTGGCGATGCAGCGATACACGGCATCGCAGAGGGAACGCGGCAGCAGGCGGAGCACTGACATCATCGGCCACAAGCCTGGAAGGTACCTGAAGATCCGGAACACCGCCGCCGAAGCGCGCCACATGCCCGCCGAATCCAAGAGCCCTAGGCCCTCACGCTTGTTCAGGCCTGCACTGTCAACAGGGCGTGCATCCAAGCGACCCAGCCTGTCCCGCTGGCGCACCCACGCAATGCAGCGACAGCACAAGGTGCAGGTGTCGTCGAAGAAGATGACTGCACGGTAATCAGACTCCATATAAAGGCAGCGTATGAAATCTCATCGCCTTGGCGGACTTGTACGCCTCTTCCTGAAGCTTGGCTTCATCGGCTTTGGCGGGCCTGCTGCTGTTATCGCCATGATGGAGGACGAGATCGTGGTCCGGCGAAGGTGGCTGACGCGCGAGCATTACCTCGACCTTGTGGGAGCCACGAACCTGATTCCAGGCCCCAACTCTACCGAGGTAGCCATGCATGTTGGTTACGAACGTGCCGGGTTCAGGGGGCTGATCACAGCAGGCAGCTGCTTTATTATGCCTGCGGCACTTATGACCGGCACACTGGGTTGGCTGTACGCCACCTATGGCACGCTGCCCGAGGTGACGCCTTTCCTTTTTGGCATAAAACCGGCAGTTATTGCGATAATCCTGGGAGCATTGTGGCGCCTCGGCAAAGCCGCATTCAAGAGCGTTTCCCTTGTCCCTGTTGCGGCAGGGGTTTTGGCGGCGCTCGCCATGGGAGTTACACCAATCGCAGCACTCCTTGCAGGCGGCATTCTGGGACTTGTGTGGTTGCGGCTGTATGCAAAAAGAGCCTCCCCGACCAATCTTTTCGGGCTTCTCATGCCGGCATGGGTGTGGCAGGCGTCGTCACAGGAAGTGCCACTGTGGAAGCTGGGCCTTTTCTTCCTTAAGGTTGGAAGCGTGCTCTACGGCAGCGGTTATGTGCTTGTGGCGTTCCTGGAGGGCGACCTTGTTCAAAACTACCAGTGGCTGTCGCAGCAGCAGCTGCTGGACGCTGTCGCTATCGGGCAGGTGACACCTGGCCCTGTGCTGACAACGGCCACCTTTATCGGTGTCCTGCTGGGCGGGGCACCTGGCGGGGCACTGGCAACACTCGCCATCTTCCTGCCATCATTCGTTTTCGTAGCGATCTTGAACCCCATAATCCCGAAGCTTCGGCAGTCGGTCGTGATGGGTGCTTTTCTGGACGCAATCAACGTCAGCGCCGTAGCGCTTATGCTCTTTGTGACCATCAGGCTTGGCGCAGGTGTACTGACAGGATGGCAGGCGTGGCTGGTGTTTGGGCTTGCTGCCCTCGCCGTGTTTCGCTATCGGATCAGTGCAGCATGGCTTGTCGCGGGAAGCTGTGCACTGGGGCTCGGCCTCAGCTTACTGTAGACAGCCTTCTGTCACTCCAGGGGTGTCGCTGCCTGATCCACACCTGCAGATACTTGGAGTGTATCCACCGCAGACGGCGCCTCCTCTATCAGGCTGCCCAGCGCGTCCAGAGCCCCTTCATCTGCTCCTTCTGCATGAGGGGTTTGAACACGGGAAGCAGCGCACGCCAGTGGAATGTGGATCCGGCTACCACAGTCGTCTGCACAATGCGTGCTCCGTCGCTGTGGGGCGCAAACGTAACGTCGACGCGGCCATTGAAAAACGATGTCTCCATGTCGAAGGAGTATCGCTCATTTGGTACGATCGCTGTCACCCGTTCGTCCAGAGAGTCACCAGTCTCAAAATAAAGCCGGTGCAGACTGCCGACGGCACCCTCCTCACCTTCCAGAAGCTCCGCACCCGTAAAGCCCGGCATCCACTCTCCCAGGCGGTCGCCGTCCACGAACGTCGCCCATGCCGTCTCTACGGGCGCTGCCACATCTATCGTGGTAGTGTAGGAGACGCGCTTAACAAACAGGCCCAGAATAACCAGAACGATGACGGCGCCTCCGATCAAGGCGCCGGTAACACGCAAGGCTCGCTTCATGACACTTGTGTGGTGATCCGTGTAGAGTAAAGGTATCCAAAACTTGCGCCGAGTACGTACCTCCGAAGTCAAGTCCCAATCATGCTGTAAATTGGTTTTTGTTGATGCAAGGGAACGGCGGCTGGCTTGGAGCTCGTCATGGTATGTCTCCATCGAAGTAGCGCCAAAATCATGCCAGCCACATCGGCATGCTTGCGGGAACGCCGATTCATGGTTGCCGGCATCGTGGCGCCTGGGGATAGTGTTGAGTCCCCAAGCACCGTCCCCCGGATCTTTCGTGCCAGCAGCAGCTTGCAGGCGCCGGCGGCTCCCTTGAGCTCCGGAACACGATCGCATCGCACAATGGCGCTCCTCGATGAAGCGACACCTTGTTCGTGCTGAACCCCCGGTCTCACTCAGGATCAGGCAATCGCCTTACGATGCGCTGCGTCTCGATGCTTATGCGGATGACCCGAGCTAGCAGCTCGAGCGGATAGGCCGGATCCTGCATGGTTTCCAGGGCGTAGCGGTTGGCATCATTCACGATACCGCTGGCCTTAGCCTTTTTGACGCACTGCCGTGTCATGACCCAGGCGATGGCCGGTTTCCCATTAACGATGTAGCTGTAGGCTTCCTCGGGGATTTCGCTAACGGTGATGTGGGCATTGTACTGAACGCGCGTCGTGTCTTTGGTTTTTCCTTGGCGGGGGTGGCACATGGGCTTGTCCACGCGGAACCAGTCCATGGGCACGACTCCGCGGCGTGGTTCCCTGCCGCCTTTTTCAAACGCGATGGGCCAAGGCTCCACGGCATCGTAGTGGACGTGCAGGTCTCCCAGCTGCTTACCGGCACGCACCAGCACCCGGAAAGTGTCCGGTTCTTTTGGAACCGGTATGCGGGGCTGCTCCTTCTGCAGGTTCGTCGCGTACTTGGAGCGGTACGTGGGCACGTGGAGCACGCCGTACACGTAGTGAAAGAGGTCGTCTGCGGTAACCCGGGCACCCAGCTTTGCTCCAAATGCTGCCAGCGCCCCTTCGCTGATCGCACTCTGACGTACGTACCCCCCCCC
>JAAXGV010000184.1 GCA_012271185.1 Rhodothermales bacterium
GGACTATGATCGGGCGGCGGTAAAGGCCCATTACCGGTTTCTGGCACCGGGGATGAAGGTGAACGAGACCGGGCTTCGCAAGCTTCGCCTTGTTGCGGACGACGAAGACAATGTCGCCCGGATCACGGTGAGCGAGGCGCTGCTATGCTGTCAGTCGCCAACGGACTGGATACCTCACGCGTACGTCCAGGCTGTCAGGTACGCAGGCGAGCGACGTGACGTGAATTACCAGACCGATGCCCGGAACATCAGCGGACCGTTGGGCGCCCAGATATTCGAAACCTTTCGCTTCGTGCGCCGAAACATGCTTGTCCGGGCCACGAAAAAACTGCCCGGGTGGACCGCCCTCAGTTCAGCAAGAGGGTGGTATTCGAGGCGCTGACCAACGCATCGTCTCGCCCGAGCGACTGCGCCGCAAGTGATTGTCGTGGCACGCATGGTTGACACCCCTGCGCCGGAGCAGCCTGGCTACTCCTATCGCCTGTCCGGGGAAACGGTGGTGATGCGCAAAGCAGGGTTCACGCAGATTTCCGGCTGGGTGGAAAAGGGTGCGCCACTTCCCTCACACCTTGCAAGGGGTGATTGACAAGCGTCAGCAACCATCCGCCCGTCAAGAGCACGCAGCAGCGCTGTATTCCTCATACTTCAGATGCCAAAAGGTGTCTCAGCTGGCCCAAAACCTTCTGCACGGATTCCGGCAAACCTGCCAATCTGGAAGGCCGCTATGCCGGGCACAGCGGATGCGCCTGCACCACACTGACCGAACGTGAAGCCTCTCTCGTCGCACTCCAACAGGCCGAAAGGTGAAAGCCCCCAACATGTTCGCCACCTGCCAGCCCATGGATAATGTCCCTCTCAGGGAAAACAATGCCAGCAGGAGGTTATCGGTACGCGGAGGATGATGCTGATGCGTTACCGCAACTGGTGTGCAGAGGCCGGAGCAAAGGCGCAATGACCCGCTGGTCCGCGCCCTGCCTGACCCGGCTGTATGCCGCGATCCGACCCGGAAAGGGTCAGACACGCCAACCTGCATAGCCCGGCAGCACGCGTTTCAACCGGGCTGTACCGGAGCACCTTCTTCGCGCAGGCAGCAGAGACCCAGGTACAGCACGACAGGCACCGTCTTGCGCCTGGCCGGGCCCTGCAAGCTGATGGCCGTCCATCCCACAGAAAGTGCCCAGGCTGCCGGCGATACCCAGCCAATCCACCACGGCACCTTGGAGAACAGGAACGTCAGCAGCCGACTCGCCAGCTGCTGACCAATAATCCTGGCAATAATCCCAAAGAGTACCGTCTTGATGAGACCCTGAACCACAACAAAACCAAACGCCTCGATCATCAACGGCACAGCAAACACGCCCGCACTCTTCTTCAGAAAAGCAGCAGCCTGCTCTCGGCCAACACCAAGATTCTCCAGCATGCTCTGCTGATCTTTCACGCTCAGCCACGCAAAGGCCGCTGCGGCATAATCCGATGCAAGCCCTTTCAGCATCTCACGGTCTGATGCCGTTCGACGCACAGGAACTTTCAGCGTGTTGCCCACATCGCGAATGACCGTACGCAGCGGTGTGCCAGGCGTGAAACCTAAAGTCTTGCGAACCTGGTACGACACATCGCCGCTTCCCAAGTATCGTATCTCGTGCTCCAGGAGGCCACAAAGCTCCTCGCGGGTATCCTGGCTGCCTGCTTCCTCTATCGCCTCCACGCACGCTTCCATGGCGCGCTGCCGGGGACCCCGGATGACGCCGATCAGGAATCGGTAATCCGACACAGTAAGTGGAAGCAGAATGTCGCGCATGTCCTGTACAACGTAAGCAGGGAGCACAGGTTACAAGCTGAGCTCGTAGTGATCGAAGGCCGTATCCAGCTCGTACCCCAAAGACTTGTACAGACGCTTGGCCTGCGTATTGTCTTTTCCGGTGGCCAGCACCAGTATCCGGACATCACGCTGAACTGCATGGCTGTGCGCGGCCTCCATAAGCTGGCGTCCAATGCCCTGACGCCGCACACCAGGCAAGACAAAAAGATCATTAAGTATCCACAGCTTCTGCATGCGCGTCGACGAAAACATCGGATAGAGCTGCACGAACCCCAATGGACGGCGCTGCCCGCCGACCGCCATCAGAATCACCGAGTCCTTTTTCTGCAGCCGCGCTGTCAGAAATTCACGGGCACCCTGGAAGTCCGATGGCATCCCGTAAAACTGGCGGTATTCGTCAAAGAGACGGGCCGCGTCGTCCACATAGCGCAAGGTGCCTCGCATGATGTGTACTTCCATACCAGTATCCTACCTTTGGCACTCTGCAAGATACACTACTTGCTCATGAAGCTCGGACGCTCCAGCGGGCTCCTCCTGCACATCACCGCACTCCCCTCGCCTTACGGCGTAGGAGACCTCGGACACTCCGCGTACCGCTTTGCCGATGCGCTGGAGCATGCCGGACAAAGCTGGTGGCAGGTCCTTCCCATCGGCCCCGCTGGCTATGGCTACTCACCTTATTCGGGAATATCCACGTTCGCAGGCGCACCGCTCCTGATCAGCCCGGAGCTCCTGGCAGAAGAGGGACTGCTCTGCACGGACGATCTGGCCAATCCGCCCTCACTCCTGGATAATGCCGTTGACTATCCAAACGCCCTGCTTTGGAAAAATTCGCTCCTGGACCGCGCGTTTGCACGGTTCAAATCCCGGGCCTACCCTGACGACTTCGGCAGCTTCTGCAGGGCCGAGTCCTACTGGCTCCATCACTATGCGGCTTTTGCAACCCTGCGTCATCACTACAACACGCCATGGCCGCAGTGGCCCGCGGTGCACCGTATGGATGTGGCCCAGGCCGTACACTATGCCAGGACGCGGCAGACGGATCTCTGGGAGGCTGCACATTTCAGGCAGTACACCCTTCACAAACAGTGGCAGCGCCTTCGGGCATACTGCCGAAACAAAGGCATACGAATCATCGGCGACATGCCCATCTACGTGTCGCATGACAGCGCGGACGTTTGGGCGGCGCAGGATCAGTACCACCTGGATGCCGCCGGCAACCCTGTATTCGTGGGGGGTGTGCCTCCGGACTTCTTCAGTGAGACCGGCCAGCGGTGGGGCAACCCCCTGTACCGCTGGGACATCATGAGGCAACGCAACTTTGACTGGTGGCAGAATCGGTTCAGACGGGCATGCTCTCTTTTTGACCTGATCAGGCTGGACCACTTTCGCGGCTTTGCGGGGTACTGGGAGATCCCGGCCAGTGAAGAGACCGCAGTCCGCGGGCGCTGGGCCGACGGACCTGGTGCTGCCCTCTTCGACCAGCTGAAAAGCACCGATGGCACACTTCCTGTGATCGCAGAGGATCTCGGCGTGATCACTGAAGACGTGCGCATGCTCATGCACCGGTTTAACATTCCGGGCATGGCTGTCCTGCAGTTTGCTTTTGATGGTGATAAGGCCAATCCGCACCTGCCCCACAACTACCATGACCATCTGGCCGCCTATACGGGTACCCATGACAACGATACGCTTGTCGGGTGGCTGAACAGCGCCCTTGAAGAAGAGCGCGCGCGTGCGTGCCAGTACTTGAAACTCACAAAACGCAACGTATGCTGGCAGGCTATCCGCACCATGATGGCATCAGGAGCGGGACTGGTGATCACGCCCGTGCAAGACGTGCTCGGATTGGGATCTGACGCACGCATGAACACACCGGGCACGGTGGTCGGCAACTGGCAGTGGCGCATGCGGGCAGATGAAACGGACCTGCTGCTGAGTGAGACAGGTGCCCGGTTGCAGACACTGACCGTGGAGCATGCGCGCGGCCCTAAAGCGCTTTGAGGGCGGCAAACGCTCCAGCGGGAAGTGACAATCTCCCTGCACAGACACACGGCGTATCAGACTCTTCATGAATGGCCGCCTGCCATTCGCCTTCCGGCAATGTAAACGTGGTAACCGCCGGTGCCGCATTGTACGCCAGGAAAAGTACCTCCGGGGCCTCAACGCAGCTGCATGTTATGTGCAGCGCGAACGCCTGCGTTCGCTGCCAGTCATCATCCTGCATCTCGCGCCCTGACGGGTGCCACCATACAGCATCGCGCCGGCCTGCCCCGTCCACCTTGCCCGTAAAGAAGCTGAACCGGCTCAGCTGCGGATGCGCCTTGCGAAAGGCTATCAGCTTCACTACCCATGCCAGAAAGCGCTCCTGACGCCTGTCAAGGTTCCAGTCATACCAGCTGGTTGAATTGTCCTGGCAGTAGGCATTGTTGTTGCCATGCTGCGTACGTGAAAGCTCATCGCCTCCCAATAGCATGGGTACGCCCTGCGAAACCAGCAGGCTGGCAATGAGACTCCGCTTCAGCCTGTCACGCTGCGCCAGCACATCATCGTCATCAGTGGGCCCATCCACACCACAGTTGGTGCTGTGGTTATGATTGGTGCCATCGCGCCCGCCTTCCTTGTTGGTCTCGTTGCGCTTGCATGTGTAGCTGACCAGGTCCTCCAGCGTAAACCCGTCGTGGGCAGTGATGTAATTGATCGAGGCGCGGGGTCGCCGGTGACTGGCAGCAAAGCGGTCACTGGACCCGGTCAGGCGTGTAGCGCAGTCCCCGGCAAGGCCGGGGTCACCACGCCAAAAGCGGCGGAGAGTGTCACGGTACTTGTCGTTCCACTCACTCCACTGCCATGGGAAGCCGCCAAGCTGATACCCCCCTTTGCCAATGTCCCAAGGCTCGGCAATCAGCTTAACCCTGCTCAGGGCTGGATCCTGCTGAATCATGTCAAACAAGGAAGCCTGCATGTTGATGTCGTAGCGCTCTCTGGCCAGTGAGGCGGCCAAATCAAACCGGAACCCGTCCACCCCCATCACCTCCACCCAGTAGCGAAGGCTGTCCATGATCAGCTGCCGTACGGCCATGTTGCCAGTATCCAGCGTGTTTCCGCAGCCGGTATAGTCCATCAGGTAACGGCTGTTGTCAGGACGCTGCTTGTAGTACGCATAGTTGTCCAGACCCTTGAACGACAGCGTAGGGCCGCGATGGTCTCCCTCACCTGTATGGTTGTACACAACGTCCAGGATCACCTCGATGCCGGCGGCGTGAAGGCTCCGTACCATCGATCGGAACTCCTCAACTGCAGAGATGCCGTCACCTGCAGCCAGCCGTGGATCCGGAGCGAAATAACACAGCGTGTTGTATCCCCAATACTGGGAAAGCCCTTGGCGAACCAGGCGTTCATCCTGCACCGCGGCATGCACCGGGAGCAGCTCAACAGCCGTGATGCCAAGGCGCACCAGGTGCTCGACTACCGGAGCGGAAGCCAAGCCCAGGTAGGTGCCCCGCAATTCAGGCGGCACCTCTTTGTGACACTTCGTCAGCCCCTTAACATGGGTCTCATAGATGATCGTGTCTTCCCAGCGCGTGTTTGGCCGATCATGCTCCTGAAGCGGCACATCCATGACCACGCCCAGCGGAGCGAAAGCCGCGCTATCGCGATCGCAGAAGGCCAGGTCGCGGGTATCGTAGCCATAGAGGCTCGCATCCCAGACAGGCATTCGGCCAATGGCTCGCGCATACGGGTCCAAGAGTATCTTGCAAGGATTAAACCGGTGGCCGTGCTCAGGCTTGAACGGTCCGCTGACGCGATAGCCATAAAGCTGACCTGGTCTGAGTCCGGGCACATGCACGTGCCAGACAGGGCCCTCGCGGGCTGGCAGTGAGATAGTGGCTGCCGGTGTCCTGCTCTGCGGGCTGTCAAACAGGCAGAGGGCTACGTGCGTCGCATGGCGACTGTAGACCGCAAAGTTGACGCCAACCCCGTCCCAAGTGGCACCTAACGGTGCGGGACGCCCCAGACCAATCTCTTTAACACCTTCTTTATGCTCCGTTTGAATCATACGACAACCTGATCCTTAGCTTTCTGCGTGTAAAGATTGCAGCCCAATGGGCTGTCCGACGCCAAACGGGGAGGATACGCAATTCAACAATCTATGAAGGCGACGCAGTACGACCGCATCATCATCACATCCCTTACGCCTTCCATTGACGGCGGACGCTGGCCTGTGCGCCGGATTGCTGGGGACACGGTAGACCTCATGGCAGGTGTTATCGCTGACGGCCATGATAAGCTGGCGGTCGAGCTCACCGTGCGACACCCCAGTGGCACAAAAAAGCGGTCCCACCTCAAGCTGCGATGGAATGACGAGTACGTGGGCGCATTTGACTGCCGGATGCCGGGGCGCTATGCATTCAGGATATGCGCATGGGTAGACCGGTTTGCTACATGGCAAGACGAGTTTCGGCGCAGAGTGGAACACGGCGCTCCAGAGCAGGAAATCCAGGTTGAGCTTCTGGCCGGGGCCACGCTGATTGACGAAACCATCGCAGGGGCGCGGTGGACCAAGCGACTGACCCGCTACGCCAAGGCCATGCGGTCCGGTGCGGTCAGGCCTGCACTGGATGCGAAGCTGTCTGAGCTGATGCGCAACAACGATGTGCGGCTGGGTGCAACAGAAAGCGCTTGGCACTATGTCGACGTTGACAGCCCGCTTGCCGGCTTTGCTGCCTGGTATGAGTTTTTTCCGCGCTCCACGGCCAGCGAGCCGGGCCGGCACGGCACGCTTGATGACGCAGCAGAACGCTTGGAGCGCATCCGCGACCTGGGCTTCGACATCGTCTACCTGCCTCCGGTACACCCGATTGGGACAACGTTTCGCAAGGGCAAAGACAACAGCCCCAGTGCAGCCCCGGATGAACCAGGCAGCCCTTGGGCTATCGGAAGCCCCGAGGGCGGGCACATGAGCGTACACCCTGCGCTCGGCGGGTTGCCAGCGTTTGACCGGTTTGTGGCACGAGCCACGGAGCTGGAGCTGCACGTTGCGCTTGATATAGCATTTCAGTGCTCACCCGATCATCCTTACGTCAAGAAGCATCCCTCCTGGTTTAAGCAGCGCGCGGACGGCACGATACGCTACGCAGAGAACCCGCCAAAGAAGTACCAGGATGTGTATCCGCTGGACTTCTGCAGCAAGGACTACAAGGCGCTCTGGCACGAGCTGCGGCACATCTTTGAGTTCTGGATTGACCGCGGCGTGAAGGTCTTTCGCGTGGACAATCCGCATACGAAGTCCTTCACTTTCTGGGAGTGGTGCCTGGGGTCGCTCCGCAAACAGGACCCAGGCCTCATCTTTCTAGCCGAGGCTTTCACGCGCCCCAAAACGATGTACACCTTGGCCAAGCTTGGCTTCAACAATTCGTATACGTACTTCACATGGCGCAACACCAAGCAGGAGCTGCGCGCATACATGCAGGAGCTCGCACACACGGAGGTCGCGCAGTTTTTTCGGCCCAACCTGTGGCCCAACACGCCCGATATATTACACGAATACCTGGTCACTGGCGGCCGCCCCGCGCATATGATCCGCTTCATCCTGGCTGCCACGCTCTCACCCACTTATGGCGTCTATGGCCCACCCTTCGAGCA
>JAAXGV010000011.1 GCA_012271185.1 Rhodothermales bacterium
GGCAACATCCTCGTTGTCCGCCCTGCGTAATTTGTCAAGCTGGATGGCGCGCTCGTGCGCACTGCTGCGGGCATCCAAATGCCGGCTTTTGATCCGTAGCGCGTGCATATCTTTCCCGCCCATGCGCTGCGTGGCTTTCCCCTTCATCGACGGATTTCTCAGCACTTCGGCAAACCGCTGCGAAACCTTTCGTGTGTTGCTGAACGCGATGACACGCCGTAGTGGCTGTACAGTCACATCTCGACCCTTCTCGTCCCGATAAAACCCGTTTATAGCCAGCACAGTACCGAAAGCTCTTGTCATATGCTCATGGACATCGCGTGTCGAGACGCCTTCCTCCTCTCGCTTGATGGTTTCGCTGCGAAGCATATCCTTGCCAACAAGACTTCGGTCCACGCCCAGCACTACTAGGTGGTAGTCGCACAGCTTGTTGGTGCTTACTGCTTCGGCAAAGCTCAATCGATGAAACTCAGGCCCGAATATCTCGTGGGTATTCATGTCAGTGACAGTCAGTTTACGTGCGACCATACGGCTTTTTGACTCCCGCGTATAAAGACGTGGGGTAGCCGTCATGTAGAGCCACTTCTTGCAGCGAACAAGACTGTTGTCATGAATCCGCTGAAACGCTCTGACCTTATTCTTCTTGCTCAGACCGCAAGTACGGTGCGCCTCGTCACAGATGGCCAAGTCAAATGGCGGCGCATCGTGCTGCCGCTGTGCGACAGAAACTAGCTCCAGGGATTGATAGGTGCAGAAGACAACGCGTCTACCCCCCCCCCGATCATATGTTTGGCAATATGTGTAGGATCTGTATGCACGACACATTCCAAGTATCGGACAGACAGGTCTATGCGTCCCCGACCCGCCGCTTCCCTTCCTACCGTCTTGTCTGAACACACGGCAATAGCCTCCATGCGGATATCCGCCTGCTCGAGCCACACTCTGCGGGCTTGCCCGACCAGTGCAATACTGGGGGCCAAGAACAGTATTCGTCCACCCTGCGGAACCAGTTTCTCTGCAATCCGCAGCGACGTAAACGTTTTTCCCGTGCCACACGCCATGATAAGACGGCCACGGTCATTGCTGCGAAAACCACGCAAGACATCGTTGATTGCTTTCTTCTGCTCCGGCCAAGGCACAAAGCGTGGACGCTCGCGAGCGCCATCCAGCATCTCACTGCTGTACCGCTGCAGATCCACTACCTGCACCTGCGGCGTCATACCGCTGATATATTTTTCCATCCGCTTTGTGAGCGGACGGTTGGTAACCAGCCAGCGCAGCTGGAACGGCTGGCGAGACGAATGCGCCAGGAACGAGTCAACTTCCCCCTGTCTGATGGAGCCACGGGCTCTGCGGTATTTGCACTGCACGGCAGAGTAGCTCCCATCTCTATGCAGCATCACCAGATCAATCCCGCAATCTGATGCATCCAGACCCGTCAGCCTCTTGCGATCAGGCCATCTTGACCAGCGCCAGACCTGCTCTATGTTGAACTCGCGCCGCGTCTCCATGAGCGCGGCGGTCAAGTCTTCAAGCCAGCGGCCCTTTCTGGTGTTTGAGGTCTCGTCGGCTATCTCCCGTAGCAGCTGGCCAATCTGCTGCTTTCCGTGCGATTCAAGGCCAAAATCGTCTCTGTATACTGCCATCAATTAATCATTGGGGCTTGCCCGAGACTGCGAATATAGCGCATATTGCGATACAGTAAAGACGGGCTGCGTCAAGCCCGTGGCATTCGCCACCAGCCAACACGCTGCATTACCGGGAGATCGCTCTGCCTGGTTTTCACAAAAGTGGCTTAGCAACAGGTATGCTCAGCACATCGAGCCGTCTTGCCTGGGCGGTTTTGCGACAAGTGAAGCACAGTGCCTTCATGCGGCTGACCCGCTGCCTGTGGCCGCGTGCACGAAACGAACTGCTCACACACGATGCCCCCGAGTGCCCGCCAATTCTTGTCACAGTGTGTGACCACCGTTACCGACAGCACCTGCATGGCACTGCGGAGCGTTGTCAGAATCCCGCGCCGCGATTGCATATCATAAGCTAATCGGCGCGGGAGTAAATGTTGAGTCCTGTTTCTGGTTAAAAGACAGGGCGAGCTGCCCAGCCAATCATTCCAGTCGGAGAGGTTGCTCCAAGCTACTCGACCGGGGCGTGGACCTGCCAGCCCACCAACGTGAAACTGTCTGAGGGGGCGTCGCGAGTAGCTGGATAATCTCGCGCACTGAGATGCCGCGGACTCTCTGATGCTTTCGGGTTACAGCTGTCACCACGAATCTCCTTTACGAGTGCCATCGTTCGGTCCCCTGCGGTAGAGGAGATGAACCTATTGATTAACAACGTAATGAATAATCACAGAACGTCAAGGAATCACCATCCTCAATTATCTCACGCCCCCAACACCCCCACCGGAACCACCTCCACTCCGTCCTCCCGCGTGTACCCATACCCACTACTCACGATCACTCCCAGCGCTGCCGGCTTTCCCATCCGCTCCACATCTATTTTCTCCGCCAGCCGGAGCAGGTTTCGAGCCGCCTCATCCACCCTTCCCTCGCCCAGCTTCACTTCGAACGCTGCCCAACGGCCATCATTGCCCTGTACGATCGCGTCCACCTCCAGTTTACCCTTCTCACGGTAGTGAAACACCTCTGCGTCCGCCGCCTGGGCATAGATGCGCAGGTCCCGCACGACCATCGACTCGAAGAG
>JAAXGV010000047.1 GCA_012271185.1 Rhodothermales bacterium
CCAAGCCCACGGCACAGGCTGGTAGGCAAGCTCAATCGATGCACGCACGGTTCTCAGGACAGAACCGTCCAGAATGTTGTCAACGCTCTCGTCGTTGGATGGAAATGATTGCCGCATGTCCCGCTCACCCTGGTAAAGGAGGGCAAGCCGTGGCTGCAGGCGCAGCCCCGCCGCGAACCGGTCCAAGTACACATCGGCCCAAAGGGCGGTGCTCACATAGTCGCTAAACTGCGTGGCGAGACCCCGCTGCAGGTAGATGTAACGGCCCTCGGGCTGCGGAGCATTGTACGCACGTGAAGAGACAGCCTCCAGGCTGACTCCCAGATCAAAGGCCGGAAGAGCATAGACAGCGGAACCGACCATCGCGAAAGTCAGCGATTCCTTGCCGATACCCTGCAGGTTGATGTCGTCCACCATAAACTGTCCGTGCACCGTGAGCCCGGATACCTGAGCCCAGATGAGCCCAGCCAGGAACCCGTTGTTTTCATCATTCTTGGGCCGGTTGTCCACGACAAAGCTGAAGACATGGATCGGATTAAGATATTTCAGGCTAAGGCCGCTGGCAGAGCCAGAGTATACCGCCGACTCCAGGAGGCTGACAAGAAACCGGCGCCCCGGCCGATAGTCCCAGCGATGCGCCGCAAAGTAGCGACGCGTGCTGCCCGACTGCACACTGTCGTCTGCGGCACGCCCCGTGAAGTAGCGTCCATCGGTGGCGCTGTCCAGCTCACTCAGGACAGACGTTATGGAAAACTGCCTGCCGCCCAGCTTGAGATACAGCTGATCTTGGCTCCGCGGGTTGTCACTGGCTATGGTTGCAGCGTGGCCAGGCACACCCCAGTGCAGGTTCCACCGCCCCAGGTACGCGGAAAGCCACTTGCGCTGATAGCCCACATAGGTGTCTTCGCTGCGTGCATAGAGCCGAAGCGCCACATCGAGACCGTCAGGGTCGTCTTCGTAATAGCGGCTGTGCCGAACAGCCGCCTCCGCGATAATGTCGCCGAACGCGGCCCAGCCCGAAACCACTGTGGCTTTATAGAAAAGGTTCAGCGTATCACCCAGCGGGCGCAAGAGGTCCAAGCGATCACTGTTGATCAACGACGCCTGCGCTTCTGGCTGATAGCCCACGGCTGCTTCAGGCGCTTTTGGCACCTGCCGGACGGCGTAGCTCACCAAGCGCATCCATTGGCGCTCCGAGGCGCTGAGCCGGGCGGCGTCCATCTTGGCCAGCGCTTCTGCCACAGCACCGTGCCGGTACGGCGCAGCGGTGGGGTTTAGCTCTAGCAGGTGGCCACGCCGCTGCAGGCGCACTATGTAGTCGTAGGCAGGATCATGGAGATGAAGCAGCCTGTTGTGCTGCCCCGCGGCCCACAGGGCGGCAAACAGAGAAAGTATCAGACAAACACTGGTACGCATGTGGCGGGAAAGCTACTGAAGAATTTACAGTATGCGTACGTTAAAGCAGCAAGGCTACGCGCATCATTCTGATTTATCCGCCAGCGTGCGCCGGGCATGTCCCGTAAGGTAGAATTCGCTGCACTACTGTGTACTGATACCCTGGCGGCTGCAGCGTCATGCCTCGTATACCTCCGATTCCAGTTCCAGGACGACTTTCGCTGGCTGGGGTTTTCCGCGCCTGAAGGGGCTGTCGTATATCCATTATATGCGGCGTTGGGGCTGGCAGTGTACTGGGTGCTCATCTACGTCTTTGCAGGGATGTACCGGGAGCGTCATGCATCCAGCCGCCTTGATGAGCTGGTATCACTCGCCAAGGTGGTTTCCGTCGGCGTGCTGATACTGGTGTTCAGCATCTTCATCGACACCCTGCGTGCAGGCGCCAGTGCATCGATAATGCTCATCTATTGGGGCACAACACTGGGGTTGACGTCCATGGGACGCCTCCTGGTGCGCTCTGTGCAGAAGTCGCTGATCATACGAGGCTTCGGTGTGCGCCGGGCACTGGTCGTTGGGTGGAGCAACAAGGTGGAACGGCTGCATGCGGACACCGCGCGCTACCCGGCCGCAGGGATTCAGGTCGTCGGGGCGCTGCGCCTAGGGCAGAAGGGAGGGACAGGGCAGAGCACCAACGGCGTACACGCCATTGATCGCTTGCCACAGCTCATTGAGGACCTTGAGATCCGCGACGTGCTGATTGCGCTGGGGTCTGACGACCACCGTGAGCTTGCCGAGGTGCTGCGCCTGTGTGACGGCAAGGCGGTAACGCTCAAGATCGTCCCGGACTTCTATTCTGTTATTGGCGGGATGGCGCGCACCGAGCACATCTATGGCCTGCCGCTCATTGAGGTGCTGCCGCTCCCAATGCCTGCATGGGAGGAGAGCACAAAGCGGCTGTTTGACATTGGCGTAGCCCTAGTTGTGCTGCTTGCGGGCCTTCCCCTGTGGATCTTGCTGACGATACTAGCGGGCATGACTTCTCCGGGTCCTGCGATATTTCGCCAGAAGCGGGTAGGCCGGAAGGGCCGCCTCTTCACGATATACAAGTTTCGCACAATGTGCCAGGATGCCGAAGCTTCATCCGGACCTGTGTGGGCGAAAGAAGATGACCCGCGCTTCACTCCCGTGGGCCGGTGGCTGCGCAAGATGCGCCTGGATGAGGTGCCGCAGCTCTGGAATGTGCTCAGAGGCGACATGAGCCTGGTGGGCCCAAGGCCCGAGCGTCCATACTTTGTGGAAAAGCTGCGCAAGGAGATTCCGTTGTACAACAGGCGCCACAGGGTCAAGCCAGGCATCACAGGGTGGGCACAGGTGATGTGGCACTACGACACGTCACTGGAGGACGTTCAACAAAAGGTCAAGTACGACCTTTTCTACATTGAGAACATGAGCCTGCGCATGGATTTCAAGATACTGTTCCGGACAATCCGGACGGTGATCGTCGGCGCCGGGCAATGAGATGGGCACCAGAGTATCTGCGCAGGCTGCATAGTGCACTGGAGCTTCCCCGCGCTATTGAAGCGTGTATGCTGCGTCTGATCCGGCAGGGCCGCATCACGAAGTGGTTCAGCGGTTACGGGCAGGAGGCGGTCGCGGTGGGTTGTACATGGGCGGCCTGCGACCGGGATGTGATCTTGCCGCTGCACCGCAATCTGGGCGTCTGGACGACTCGCCGCGTGCCGCTGAAGCCGCTCTTCTGTCAGCTGATGGGACGGGCTGGGGGCTATACCAGCGGGCGGGACCGGACATTCCATTTTGGCTTGCCGGAGCACCGTATTGTGGGAATGATCTCCCACTTGGGGGCGATGCTGCCGGTGGCGTGCGGGATTGCTCAGGCTGCGCAGCTCCGGGGTGAGGACTACTTGGCGATGGCCTTTTGCGGGGACGGCGCGACGCGTGAAGGGGACTTTCATGAAGCTTTGAGCCTGGCAAGTCTCTGGAAGCTCCCAGTAATCTTTGTTGTCGAAAACAATGGCTATGGTCTTTCGACACCGACGTGCGAGGCTGTGCCGGTTGAAGACATTGCAGATGCCGCTTCGGGCTACGGCATGCATGGCGAGGTTGTCGATGGCAACGACGTTTTGGCAGTCATAGAAGCTGTTGGCGATGCTGCATCGCGCGCGCGTGCAGGGGCGGGACCGTCACTCCTGGAGATGAAGACGTTTCGGATGCGTGGCCATGAGGAGGCCTCCGGCACAAAGTATGTCCCGAAAGCGCTGATGACAGAGTGGGCAGCCAAGGATCCGCTGGACCGCTTCAGAGCATACCTTGTGTCTGAAGGCGGCATGACCCAGGACGAGATTGACGGTGTACGCCTGCGGATTGCAGGCGATGTGGCTGAGGCCTCTGAGTATGCGCTCGCGCAGCCAGCTGTGGAGAGCGCACCCGCGGCAGAGCGCGCGGCGGTGTTTGCTCCAGTCCCCGTCATTCACTCCGAGGCGCGTGGGCCTGTGCGCCCCAGACGCTACATTGATGCCATCAGCGAGGGCCTGCGCCAAGCCATGGAAGGTGATGAACGCGTACTGCTCCTGGGGCAGGATATAGCGGAGTACGGCGGCGTGTTCAAGGTGTCCGAGGGGCTGGTGGAGGTGTTCGGTCCCTTGCGTGTACGCAACACGCCGATCATAGAAAGCGGTGCTATCGGCGCTGCCATGGGCCTGGCGCTGGAGGGACTGCAACCGGTTGTTGAGATGCAGTATGCCGACTTCATCGCGTGCGGCTTTAATCAGGTTGTCAACAACCTGGCTACAACACATTATCGCTGGGGTGCGCCGCTGAATGTGACCATCCGTGCCCCGTATGGCGGGAGCATTGGGGCGGGACCGTTTCATTCGCAGAGCAAGGAGGCCTGGTTCTGCCATGTGCCCGGCTTGAAGGTAGTGATGCCCGCGACGCCGCGGGATGCAAAAGGGCTTCTTCTTTCCGCCATCAGTGACCCCAACCCGGTGCTCTACTTTGAGCACAAGAGGCTGTATCGCTCCATGCGCGGGGAAGTACCAGCGATGCCATACGGCATCCCGCTGGGTGCAGCAAACGTGGTGTGTCAAGGCACAGATGCCACCATTGTGACCTACGGGCTCGGGGTTCAGTGGGCGCTGGCAGAGGCCGAGCACCTGAGGGCATCACGGAAAGCAGCGGTTGAGGTCATTGACCTGCGGACACTGGTGCCTTGGGATCGGGAAACCGTCATAGGCTCTGTACGCAAGACGGGCCGTCTCTTGGTGCTTCACGAAGCCACGGGTACATGCGGATTTGGTGCCGAGGTCGCTGCCACAGTCAGCGAAACCGGCTTTGAGCTGCTCGATGCGCCTCCGGTGCGGGTCGCAGCGGAAGATCTGCCGGTACCATTTTCGCGGAACCTGGAAAACAATGTGTTCTCTGCGCAGCCAAAGCTGCGTCCCGCACTGGAGGCACTCCTGAACTACTGACGGCGCGGACCCATCACCACCCCAAGGCGTTAAATTGCGACCTTACCCAACTGCTTGCTGCCCTGTCATTTCGGGCAAATATTGCGCCCATGCTGCAAGTCGGTGATGCCGCACCCAACTTTGCCGCCCGGTCCCAGCACGGCTCGCTCGTCAGGCTGTCGGACTACAGGGGCAGCAAGGTTGCGTTGTATTTCTACCCGAGGGACAACACACCAGGGTGTACCAAGCAGTCCTGCAACCTCAGGGACCACGTTACGGTGCTGGCGTCGCATGGCATCACGGTACTCGGCATATCCGGAGACAGCGTGGAGTCGCATGAGAAGTTCGCGCAAAAGTACAGACTGCCTTTCCTGCTTTTGGCGGACACCGATAAGACGATCGTTAATGAGTACGGGGTCTGGGGCGAGAAGAAGATGTATGGGCGCACGTTCCTGGGCATTAAGCGGACCACCTTTTTTATTGACGAGGAGGGCGTGATTCAGCACATTTTTAAGCGCCCGAAAGTGCTGCAGCATGCGGAGGAGATTCTGAAGGTGTCGCAGTCGTAGGCCGCTTGCAGCATGGCATCGTACGAAGCGGTCATTGGACTTGAAATACACTGCCAGCTGCAGACCCGATCCAAGGCTTTCAGTGCGGACTCAGCGGCGTTTGGAGCATTGCCCAACCGTCATGTGGATCCGGTCAGCCTGGGGCATCCGGGTACTTTGCCTGTTCTGAACCGGCGGGTGGTCGAGTGCGCGGTGCAGCTGGGGCTGGCCACACACTGCCACATCGCCGAGCGCAGCGTGCTGGCACGGAAGCACTATTTCTATCCGGATCTGCCTAAGGGGTATCAGATTTCGCAGTACGAAGACCCGATTTGCACAGCGGGCTACATTGACATTGGCCGCCGCATCCGCCTCACACGGATACATATTGAAGAGGATGCCGGCAAGAGCCTCCATGACCAGGATCCTGATGCTACGCTGCTGGACCTGAATCGCTGCGGTGTGCCGCTGCTGGAAATTGTGACAGAGCCGGACCTCCGGTCGCCAAAAGAAGCCAGCGCCCTGATGCAGAAGGTCCGCCAGCTTGTGCGCTACCTGGGCGTCAGTGACGGCAACATGGAGGAGGGTTCGTTGCGTTGTGATGCTAACGTGTCCATCCGGGAGTCCGGCAGCAGCGCGCTGGGCGTCAAGACTGAGATCAAAAACATGAACTCGTTTCGCCATGTGGAGCGCGCCATTGATCATGAGGTGTCGCGTCAGATCCGCGTGGTTCAGGCGGGGGGTGTGATCGAGGAGCAGACCATGCTTTGGGACCCTGACCGGCGGCAGACCCGGCTGATGCGTTCCAAGGAGCAGGCGCATGACTACCGGTACTTTCCGGATCCCGACCTGCCTCCGGTTGTGGTTACGGACGAGACGCGTGCCGCCATTGAGGCGGCACTGCCGGAGTTGCCGGATGCACGCCGTCAGCGGTATGTGGAGGTGCTCGGCCTGCCTGATTATGATGCCGGTGTCATTACGGAGGAACGATCCGTGGCAGACTACTTTGAGGCTGCACTGGAGGCGCTTGGAGCGTCTTTGGACACCGAGGCTTGCGCCAAAGCCCTGTCCAACCTGATCATGGGCGATGTCCTGCGCGAGCTCAAGAGGAGCTCCGGTGCAGGCTTTGGGGTCAGTGCTTCACGCCTTGCAGGTCTGGCGCGTCTGCGTATGGCAGGCGCCGTCAGCTCCACTGGAGCGCAGGAGCTGTTCCAGCTGATGAAGACGGCGACAGGTACGGCAGAGGAGATTGCCAGGGAGTTTCGCCTACTGCAGGTATCTGATGAGGCAGCGCTGCTGCCTGTCGTTGAGCAGGTGCTGGTGGACCATCCCAAGCAGGCAAGGCAGTACGCTCAGGGCAAGAAGTCTATCTTGGGATTTTTTATAGGCCAGGTGATGCACCGCTTTGACGGATCACCAGATCCCAGGTGCGTGCATGCGCTGCTCACCAGGGCCTTAGCTTCACACGAATCATGCAGATGAGCCACAAGTTTCTGCTGCTGCTGCTCTTCATCGTCTCTGCTGTTCCCGCTTGCGCACAGCGAGATGTTGTTACGGACAACCCGGAGGTACACAGCGTGCTGGCCGGCACGCTGACGGTGGATGCCGAGGTTGACCCCATACAGGACTATCGCGGATTTGAAGTCCTTGTCGCGAAAGACCGTGATGGTGAGCCTGACACACTGGGCTACGCTGTAACTGACAGCACGGGCGCCTTTACGATGAATGTCACAGCACCGACGCGCGGCCGCTATTCACTGCTGATCAGCAGGCGAGGCCGGATTCTGAAGGTTGGCGCTCTGGCTGTCGCGGAAGGGGACACTGCATCGTTAAGGGCGGTGTTTCCCATGGGCAACCGTCCTTTGCGTATCCGATCTATGGAGAACTCTGCCTGGCTGGCTTACGAAAACACGACCTTGCAGCACCGCCAGAGCCTGTTGGAACTGGTGCAGAGCGGGGAGTACAATGAGGCCAAGGTTTCCGGTCTGGTCCACCAGACGAGCATGATCCTGTGGAGCATGCGTACCACTTTTGCAGGTACGATGGGCGGCGAGGTGGCCGCGGCTGAGGCAGTGGCCATGATTACAAGCTGGAACGACTCGCTTGCGCTGGCACGCGCCCGCGAGATCACACCAAGCAATATCAACTACGTCGAGGTGGCCCAGGCGGCGCGTCGAGCTCAGTCACGCCTGGGAGGGCAGGAGGCTGCGGTGGCGCTCCTGGAAGCGTACGCTGAAGCTGCGCTAGCGGCGGAGCAGCGTGCTGCGCTGGAGTTTGAGATAATAGCTGCACGGCTTGACAGCATGCAGTATGGTATTGCACTGAGCAGGGCATACAGCTTTAAGGAAAAGTACGCCGACACCGCTTTTGAGGATTGGGGATCCCGTGCCATCTACGAGCTGGAACACCTTATCCCGGGCAAGGATGCGCCGCTCTTTGCTGTACGTGAGATGCACGGGGACTCGCTGCGCCTGGCAGACTTGCGCGGGCAGTACGTGCTGCTGGAGTTCTACCATCCGCAGGACGATATCTATGAGCGTGAGATGGAGGGGCGCAGTGCACTGTATGCCGATGCTCCGGCGCTGGAGATCATCTCCTTCTCGATGGCGGCCGACTCTCTGATCAATGAGGCCTTCTTTGAGGAGCGTGACATACCGGGCCAGCATGTGCTTAACCCACCCGGTCTGGCATTGCTTTACAACATCAATGTGCTGCCCACGCGTTTCCTGATTGACCCCGCCGGCAGGATTGTGGCAAAATATGTCGGGAGCACCATGACCTCGGTCTATCAGGACGTGGTTGGCGATCCGTAGCGCACTGGCGTGATTCGCGCTTCCGGTTCTGTGCGGCAAAAGCCGCTGATGGCATCAGGTGGTCGGTTCAGTGCCTTGGGGCAGGATTTTCCAGTAAGGCTTGTACAGGAACGCACGTCTGCTCCGCTTGCCTGTAACCTCTTTTACCAGACCCATCTGCATCAGGTACCCAAGGGATGTGCGAACGGTAGGGAGCGACAACCCAGCCTCTTTCGCAGCAATAGGGGCCGTGATGATTGGATACTTCTGGAGCTGCTGATGCACGCGGAGTGCGGAGCCTGCCCGCCGGCCCAGTTGCCCGATTTTGATCCGATCTTTTTCAAACAGCATCAGGATGGCACGCGCTACGCCGATTGCCTGGGTTGCAGCGCTGGTGATGCCATCCAGGAAGAAGTCCAGCCAGGTATTCCAGTCATTGTGCGTACGGACGCGCTGAAGCAGGTCATAATAGCGGGCACGATGCGCCTTGAAGTAGAGACTGGGATAAAGTATCGGCTGTCTGAGCTCTTCGGTGTTGTACAGCATCAGGGTGATCAGGAGCCTGCCTACACGGCCGTTTCCATCAATAAATGGGTGAATGGTTTCGAACTGAGCGTGGACCAGTCCCGCCTTTATGACCACTGGCAGATATGATTCTTCCATATGAACGAACCTTTCGAGGTCACTCATCAGCTCCGGTACGAACTCCGGTGGTGGTGGAACAAACACGGCTTTTCCGGGACGCGTGCCAC
>JAAXGV010000020.1 GCA_012271185.1 Rhodothermales bacterium
GGCCTGTGTCGTCACGGTGAAGCGGCCGATACCCACATCTACGCGTTCGTTCAGAGACTCATCGGGGCCATAGAACGTGGTTTGGGTGAACGGCCACAGTCCCTCGTTATCATCAAGCAGACCATAGTAATCGTCTGTCGTGTAAGATATCTCCGGGATGAATGACTCCTCGGTTTCAAACGGAGGGATCCAGTTCGGCAGGATGTTCTCTTCCGCATTAATGGACCGGTAGTTGTAGTGACCGTCCCCATAAAAGAGCACATACCGCAGCAGCACATCATCGCTTGGCGCGCGGTCATAGAGAAACTTCAGATAGTCACGAATCCCGCGAATATCCAGCAGCCCGCCCGAAAATTCGTTGTAGATCTCCTGCACATCCACAACTTCAACGGTCATGCCTTCTTCGCGCCGGATCGCAGCAAGCTCTTCCGCCTGCGCTGCGAATTCTGCTGGTGTGATGATGA
The DNA here is from genome assembly GCA_012271185.1 of Rhodothermales bacterium. Taxonomy (GTDB): domain Bacteria; phylum Bacteroidota; class Rhodothermia; order Rhodothermales; family Bin80; genus JAAXGV01. The sequence goes on from JAAXGV010000020.1 coordinate 465, forward strand.
CAAAGTGCGGGAAGCTTGCCAGGCCATGCAGGTTCTGCTGCGTAACAACGCAACCGGGGTCTGCCGGGCACACCGTTTCCGCCACCAGTGGCGTGACCTGGCTCACGTCAAAGGCTATTAGCTCGCGTGGGACCAGCAGGTCATGGGACGTTGCCTGAATCCGGTAGTCACCGCCAACCTGCTCGGTGCCCAGCCATTCGTATTGACCAGGCGTGGTGATATCAAGCACATAGGGTTCACTGGCAAACCCCTGCAGTGTCATGGTGAATGTGCCTGCCGTGCTTAAAGGTGTGTGCAGTCGTACCGGCGCTTCTGTACGGGCTGTGGCCATGGGGTAAAAGGCCCGTATCCAGTCCACCGCCGCCTGGGGGCCACCGGGCACATCCTCCAGCTCCATCATCATCGTCTGGCGCTGGCCGGCGCCTGCGTCCTGCCCAAACGAAACCACGGCTGTTCGCGCCACAGGCGCCGTGCCGCTGCTTGAGGTTGCACCCAGATTCACCCGACGCAGCGTGGTGCCACCAGAGGTGAACAGCACAGCCGCAGACGGATTACTTCTGATGACAGGCCTGGCCTCGTAATTGATCCTTCCGCTGAGCAGCCCGGGCAGCAGCACGTCGTCAAGCACGGTCATTGCGCTGCCGCCCCCTTCGATACGAGTGCTGATCCATGTATGTCCGGTTTCACTGCCTCGCGCCCAGAGAAACTCGTCAAAGTCCACATAGTAACGCCCGAGGATTTGTGTGAGCTCAGTCGCGTCACTGATGCCTGGATACGCATCTCTTGTCAGCTCAGCACTGTCCTGGTCGTCAATCTTTATGAAGTAGTAGTTCTCCTCGGAGAACGGATGGACATAGTGCCGCCATTCCACGACCGGATTGCCATCCGTGTCGTAAAGCAGCTCGCTTAGGCTGCCCCGCACGTGCACGCTGCGCCAGCCGGCAGGGCCTGCACCATAGAACCATACAGCGTCCCCGCTGTCAAATGACCCGTCTCCGCCGCCACGAACAATGACTTGAATCTCTACCAGATCTGCATGCCTCGGGTCGCTGTTCAGCGCAGGTACCGGGGCACCTCCGTTGCCGTAGACCTTGACGTGCTTCGGATCAATGCTTCCCGGGCTTGTGTTCAGACCCGGCAGCGCACTGAGAAAGGTCCGGTCAATCTGATAAACACCTTCCTCCCGGATCGGGATCTTGAAGACGGTCCCCGTAGCCAAAACGCTTTCCGTCACGCTGAGGTGGGGGTTGTCGCTTGAGCTCGCCACGGCCGGAGGGCCGGACCATGTGACCTCCACCAGCAGCCGCCGGTAGCGCCTGAGCATCGTGCCGTCATACGTCACAGTTCGTACAACAAGCGTGGCTGCGGGCACTTTGCGGTGCCATCCCAGCCCAGTTACTTCCGCCGGTTGCGGTCTCATGGGATGTGTCACGCCGGGCTGCACATCCGCCCTGACCTCATCGTAGTCGGCAGCCAGCACACGTACAGCAGGCTTGGCCAATGATGTCAGGTGCAGCGTAGCAGTACGCTCAAAAAGTCCCCCCTGCGCCAGCGCCCGCAGCTCCTCTACATCGAGGGGTGCGCCCTGAGGCGAAAGCGGGTTGCTCCACGCGACATTAAGCTCGTAGACCGCACGCGTGTCATCCGAGACAATCTGACGAAGGTGCTGTGCTGTGGCCCCCGTGGCGGCTACGGAAGCTGCCGTCAGCAAGCCGAGACTGAGGTACTGCAAGCGCAAGCGCGTTACGAAGCAAGGTTTATGGGCGGATGTCATGCACCCGCCGCGTGGTAACAGCTGCGCGTATAGGCATGCATTGTATCGTGCGCACAGTTTTACGATGATGCGTCTGGCCGGTTCCTAGAACAGCTCATCCAGACTGCGAATGTTCGTGGCTTCAAAGCCACGCTCTCCCCCGGCGACGTTGGCGACCATCGCGCTAGCATCATGCTCAAAGAAGAGGTGGTACCCTTTTGCACATGCTTCGCGCAGAACATGGTCCTTTTCTGCCAGCGTCAACATCGGCTGCACGTCGTAGGCCATCACCCAAGGCGCCCGTATATGATGCGTCAGCGGAAAAAGATCCGCCGCATAGAGAAGCGTTCCTTCGGGTCCTGTCACCTTGACCAGCTGCTGTGACCGTGTGTGCCCGTGCACAACGATGACGTCGACACCGGGAAATAACGACTGTGCTCCATGCAGCAAAGACAGCTGACCCGCCTCCCGGAGCGGGACGAAGTTATGGGGCAGGAACGATGCAGCTTCACGCACATTGGGAGCCATGGCTGTTTCCCATTGCCCCTCTTGGAGGTGATAGGTTGCATTGACAAACGTCGGAACGACCCTACCTCCTGCCCTTCGGGTTCCGCCTCCGGCATGATCAAAGTGCAGGTGTGTCAGGATGACATCCGTCACATCACCCGGCGCAAACCCCGCGACCTTGAGGCTGTGTTCAAGGTCGCCGTCCGTGAAGTCGAGCGCGAATGCATCGGCAAACCATGCACTCTCTTTGTGGCCCATGCCGGTATCGATGAGGATCAGCCGACCCTCGCCTTCCAGCAGCAGGCACCGCGCTTCAAGCTGAATCCTGTTGCGCCTGTCGGCCGCGATGCGGCGCTCCCACAACACCTTGGGCACCACGCCAAACATGGATCCTCCGTCCAGGCGAAAACGCCCCGCCTCAATGGCGTAGAGCGTGTAAGGTCCGATGCGGGGTCTCACAGATCGCCGCTCTCCAGATGCCCGTTGGACTGGATCTTCTTTCGCAGCGCTGCCGCCTCTTCAATCCTGGGGATAAACTCATTAAAATGCAGTATGAGGTACGCTATGCGTGCGAACTCGCTGGGAATTTCGAGGACGGCCTGTTTTTGATCCAGCGTGAGTCCTGCCGTCCGTGCGATCAGGTAGGACACCAGCTCGGTCTGGTGGTACACATCCGGTCGTATCTTGCGTCCTGCAAGCTCAAGCAGCCGCATATGTTGCGCGATTACCCGCTCCACGGCGTCGGTATCTGGAACCCTGATCGTGTCGGTCAGATAGTGGACATCACCCGTGAGGTAGGCCCTGTTGTCATAGACTTTGGCTACTTCAAAGCGCTCCCCTCCCTTGATCTTTATGTCGAGCCTGCCATCCGTATAACGCTGCAGAACTTGGTCAATGCGTGCGGTGCAGCCAACCTCAGCCATCTTGCCTTCGTCCATGTAGAGCACACCAAAGGGAGTATCATCTTCGAGACACCGCGCAGTCAGGGAGCGGTAACGCGCCTCAAAGATGTGCAGCCGCATCACTTCGCCCGGGTAAAGCACGATGCTTAGCGGAAAAAGGGGCAACCTCATATCTGATCAAATGAGTTCTTGGGGTAAGTGTTTCAGGGGGATATGGAAGTGCAGTGGGCTGTTCCTTGCCGCCTTTTCTGCTGCTGCCCAGCCAGCGCCGTTTGGCTCCGAAGGAGATCTCAGGGAGCAGCTGCAGGCTGCGCGATGGGATTACTCCAACGTGGTCATGGCAATGGGTGGACTCTCACTCATTGGAGCACAGTGGCGTGCAGCTGCGGGTGCTCGGCTGGAGATGGTCACCCGTCCAGTCACAATGCGCCTCTCAGGGGTCCTTCGCGTGGGGCCGCTCGGCCAGTATGCACCCGACATTGATGAGCCATACGACCTCTTGCGGCTTGTGGACTTTGCCCGCGTGAATACGCCCCGCACGCGGCCCATGCATGTCCGTGTAGGGCTCCTGGACGGCCTGCAGCTTGGCATCGGGCATGTCGTCAACTACTACGGCACCTCGGTTGCCTGGGATGATCGGACCGTCGGTGCGGAGTTCAGCTACCACAGCCGCGCGCTCTCTGTTGCGGGCTTTACTGGCAATGTGCTTCTGGGCGGCGTATCTGGTGGACGCATAACAGCGTATCCACTTTTCCTTGCACGCGCCGGCATGACGCATACGGCCGGGTTCAGCTTCAGTTACGTGACTGATCGCACCCCCGAAACAGACCTGACGGCCTATAGCGCGGACATGCAGCTGGAGCTTTTCACCACCGGCGGTGTGCACTTTTCACCGTTTGTGAGTTACGCCTGGTATGTGGGCTATGGTGACGGGCTGGCTTTTGGGGCAGACCTGCATGCAACAACGTTCCTGGACCTGGTATCCTTCCTGTTACGTATCGGGGCTTTCTATAACAGCCCGCACTTCATACCCGGTTACGTGGGCGCACTGTATGCTGTACACAACCAGCATGCGCGGACGCTAAGCGCATCCGGAAGCAACATTGTTGGTCTGACGCTCGGGGAGAGTCGGGGTGCCAGCGACCTGATGACGGAGTTCAAGCTGGAAGTGCCGCCCGGCTTCTCCATGCGGTATTACTATCGCCGCCACTTTGGGAGTCAGGCACTAAGCGAGTTCCACTTTCGGCTGTTTGTGCGCAGCGCTCAGCGGCTTCGGTTCGAGGTTGGCGTTGACAAGCTGGGCACGGCCGGTTTCCTTGGCATCTTTGATGACTTTGATGACCAGAGCGCACTGGTGTTCGGCGCAGATTACCGCTTCCTGGGTATGCTCTATCTGAGTGTGCTGGCCAGGTACAGTTTTGAGCAGGTGGACGACGGGGATGGACCCCGCTACCTTGTACAGCGCCGATTTGAGCCGTTTGCCGGCGTGCGGGTGCAGCTCTAGCTGCCCGTGGATAAAACAGCTTTTTGCAGGATCCCCGCGGATGA
>JAAXGV010000023.1 GCA_012271185.1 Rhodothermales bacterium
GAATGCCATGCTATGATATCTGCTAGTACTATTATCACGTTTCAAGCGATGTTCGCCGGGAAACATCTCACGAAAACCGTCTGGCACCATTGCAGCCGAAGCTTTCCTTGAAGTACAGCTGCGTAGTTTGCACTTGCCCGAGAGTCCGACTGATCTGCTTATTTTGCAAACGGCTCACGTTTTTACAGCACATCAGAGACGTGATCACGGTTGCGGGTTTGCACGCAGGGTGCAGCGCCGGCTGATTTCCACAGCCTTACCTTGCGGCGGCCAAACACCACTTGCGATGGCTTTTGGACGCGGAAATACAGAAAGACACATCTGTGAGGCCGAAGCGCATGCAATCCTTGCGGAGGCTCTGACAGCCCTGGCACCAGACGCCCGGCGCGTCCTGGTTATCATACCCGATGCGACAAGGACGGCGCCGATACCGCTGTTCTTCAGGCTGCTCTGCGAGCTGCTGTCACCGCGGACAGAAGCACTGGACTTCCTGGTGGCGCTTGGAACACATCCGCCGATGAGTGAAGAAGCCTTGCAAAAGCTCGTGGGTGTTACTGCAGAAGAGCGCACAGCAAAGTACGGCAATGTTGGCATCTTCAACCACCGCTGGGACCTGAAGGGGCAGCTCATCACCCTTGAAACCATTCAGGCCAGTGAGATTGGCGCAATAACCGGCGGGCGGCTGAGTCTGGCGATCCCGGTCACAATCAATCGCATGGTCCTGAACTACGATACGCTGCTGATTTGCGGTCCCACGTTTCCGCACGAGGTGGCAGGATTTTCCGGTGGCAACAAGTACTTCTTTCCTGGCATCAGCGGGCCCGACATGATCCACGTCACCCACTGGATTGGGGCCCTGTTAACCAGCCGCGCGCTGATTGGCACGCATGACACCGCAGTCCGGGCACTTATTGACCGTGCCGCCCGGTGCATTCCGCGGCGCAGGCTATGCGCCAGCCTGGTGGTATGCGGCGACGCCCTGCAGGGCCTGTTTGTAGGGTCTCCCGAGGAGGCGTGGCGGGCGGCCGCGGACCTTTCCTGCAGGCTTCATATTCGCTGGGTCGACAAACGCTACCGGAGGGCCCTGGCGGTTATTCCGGCGATGTACGATGACCTGTGGACCGGGGCCAAGGGTATGTACAAGCTGGAGCCGGTCATCCGGGACGGTGGCGAGATCGTCCTCTATGCACCGCACATCGACAACATTTCGTACACGCATGGCAAGGTTCTGAACCAGATCGGATACCATGGCACTGCATACTTCGTAAAGCAGTGGGAGCACTTCAGGCATTACCCGTGGGCCGTGCTGGCACACTCAACCCACGTCCGGGGGGAGGCTTCATTCGCCGCCGGCGTGGAGACACCCAGAATTCGTGTGACGTTGGCCAGCCGCGTGCCACACGCCCAATGTGACCGCTTGGGCCTGGGATACCTGGAACCAGGCGCAGTCGATCTGGCGGCGTGGCAAGGCCGCGAAGACACCCTGTTCGTGCCCAAGGCGGGCGAGCAGCTGTACCGGCTACGACCATCGTAGCCCTGTCTCCACCTCCAAGCGGCATCGTTGCGGCTGTACGCTGTGAAGCATGCCTCTGCCGGGGTTATCTTGGAACCCCTCAAATTCTTTACAGCGCCTCATGCAGGAAACGATCGGCTTTGTTGGCCTGGGCATCATGGGCCGCGGCATGGCCTGCAACCTGGTCAAGGCCGGATATTCAGTCCGCGTGTGGAACCGGACAGCGGCACGCATGGCGCCTGTAGTTGCCGCGGGCGCGGTGGCAGGCACCAGTCCATCCGATGTTGCGGCCCACAGCAGCATCACGATCCTCTGCGTCAGCGACACTGCGGACGTGGAGGAAGTCATCTTTGGTGAGCAAGGCGTCGCTGCGGGCGCGTGCGAAGGCACTCTTGTGGTTGACACCAGTACCATCAGCCCGGAAGCGACGCGCAGCATGGCACTGCGCCTTCGTCAGCGCGGAGTCATGATGCTGGACGCTCCTGTCAGCGGGGGCAGCGAAGGTGCTGCTAACGGAACACTGAGCATTATGGTGGGTGGAGAGGCATCGCAGTTCAGACGCGCCCAACCAGTGCTCCAAGCTGTGGGCCGCACCATCACGCATGTGGGCGGGCACGGGGCTGGCCAGACCGTGAAGCTCGTCAACCAGATCCTGGTGGTCGGTACGATGCTCGCTGTGAGCGAAGCACTCCTCTTTGCTGAAGCCGGCGGGCTGGATCTCAAGAAAACACTGGCCGCAGTAACAGGAGGCGCCGCAGGCAGCTGGATGCTTGCCAACCGGGGCATGCAAGCGATCGTGAGAGACTGGCGACCGGGCTTTACCATTAACCTGCAGCAAAAAGACCTGCGCCTCGTGCTGGAAGCAGCCGACCAGCTTGGCGTACCCCTGCCGGCGACCAGTCTGTGTTTTCAGCTGTACCGGACGCTGCAGGCCCGCAACCTGGGGCATGAAGGCAACCATGCGCTGCTGAAAGCGCTCGAGCACCTGTCAGGCATTGAACTGGGAAGCAAGTAAGCTGTGGCCAGACTATACGTAGGCACCTATACGCAGCCTGAGGACCACGTCGCCGGACATGGCGAAGGCATCTACTGCTTTGACCTTTACGAAGACTCGCTTGCCATAGCACAGCGAAGCATCGTGCGGGGTATAGTTAACCCGTCCTTTCTGGCACTGAATTCGGCAGCGTCGCGGCTGTATGCGGTGAGCGAAACCACAACAGAGCACGGCAAGCTCTTCGCCTACGCTGTGGACAAGAACAGTGGCAAGCTGGCGATGCTCAGCCACCAGTCTGTGCTCGGGGCCGCGCCCTGCTATGTCTCCGTTGGTAATCATCATGCCTTGGTCGCCAACTACCGGGGCGGCTCTGTGGTAGTGCTCCCGATAGACGAGCACGGCGGCGTGGGTCCCGCATCGGATCATGTGGTTCACGTCGGATCCAGCGTTAATAAGCAGCGACAGGAAGCTCCACATCCACACGCCATTGTGCTGGATCCCGCGCACAGGTATGCCCTGGTACCTGACCTCGGAGCCGACACTGTGATATCGTACCGGTATGACAGTAGCCAAGGGCGGCTTGAGCCAGCGTCCCGCAGCCTGCGCATGCACGCAGGCGCGGGCCCGAGACACCTCACCTTTGACCGCACTGGCCGCTTTGTCTACCTGATCAACGAGCTGGATTCAACAATCATGGCGTGCAAATACCAGGACGGCACGCTTACTGCGCTTCACACGGTTGCGGCACTGCCCAGGAGCTTTACGGGTACCCCCTCCGGTGCCGATATCCATCTGCACCCGTCCGGCAGGTTTCTGTATGCCTCACTGCGGGACATCAATTGTATCATTCGGCTGCGGGTACACCCAGACACGGGCCGCCTGACCGGCAAGGCTTATGCACACGGCCTTGGTGCTACGCCACGAAACTTTGCCATAGACCCCTGCGGTCGCTATCTCATCGTAGCTAATCAGGACTCTGACGCACTGGTGGTCATGGCCATTGATCCTGGCACCGGGCTCTTGACCCCAATTGGTGTACCCACCAGCGTTCCCAGCCCTGCCTGTGCGGTGATTGCCTCGTAGCCTGCCCATGGCTGTTGCACCAAATTCAGTACTTTCCGCTTGGTATGTCAGCTGTATTTGATCCGTTATGCCCTTTTTCGCGCGCAGTCCGCTTACAAGGCGAGACTTTCTGAAAGCCACCGCCGGCACATTTGGTATCACCACCGTGGCCGCCGCCGACAGTGGTTCCAAGCAGATCGCAGCAGGCAGCGCTGCTGGCGCCACGGTATCCAATGTACCCGTTGGGGTTCAGATGTATTGCTTCCGGCATTTGCTGGAAGAAGACTTTGAAGGTACGCTGGCACAGATAGCCACGCTGGGCTATGACGGTGTGGAGTTCGCAGGCTACTATGACTACAGCGCGGCCGATCTTAGACGGTTTCTGGACAGCCATGGCCTAGCCGCATGCGGTGCACATGTCGGCATTAACATGCTCCTCGGTGACGAGCTGCAGCGCTCAGTTGACTTTCACGGTGAGCTGGGCAACACGCGTCTTATCGTTCCGGCCATCGGCAACGATCGCCGTGCACCCATGGACGCTGTCATGCGGACTGCTGAAGAGCTGACCGCTATCCAGGAAGCCCTGCGTGCCCACGGTATGAGCACAGGGTACCATTGCCATGCTTACAACTTTAATGCACTGGTGGAGGGTCTGACCATCTGGGATGTCCTGGCCAACAACACGCCGGACGACCTGATCGTGCAGCTGGATACCGGAAATGCAGCCAATGGTGGCGCAGACGTTCCAGACGTAATCAAATCCACCGCCGGCCGTGTGCGCTCCATGCACCTCAAGCCGTTCACACAGGGTGCGGAGTTTCCATTTGCACCATTTATCGGTGATGACAAGCTGCCATGGCCAGAAATATTTGAACTCAGCGAATCTGTGGGTGGCATAGAGTGGTACGTGGTCGAATATGAGGATGAATCTCACCCGCCGCTGGAAGTGCTGAGAGCCAACAGGGATCGTGTGCGTGAGCTGGGGCTGTACGGCATGAGCACGAACTAAGCCTCCCCGACCACAACAAAAATGCGGAACTTCAACAGCATTGGCGTTGCGGTAGCAGGCGCCGGATTCATTGGGCCGGCACATGTTGAAGCACTGAAGCGGCTCGGTGTGCATATCACCGGCATCCTGGCCAGAGGGTGTGCGAAGTCCGAAGCGGCGCGTCAGCGCCTTGGGCTGCCGCGTGCCTACGCTTCCTACGATGAGGTGCTCGCGGACCATGACGTTGAAGCGGTGCACCTGGCACTCCCAAATGTGTTGCACTACGAATTCTCGCGCCGCGCACTGATGGCAGGCAAGCACGTGATGTGTGAAAAACCGCTTGCCCTGCATGCCTCAGAAGCGTATGAGCTTGCCGCATTAGCCAACAAGGTGGGTTTACATGCCGGCGTGTGTTACAACATCCGGTTCTATCCCCTCAATCTGGACGCACGGGCACGCTTGAAGAAAATGGGCAGGACCTTCTCTGTCGTGGGCCACTATGTTCAGGACTGGCTGCTGTACAATACCGACTACAACTGGCGCGTCATCGCCAGAGAAGGCGGTATGCTGCGCGCTGTGGCAGATATTGGCACGCACTGGATGGACCTCATCGTTTCGATGACCGGCTTGAAAGTGGACGCGGTATTTGCAGATCTGCGTACTGTGCACAAGGTGCGTCACCGTCCCACAGGGGAGATCAAGACCTTTGCAGGTCCCAGTGACGTAGCCCGGGAGCCGGTAGACATCGAAACCGACGATACCGGCTGTGTTCTCCTCAGGTTCAAGGGCGGTGCACAGGGTGTGTTGTGGGTGTCGCAGGTCACGGCGGGACGGAAGAATTCGCTGCGGTATGAGATTTCAACGGAGAAGGGTGCGCTGGCCTGGAACAGTGAGCGTCCCAATGAGCTGTGGCTCGGCCACCGTGACAAACCGAGCGAGGTCTTCCTGCGTGACCCGGCGCTCCTTAGCGATCTGGCTCGCGGGTACACCAGCTATCCTGGCGGACACAACGAAGGATTCCCGGACTCTTTCAAGGGGTGTTTTAAGGCATTCTATTTGGCCATCGCCTCGGGTGCTGCGACGGATGACGTGCTGTACCCCACCTTTGAGGAGGGTGCATACGAGGTCGTTCTCTGCGATGCAATCCTGCAAAGCCATCGTGAAGAGCGCTGGGTAAGCGTGTAGCTGCTGCCAGTCCAACTGATTGTCTGTGTATGTATACTGGGCCTATGCGCGTGGCCAGGAAGCATGTGGTGAACGCAATTCCGTTGCCGAACATCAGCCACCTGCTGACGTATGCCTCGCGGATTCAAACTTGAACCCTTGACGCTTTCTGATGAGCAGCAGAATCAGCTGGTTGCACTCACAAAGTCCACATCCCCAGCAACAGCCCGGATCATTCAGGCCTGCGCAGCAGGGTGCACCAATACCGCAGTGGCAAAGGAACCGGGTATTTCGGTGCGCAGGTCGCGTGCCCGGTTTTTGGAAAGCGATGTACAAGGTCTGCACAGCGCACCGCAGCCAGGATGGCCCGTCTTTACGATGACGACAAAGTGGCCGCGTTGATCAGTCGTGCTTTGCAAGAGAAGCCCGAACACGGCGGTGACTGGACGGTGCGTCTTATGGCAGAAGCCGAAGGGGGTTTCGAAAAGTACGGTGCATCGGTGGTTCGCCCTCTTCGGTATCAAGCCGTACCTGAACAGGTGATCAGCGATACTTTTTGCTGATTCAGGACATCGTCGCACTGCATCTCAATTCACCGGACAATGCAACGGTGCTGCGTGTGGACGAAAAGCCAGATACAGGACCACACACAACGGGCACCGGTGCGGAAAGGGCACACTGATGCAGGCGCACAAGCCACTCTGAGCAGCTATTGCTGTGCAAGGCCTGGCGGTTCCTGCTGTTCCCCCACACCAACGAAAACCAATTTACAGCACGATTGGGA
>JAAXGV010000111.1 GCA_012271185.1 Rhodothermales bacterium
GGAGCAAAGTACTTCCACGGGCGCAGGGAGGTACTGTCGTCGTTTGCCAATCGTCGGAAAAGAGCATCCGCAGGTGGCCCCAGTGGTCAGGGCACGACCTTCCTGATACAAGGAGCGCCTGGAGCAGGCAAGACCGCGCTGTTGTACCAGTGCGCCGAGGCGGCTGCGCAGGACGATTGGAGGGTAGCCAGGATTGATGGTGGTGCCCTGCATGATCCGGCAGAGATGGCAGAGTGCCTGGGCAAGGCCTATGTCCGGGAAAAGGGGTGGCGCGCAGGGGGTGCACCGGCGTCGGTCAAGCGGGACATCGCGGGTATTTCACGCGTAACCCGACTCCTGAAGAAGCATGCCCCGAAGCGGGGCTTGCTGCTGCTGCTGGATGAGGTGCAGGACATTGACGACTATGCCGACCACCCGCACAAGTCGGGGGTCAAGAATACGCTAAAACTGATCCACAACGGCGAGGTGGGGCGCCCCGTCATTCTCCTGGCTGGCGGGCTGGGAACCTCCCGGAGGGCATTTGCCCGCCTGGGCATCTCCCGCTTCTACGACGGATGCGTAGTGAACCTGGGGCGGCTGCCCCCTGAGCCGGAGCGGGCCATTATTCGGGACTGGCTGGTTCGGGACGGCGGGACCAAAGGCGACGTGACACCCTGGATCGATGCCATAGCCAGAGAGACACACGGCTGGCCACAGCACATTATTGCCTTTGCAGAGCCAGCGGCCCACATCGTGCGTAGCAGCCGTGGACAGATGACGCCCCGCGGCCTGGAGGCGGTGTTGCGGCAGGGACAACAGAGGAAAGAGAATTACTATTTTGCCCGGGTTGAGGATCTCGAAGAACAAGACAGGATGGTACTCGGCAGGGCGCTCTCCACAAGGACCGCGGACACCTCATTCCGTGGCTCAGAGGTGCGGGGTATATTCTCCGGAGAATATACACGCGCCGAAGCGCAGCGGATTTTCGAATTGATTGTGCACAAGGGTGTGCTTGCGCGAACACGGGAGGGCAGATTTGCGGTGCCTATCCCATCCATGCATCATTGGCTGGTGGAACAGTATCACTTGGGCAAACGCTCTTTGTAGGGGAGCACCACCGGGCAGATCGTGGCGCTGAATCCGGCCGGTATGTGCCACGAAGCAGGGCAGAGGCAGCCGTGCTCTTGGATACACCAGTCAAGCGCGTCATGAGGGATCATGAACCAGCTGCAAGCCCCAATCGTGCTGTATTTTGTGCAAACTGGCAACCCGCAGTCCTGCTTCCGGAAGCCGCACTTGCTCCCCCATGTCGGGTAGCCTCGGGACCGGCGTAAGCCTCTCCGCTCTTCCTGTGCAGCCGTTCAACGGCTTGCCTCCATGGAGAAAACAGGGACGCCGGCCATAGCCACAACGACGCGGTTACGCAGGTGCGCGGCTGCGAGCCAAGCCCTGTTTGCGGGCAATTGGGGCTGGACTCTTATGCCAGGATGCCCCGCACAACGTGGGCCTCCTCAACGCCGGTGAGCTTGTGGTCGAGACCGCGAAACTTGACCGTAAGGCGCTCATGGTCTATGCCAAGCTGATGGAGCAGCGTTGCGTTAAGATCGCGGATATGTACCGGATCCTCGACGATGTTGTACGAAAAGTCATCTGTCTTGCCGTACTCAAAACCCGGCTTGACACCACCCCCGGCCATCCACAGCGAGAAGCATCGCCCGTGGTGGTCCCGACCGGAGCTGGGATGGCCCAGAACTCCCTGGCTGTATACGGTGCGCCCGAATTCACCGCCCCACACGACCAGCGTCTCCTCTAGCAGGCCGCGCCGCTTGAGGTCCTTGACCAGGGCCCCAGAGGCCTGGTCCACGTCCCGGCACTGCAGGGGAAGCTGCTGCTGCAACGCGATATGCTGGTCCCAGCCCCGATGGAAAAGCTGCACCAGGCGCACACCCCGTTCAATCAGGCGCCGCGCAAGGAGACAGTTGGCGCTGTAGCTGCCGGGCTTGCGGGACTGAGGACCATACAGCTCAAAGACCTCGTCCGGCTCATCCGAAAGGTCCATCAGCTCCGGGACAGCCGTCTGCATCCGATACGCCATCTCATAAGCCTCCACCCGGGCCAGTGTCTCAGCATCGCCAACCTCTGCTGCGTGCTTGAGGTTGAGCGCAGCCAGAGCGTCCAGCATCTTGCGGCGCTGTGCCCGGGAGATGCCTGGCGGATCCTGCAGGTACAGTACGGGGTGTATGCCCGGACGTAACAGAACACCCTGGTGGCTTGACGGCAGATAGCCACTGCCCCACAAACGGGCGAAAATGGGCTGGCCCGGATTCTTGCCGCTGCCCTGGGAAAGCAGCACCACGTAGGCGGGAAGGTTCTCGTTTTCGCTGCCCAGCCCGTAGCTGAGCCAGGCACCAAGGCTGGCATGTCCGATCTGCTGCGATCCTGTGTTAATGAAAGTAATGGCAGGATCGTGGTTGATCGCCTCCGTGTACATCGACCTGACGATGCATATGTCGTCGGCGATGGTCTGGATGTGCGGCAGGAGATCGCTGATCCAGGTGCCATGGCGACCGCACCGTCGCATAGGCCACCAGGGCGCGACCACCGGAAACGAGTCCTGCCCCGCAGTCATGCCCGTCAGCCGCTGATCGCCGCGGACTGAGGGTGGAAGCTCTGTGGCATGAAGGTCCCGCTGCACTGGCTTGTAGTCAAAGAGATCGACATGCGACGGTCCACCGGACTGAAACAGGTAGATGATGCGCTTGGCCTTGGGCACGAAGTGTGGTCCAAAGCGGGGCTGCTTGTCAAAAAGCCCGGGAAAGAGCAGCGACGCAAGCCCAAGGCGGCCAATGCCGCGCGACGCCCGCCCCAGGAACGTGCGCCGTGTAATCAGCTGCTCGTGTTCACAGCAGGGGTGCATCAGTTCCGTGTAATACTCTCGCTCAGGTTCAGTATGAGACTGGCAACGACCGTCCACGCCGCATGCTCCGCAGCGTCCAGCGCCCTGTCACGTGGAGATTCACCCACGCTGAGGAAGGCCACGGCACGCTCAGGGTCTGCGCTGAAGGCCGAAAGCTCCTCTTTGAGGCGCTGGGCGAGGATGCGTACAGTTTCGCGATCAGGCTCCTGGCTTGTGGCCTCTTCCACAGCAAAAGCGATCCTGGCCTCTGGCTCAACCTTCAGGATCCGCTCAGCAAAAGCACGGCTGGCCTCCACAAACTGAGGGTCGTTGAGCAGCACCAGGGCCTGGAGTGGCGTAGTCGTATGCTCCCTGGTCACGGTGCACACCTCACGTGTGGGCGCATCGAAAGCCATCATGGCCGGTGGCGGCGCCGTGCGCTTCCAGTACGTGTAAAGACTCCGGCGGTAGAGCTTTTCTCCATGGTCCTGCACAAACGTCTGCGCAGTCGCGGGTGTGCTGCCATAATGACTCACCTCTTTCCACAGCCCCGGCGGCTGGTACGGATTGACGCTGGGACCGCCCAGGCGAGGCAGAAGGAGTCCGCTGATCCTGAGTGCGCCGTCGCGAATGAACTCGGCCGGCAGCCGAAAGCGCGCGCCGCGGGCCAAGAGCTCATTGTGCGGATCAGCATCCAAGGCAGCAGGCGAAGTGTCAGAAGATTGCCGGTACGTGCTCGAGAGGACCATCGCCTTCATCAGGGCCTTAACATCGTACCCTGATGCTGTGAATGCCACTGCCAGGTGATCCAGCAGTGCAGGATGCGAAGGCAACGCGCCACGCGTACCAAAATCCGCGGGTGTGGCGACCAGGCCGCGGCCAAACAGCAATTGCCAGAACCTGTTGACAGCGACGCGGGCGGTCAGCGGATGATCAGGCCGGAGCAGCCATTCCGCAAGGTCCAGCCGCGACAGCGACGAGTCCGTGCCGATTGGAGGCAGGAAAGACGGTACGCCGGGGGAGACAAGCTCGGTTGGCTGATCATACTGCCCACGGTGCAGCACATGGGTTGGGCGGCTGGTCTCTACACGCGCCATGACCATTGTGGGGAACGAGTCTGTCAGGACCGTCAGACGCTCTTCCAGGTTGGCCTCCGCGTACCGCAAGGGTGCGGCGGCCTCCGCAGTGGCAGCAAAGGTGGCCTGCAGAACCTCCAGCTGCCGGGCAGAGCGGGCATCAGGAGCAGTCAGCAGCGCAGCCTGCACGGCTGGCCGGAAAACAGAACCGTCATCGGCGCCCTGCATGGCATAGACGCGAAAATGTCCCGCAACCCGGTGGCTGCCATCACCAAAGTTCAGCATCACTGTGAAGTGCCGCGCCGTGGCGGGATCCAGCGGCGCTTTGAGCGTCAGTGTGATATGCTGCGGCACACCGTTGCGAGGCGAAGGAGACCAGCCATTGATGCGCCGGTCATCAAGCACATGCTGCGCAGGGTAACCTGCGTGGGCAGCGGTGGCGGTGACGTGCCGGATCGGAAGCGCCATGTGGGGGTCCACCTGCTCGGAAGGCTGGCCGCCGGCACTGACATGCACGCTGGTGAGGATGAACCCGCCATCCGGACCGTGGCCAAGATATCCCTGCTCCGACGGATAAAACACGATACGAAAGCCCGTGACAGGCGAGGTGAGATCTTCGGCTTCGAGCGTGACGTTGTATGCGGCAAGCCAGGCAGGCTGCGCAATGCGTACTGAGCCGTCTTCCAGCACCTCGCCCGTGTAACCGCTGTTGGGGGTTGTCACGCCGCGGGCACGAAGCGCATGTAACGCCAGGCCCTGCCCGCGCCGGACCAGGAACGCACGCTGTGACGCCTCCCATGCGTGTTGATCGGGGCTGGGCTCTCGCCGCGCGGCGCGGACACGCTCCAGGGCGGCGCGGACCTCAGCAACCTCCGCATCAGTGGCAAGAATGGTCCTGGCTTTCAAGGAGGGGACAGCGTTGACGCCACCATCGCCATCAAGGCCACGTTCTGCTATCGTGTTGAAAAAAGCAAAGAGCCGGTAGTAATCCCGCTGGGTGATCGGGTCATACTTGTGGTCGTGACACTGGGCACAGGCCAGCGTAAGCCCCAGGAACACCTCGCCGGTGGTCTTTACGCGGTCTGCAACATAATTGGTGAGGTTCTCTTCGGGAATCGTTCCACCCTCATGGGTGACCATATGGTTGCGGTGAAACCCCGTTGCCACACGCTGGGCCCTGGTGGGATTGGCCAACAGGTCACCCGCCAGCTGCTCCCTCACAAACACGTCAAACGGCATGTTGGCGTTAAAAGCGTGGATAACCCAGTCCCGCCACAGCCACATGTGGCGCCCGCCATCAATAGAGTACCCGTTGGTGTCGGCATAGCGTGCAAGGTCCAGCCAATGCAGGGCCATGCGCTCGCCGTAGTGCGGCGACGCCAGCAGGCGATCCACTGCCGCTTCGTAAGCATCAGGGTCACGGTCCGATACAAAGGCCCGCACTTCTTCGGCTGATGGCGGCAGCCCGGTCAGATCCCAGTACAGTCGCCGCAGCAGTGTGCGTCGGGTGGCCTCCCTGGACGGCTTCATGCCCTCACGCTCCAGCCGTGCCAGCACAAAACGGTCGATATCATTGCGGGGCCAGCGCGTGTCCCGGACCGCTGGAACCGGCGGCGCCTCAGGCGGGATGAACGCCCAGTGCGGCTTCCATACGGCACCCTGCGCTATCCAGCGGCGCAGCAAGGCAATGTCCA
Organism: Rhodothermales bacterium; assembly: GCA_012271185.1. Classification (GTDB taxonomy): domain Bacteria; phylum Bacteroidota; class Rhodothermia; order Rhodothermales; family Bin80; genus JAAXGV01. The sequence goes on from JAAXGV010000111.1 coordinate 5,646, forward strand.
GGCTGGAAAGCTGCCGCGGCGCATCCGGGGGCGGCATACGCTCTGTCACCAGGGGTGACGTGACCCGTCGCACGAGCTCGCTCGCAGCAGGCTCGTGCGGCACGATCACGAAGCGGCCGGAGTCCTCCTGAAGAGCCGCAAAGAGCCCCGCCTGCGTATGGAGCGCCAGATCCTTTTTGCGGCTTTCCGGGTCGTGGCCGTGGCACAAGAGGCAGTGCTCAGCCAGGATGGGCCTGACATGCAGGTTGTAGTCAACAGTGCCCGGCAGCTGTGCGTGCTCACGTGGCGCACAGCTGGCAACAAGCAAGGTGCCAAGGGCGCAGGCCGCTACCTGTACATGCCGCTGCCAAGTCACAGGAGTGAGGTCTTACCAGGCGATTCCGTAGTCTTCTCCATGGTGGCTGGCGCCACCCCACAGAGTGCCGTTTTCCCGGTCAAAATAGATGGCGGTAATGGGGCCGGAGGTCCGTGAGCTGAACGTGGTGGTATATCCCATATCGCGCAGCTCCGCCCGAACCCATGGTGGCGTGGCATCGTGGAGCAGCAGACGCCCGGGTCGCGACTCATGTTCGCCAAATGAGCCGCGCAGCTGAAAACTGTTGATGTTGGCCGCTTCCACCGACTGCTGCACATTCATACCGAACTCAACGACATTGAGAAAGAACTGCAGCAGGTTCTGGTCCTGGCTGTCACCGCCCTGTACAGCGAAAGACAGGTACGGCTCTCCATCTTTCAGCGCCATGCCTGGCGTCAGCGTGGCGCGCGGGCGCTTACCCGGCTCCACCACGTTGTACGGGTTCTCCGCTTCGTCCAGCACAAAGCTCTGCATACGCTGGCTGAGGCCGATCCCGGTCCTGCCGGCAATCACCGCTGGGATCCACCCGCCGCTGGGTGTCACCGACACGACCCACCCCTCAGCGTCTGCTGCCTGTATGGAGGTGGTACCCGTGTAGAAGTCAGCCTCATACCCGGCATCACTGGTCTGCTGCTCAGTATCCGGGTGCCACCCCTCGAGGTGGTGGAGGAAGGGATTCTCGCCTCCCTGGAACGGATACGGGTCCCCCGGCCTTATGTCGGGGTTGTTCTTCTCCCAGTCAATGCCTTCTATACGCGACTGCGCATACTCCTTGGACAGAAGGCCTTCGATCGGTTCCTCAGGCGGGAAGTAGGGGTCACCATAGTAGAAGTCACGATCCGCAAAAGCCATGCTCATGACCTGGTAGAGCACATGAATGTAGCGCGTGCTGTTGTAGCCCATCGCTTTCAGGTCGAAGTTCTCCAGCATGTTGAGCGCCTGCAGCATGACGGGGCCCTGTACCCACGAAGTGAGTTTGTACACCTCGATATCCTTGTAGGTGACCATCACAGGCTCTTCCTGGTAGACCTCCCAGCGATCCAGGTCTTCCATCGTGATAAGGCCACCCTGCTCCTGGGTCCCGCGTACGATCTCCTCTGCGATATCACCGCGGTAAAAGCGGTCATAGGCTGCATAGATAGCCTCCTTGCGGGACTTGCCAGCTGCCAGGGCCTGAGCTTCGGCGTCAACCAGCTTCTGAAGCGTGCCAGCCAGATCCCTCTGGCGAAAGATCTCGCCGGGTCTTGGCGCCTCATGCGCTTCGCCAAAGTTTGGCAGCATCACGCTGCGGGCGTAGGGCCATTGCTTCAGCCTGTCCTTGTTGCGCTCAATGCTTCGGGACGCCTGCGCTTCTATCGCATACCCTTCGGCCATCTGCAGCGAAGGACCGAGCACATCGGCAAGGCTTAGTGTGCCGTACTCTGCAAGCATGACCATGAGTCCTCCAGGTGTGCCGGGCGTCACAGCGGCCAGCGGCCCGTACTCCGGCGGGTATGTCAAGTCCTGCTCCTTGTAGAAGGCTGCCGTTGCGCCACTGGGTGCCACGCCCAGCGCGTTGATGCCAATCACCCGGCCGGTGCCCGGGTTGTAGATAAGCGCCTGGGTTTCGCCGCCCCAGCTCAACACATCCCACATGGTGGCAGTCGCACCAAGCATCGCGCAGGCCGCATCAACAGCGTTGCCGCCCTTGGCGAACATCATTGCGCCGGCCGTGGCTCCGAGAGGCTTGCCGGTTACCGCGACCCAGTGCCGCCCATGCAGGACGGGCTTGATGGTAGGCTGGGCCAAGGCCGCATCGGAGAGCAGCAGGAGTGCCAGCGCTGAGGTCCAGCAGGCTTGTTTCATGGCGATAGGCGGTTGGTTTAGCACTATGGTACTGCGCCTGCGGTCGTGGCGCAACCCGGCGGGCTCACAAGGTGCGACGCAGCGCTTCACCCTTCCCGGGGTCTGCAAGGATATGGCCCATCCGGTCACGCTTGGTGCGCAGGTACGTGGCGTTGTCTTCGTTGGCGGGAATCACTATGGGGACACGCTCGGTGATTTCTAGTCCGTAGCCATGCAGCCCGACCCGCTTGGTCGGGTTGTTCGTCATCAGCTTGAGCTTCTTGATCCCCAGCGCCCGCAGGATCTGGCACCCGATCCCATAGTCCCGGTGGTCCATTCTGAACCCCAAGGCCTCGTTGGCCTCCACGGTATCTAGACCCTGTTCCTGCAGCTCATAGGCACGCAGCTTGTTGAGAAGGCCGATGCCTCGCCCCTCCTGCTTCATGTAAAGGATAACCCCGGTGCCTTCAGCCTCCACACGCTCAATGGCTCTGTGCAGCTGATCACCGCAGTCGCAGCGGTGTGACCCGAAGATGTCACCCGTTACGCACTGCGAATGGACTCGCGTAAGCACCGGGGTGTCTTCGCTCCACGACCCTTTGTAGAGTGCCAGGTGCACTTCATGCGTTAAAGACTCCTCAAAGGCCGCCAGCTTGAACTTGCCGAACCTTGTGGGCAGCATCACATCGGCCACACGCTTTATCAGGGTGGTGCGCTGCATCCTGTATGCGACAAGGTCACTGATGGTGACGATGCGCATGCCATAGCGCTTCGCAGTCGTCAGAAGTTCAGGCACGCGGGCCATGGAGCCGTCATCGTTCATGATCTCAACGAGTGTGCCAACAGGCGCAAACCCCGCCAGCACACAGAGGTCAACCGTGGCTTCCGTATGTCCTGCGCGCCGCAGCACACCGCCCGGGTGTGCCCGCAACGGGAACACATGCCCAGGTCGTGCAAAGTCGCCGGGCCTCGCCCTAGGGTCGGCCAGCGCACGGATGGTGGCTGCGCGGTCCCTGGCGCTGATCCCGGTGGAGGTGTTGCGCCGGTAATCTACGGACACCGTGAAGGGCGTGTCGTACAATCCCGTGTTGCGCTGGACCATCATATCCAGCTGCAGCGCCCTGGTGCGCTCTACGGACATCGGCACGCAGATGAGGCCGCGTCCCTTCGTGGCCATGAAGTTGACCTGCTCCACTGTGATGGTTTCCGCAGCGCCTATGAAGTCGCCTTCATTCTCGCGGTCTTCGTCGTCAACAACGATGACGAGCCGGCCGGCACGTATGTCGGCGACAGCATCTTCTATGGCATCGAAGGTACCGCGTTGCATAGCGCAAGGGCAGGTGCACCTGAAAAACAGGGAAGCGGCTAGCCTTTCGGGTTTACGCGTGCGAGGGCACTCTTATCGAAGCGAAGCTTAACGTTGGTGCTCACTTCGACAAGCACGCTCTCCTCGCTCACCTGGAGCACCGTGCCATGAATGCCCCCGGCGGTGACCACCCTGTCATTCTTGCGTACCGCCGCAATCATGGCCTTGCGCTCAGTTTCGCGCTTCTTCTGCGGGCGTATGATAAAGAAGTAAAAGATCAGGAAGAGCGCAAACAGGGGCAGCAGCATGGTGACGAGGCTGTTCTGGCCGGTCTGCTGCAAGACAATAATGAGGTGCATGATGCTGATGTTTCTCGGAGGTTGGAGCAAAAGATACGATTATCGGGCCGGCGGGCCCAAAACAGAAGAAGGGCAAGCGTACCGCATCGCGTCGCTTCGACCTCCTACCGCTGCTGCCTTCCGGCCCTGACGGGGTTTAGAGGGAGCTGACCGTGCGGGACTCACCCTTCGCAGGTAGTGTATGAGCACTGTCATGAAATGTTCCGTGCGATCTCAGAAGATTCCCAGTGCATCGACACTGATCGCCACACGATAGCCCTTTGGGACCGTGCCGAAGTCGTGCTGCGCCTGGCGCAGCCAGTCACTGAGTCCCCGGTATGTACGCGGAGCCTTGATCATGATATGATACCGCCACTTGGCCTTGACGCGCGCGATGAAGGCCGGCTCCGGCCCCAGCATCCGGAGCTTGCCGGGAAGCTGCTTTGCTGCAGCCTTCTGCCACTGCCTGGCAATCTCTGCCGTGCGCTCCTCTTCCGGTCCCCGTACTTCGATGTTGGCAACGCGCCCGTACGGAGGATAGAAAAGCTGATCTCGCGCTTCCATCAGAGTCAGAGCAAATCCGATGTAGTTGTGTTCCCTGACGTGGTCAAAGATGGGGTGCTCCGGTCTGCGCGTCTGCAGCAGAACTTCGCCGCGCAGTGCATGGCGCCCGGCGCGGCCTGACACCTGCATCAGCAGCTGGGCCGCATGCTCCTCGGCCCTGAAGTCCGGAAGGCCCATCCCAACGTCTGCGCTTATCACGCCAACCAGTGTCACTCGGCGGAAGTCAAGCCCCTTGGCTACCATCTGCGTGCCTACCAGGATATCGCCATCACCCCTTCCAAACTGATCCAGTATGGTGTAGTGTGCATCTTTGCGGTATGTGGTGTCAAGGTCCATGCGCAGTACACGCGCATGGGGGAAGAACGCTTCAAGCTCTTCCTGAACACGCTGCGTGCCGGTACCCAGCTGATCGAAATCTTTGGCGCTGCACGCAGGGCATAAGGGCGGGAGCCTCCTGGTGTGCCCGCAATAGTGGCAGCGCAGCGACTGCTTGGCTTTGTGATAAGTAAGCGTCACCGAGCAGTCGGCGCATTCCGGCAGCCATCCGCAGCGCTGGCACTCCCAGACGGGCGAGTAGCCGCGCCGGTTCTGCAGAAGAATCACCTGCTCCCGCTGCTCCAGGCGTTCTTCTATGGCCTCACGCAGCCGCTTTGACAGCGCACCCTTGAATGAGCCGTGCCGCCGCTCCGCTCTAAGGTCTATGATGTGCACGTCGGGAAGCGGAGCGGCCTTCAGGCCAGGCACGGGTACGCGCTCCTTCATGGTAAGGAGCGCGTACTTGCCGGACTGCGCATTGTGCACGCTCTCCAGTGACGGTGTGGCGGTTCCCAGGATACACACAGCGCCTGCCATCTTGGCGCGCATCACAGCGACATCGCGGGCATGGTAGCGGGGCGCGGGGTCGTGCTGCTTATAGGACGTGTCGTGCTCTTCATCCACCACGATGAGGCCAACATCTGACACCGGTGCCAGCACTGCTGACCGTGGCCCTATGACAACAGAGCAGCGGCCACTGCGAAGCAGGCGCCACGCATCGTAGCGCTCGCCATAGCTCATCCTCGAATGCAGCACAGCGATCTGGTCGCCAAACCGGGCCCGGAAGCGCTGCACGGTCTGCGGTGTCAGCGAAATTTCCGGGACGAGGACGATAGCCGTCTTGCCCAGCTCCAAGACCGTATGCAGCGCAGCCAGGTAAACTTCGGTCTTGCCGGACCCGGTCACACCATGGAGCAGAAACGTGGCATATGCTTCGGCCCTGAGTGCAGCATTGAGCCTGTCGCGTGCCTGCACCTGTGCGGCGTTGAAGGTTGGAGGCACTGATGGCCTGGGCGGGAGCGCGCCGTAGTCGGGGATGCGCATCACCTCCTCCTTGGACTCTTCCAAGATGCCTTTGGCGACCAGGCGTGCTGCTGTTGGTGCTCTGGCTTCCGCCTCCGCCAGAAGCTGCGCCTTGCGAGGCAGCGGCTTATCCTCCTGCAGGTAGCGCAAGCAGACACGGACAAGGGCCTTTTCTTTGACGCCACGCAGCTGCTCAATGACATCCTTGAGCGCACCGGGCGTGGAGAATGCCGCCGCCGGCCTCAGGTGCGGGATCTTCCTTGCCCGCTGATGTCCCAGACGCTCACTGGGGAGCGCGGCGCGCAATGCTTCGCCCCAGGAGCACACATAGTAGTCAGCAATCCAGCGGGTAAAAGCCAGCAGCGATGCGCTGGCGGCGGGCACCTTGTCCAGAACAGCCTGGATGTGCCGCAAAGCACGCTCCTGGTCAGGTGGATCGCTGTGCTCAACGATCACTCCAACGGCTGTGCGCCGCTGCAGTGGAACCCGTACACGGCATCCTATCCGCGCTGCTACCTCAAGCGCGCCAGGCACCTCGTAGTAGTACAGGCGGTCAACGGGTAAGAGCAGCGCAACGCCGACAGTCACAGGCAGCAGCGTCCAGCAGATACGGATGATGTACCCGGCTCAATGCTCCGCTTCCGGATCATACAGCATGCCGGTACACAAGCACATCTGCCGCTTCATGCGTACGAGCACATCGTAGTTGGGGCAGCTCCGGCAGCCCCGCCAGAATATGTCATCGGAGGTCAGCTCGGAGAATGTCACCGGCTTGTATCCCAGTTCCGAGTTGATCTTCATCACGGCCAGGCTCGTGGTAATACCAAACAGCTTGGCACTGGGATACCGCTCGCGCGAAAGCTCAAATGCGCGCCGCTTGATGCGGCGCGCCAGTCCCATCTTCCGGAAGGCCGGCGCCACGATAAGCCCTGAGTTGGCAGCATACCTGCCGTGATCCCAGGTTTCAATGTAGCAGAACCCAGCCAGCTCTCCTCTTGGCCCCAAGGCGATGACAGCCTTACCTTCATTCATCTTGCGGCGAACATACTCGGGCTTTCGTTTGGCGATGCCGGTGCCGCGCGCCGCGGCTGCACGCGCAATCAGCTCGCAGATTGGCTCCGCATAACAGACATGCGCCTCCGTGGCCACCTGGATCTCCACGCCGGCAGCTACGCTCTTCTCGATCACGGGTAAGGCTAGCGCCTCAGCACTCACAACAGGCGTCTCTGGAAATACGGTATGCCGCGTATAAGCTTATCGGAGCGCAGTGTTTCCCGGCCCGGCCCGCACCCTGCTGAACGACAGCGCTTTCGCGGCGTTTACCCCGCATGTTGTCCGCCAGCAGCGAGTGTCCCTCGTGCGCGCTGCCCGTTGAGGGTTCGCCGCCGGAGTGCCCTTTCTGCCAGTACGAGTTTCCGAGGCAGACAACAAAGACCAGAATCCTGATGGTGGTAGCCGCTCTTGTGGTGACAGTCTGGGTCGCCAGGCTGCTGCTGTCCAACCTGATCTAGCTGCCCGTGGATAAAGTCGCGCTCTGCAGTATCCTTGCAGATGGGTTAGGCAACATGACCTCAGGGAGAACAACGGGCAGGCGGTGTAAGGGACGGCGGCAGGAGTTGGTGGTCAGCGAGACTCGTGCGTCAGGCCACCCGCTGGGAAAGCATGCCCTGTCGGAGGAGGCATGCCGCGAATTCCATGCAGAGCGTCCGGAGATTCCGCGGGGGGTGCATTTCCGGATGCTGATGGCGGGGTACCTGAAGGGTGTCGGCGGTCCGCGGGGTCTTGCGGCGGCGGCCGCAAGACATGCCGGCTCCGCTGTGCTGCGCATTTTTCGCCGCCCTGCGGGCTTGTTTGGCCTGATCACCGGAAGCAGCAATATCCATCCTGATCCCAGACGCACCCCCGTTCTGGCGCTGGCGCCTCTCTTTCGCCCAGCGCTCCGGAAACCCCTCTCTCCCACGGACTGGTAGCACTGCATGGACCTGTCAGTGCTCGGGGGACTGTCGCCTGAGGTTTTTCTTCGCGACTACTGGCAGAAGAAGCCGCTGCTGGTGCGCGGAGCGTTCCCCGGGTTTGAGTCTCCCTTGTCACCTGAAGAGCTGCTGGCGCTGGCATGCCGGGATGGCATGTATCCCCGGCTAATCCTGGAGAACGCTGGGGAGTACCCGTGGGAGCTGCTGGCAGGACCGTTTGAACCTGAAGAGCTTCATAGCCTCCCGGACAGGGGCTGGACCATCCTGGTTGGCGACGTGAATCGGTGCGTTCCCGCGGCAGCTGCGCTCCTGGACCCGTTCCGCTTTCTGCCGAACTGGCGCATTGATGATGTGCAGGTGAGTTATGCGCCGCCCGGTGGCAATGCCGGCCCCCATGTTGATAACTATGATGTGTTTCTGGTGCAGGGCTACGGGCAGCGGCGCTGGCAGATCAGCTGCACGCCGGCACCCGGCGATGCAGCGTTTGTGCCCGATGCCGATGTGGCCATACTGGCGACGTTTGTGCCTGATGCTGAGTGGATCCTGTCGCCGGGAGACATGCTGTACCTGCCACCGAGGCTCCCGCACTGGGGCGTGGCAGTGAACCATTGCATGACGTATTCCGTCGGCTTCCGTGCACCGGTTGTGCAGGACCTGCTGCATGGCTTACTCGTCGCAGCCGGTACCCACGCCGACAGCACTACGCACTTTGGCGATGCGGGCCGCAAGCCCGCGGAGCATCCCGGCCTGATTGATGCAGACGATCTGGCATGGGTGCGCAGAAAGGTGTGGCAGTTTCTGGCCAACGGCGATGACATAGACAGATTGTTTGGCCGATTCATCACGCAGCCTGGCGAAGCACTGGAGCGGCCAGCGGAGGATATGAGCGCACCGGAGGTCAGGCGTCTGCTGGTATCAGGCGGAACGCTTCGGCGCGCAGCAATAGGGTTCCTGGCGCATATAGAGGGGAGCGACCGTGCCCACCTGTATGCCTGCGGGCAGGAATACGTGCTTGGTGGCAGGCTGGTCCATGCCGCGCGGCTGGTTACAGGGACGCAGCCACTCACGTATCAGACGCTCAATCCGTACCTTGATACGCCCGCTTTTGCCGATATGCTTGCGGAGCTGATTAACATGGGTTGTCTGGCTGTGAACTCGCGATGATCAGATCCTGGGACCGTATGCTTAGCAGGTTCAAGGGGAACTTTCGCATCTTCACTGTACGCGAAGACCGGAGCCGGTCCCCCCGGACGGGCCAGGTCCACTCCTTCTATGTCCTGGAGTCCGCGGACTGGGTCAACTGCCTGCCTGTAACGGACGATGGGCAGCTGGTCTGCATCCGACAATACCGGCATGGCACACGATCTGTGACGCTGGAGATTCCCGGCGGCCTCGTGGACACCGACGAGTCCCCGGAAGAGGCAGCACAGCGGGAGATGCGCGAAGAGACCGGGTATGCAGCAGACGAGATGATCTATCTGGGCTCTATGCGTCCCAACCCTGCCATCATGAACAATACATGCCACTTTTACCTGGGCAAGGGAGCAGCAAGGCGGCACGGACAGCATCTGGACAGCGCCGAAGACATTGAAGTCGTGCTGCTGGATGTGGCAGACATTCCGCGCCTAGTGTCATCCGGCAGGATCGTACACGGCATTTCGCTGGCAGGGCTGTACTACCTGGACCTGTACCTGCGGGGCACCAGGCCGGACCGCCATGGCACAACCTGAGGCATAGCGATGCCAGCTCCTGACAAAGATGAAGGTTCGAGGGATCGTCTGCTGAAGCCGGGGCGACTGGGGCATTGGCGACGCAGAACGAACTATCTGCTGTTTGGAGATGAGGTCTGGACAGCCAAAGCTGTTGATGTCATCGTTCTCATCGCGATCCTTGCGAGCGTGTTTGTGGTCATGCTCGAAAGTATTCCAGCAATGGATGCCAGCCACAGAGTATCTCTGCAGCTGGCAGAATGGATATTTACGGCCATCTTTACTGCGGAATACTTTCTGCGTATGTGGTGCGCAAGGTCGCCTGTGCGTTATGCGCGCAGCTTCTACGGTATCATCGACCTGATGGCCGTTGTGCCAACGTATATCAGTCTTCTCGTTCCGGGTGCGCATGCGCTGATTGTCATACGGCTCTTGCGGATCCTGCGCGTGTTCCGGGTGCTCAAGCTGGTTCACTACCTGCCGGCGGAGATGATGCTTCTTGAAGCGTTGAAAGCGAGTCGTCGCAAGATCATCGTCTTTGTTGTTGTTGTGTTTGTGCTGGTTACCATACTGGGATCGCTCATCTACCTTATCGAAGGCGCCGAAAATGGCTATGACAGCATTCCTCGCAGCATTTACTGGGCCGTAGTCACACTGACGACCGTAGGGTATGGAGACATCTCTCCCCAGACGCCGGCAGGGCAGGCCCTGGCAATGATCGTGATGATCATTGGCTACGCAATAATCGCTGTTCCTACGGGTATTGTCTCTGCCGAGCTTGCAGTGTCAGCAAGCAGCAGAAGGAAGGGCGTCTATTGTGGCGAGTGCTACGAGAAGAATCATAACAAGGCGGCCCTGTTCTGCTTTCGCTGCGGAACGAAGTTTTAGGCCGGCGGCAGCAGGAGCTCGGCGGCAGGCTGGCGCAGATTGTACCGTGTGCTCATGACCTGGCCGTACGCCCCCGCGGTTGCAATGAGAAAGATATCGCCTTCGTGCGTTTCAGGGAGCCGGCGGCCATGGCCAAGGATGTCGCCGGTTTCACAGATAGGACCGACGACCTCCGCTGTAATGGCGGGCGGACGGTCCAAGCGTGAAAGGTTCACAATGGTATGGTATGAACCATACAGCGCAGGCCGGATAAGCGAATTCATGCCCGTTTCCACACCCACATAGTGTATGGCGCCCTTCTGTTTGACCTGCGTAACGCGGGCAAGCAGCACACCGGATTCTGCTACCAGGAAGCGCCCAGGCTCAATCCAGAGCGCCAGATGGGGGTACGCCTGCCTGAAGCTCCTGAGCTCTTCTGCCATCACATTGAGGTCGAGCGCGGTGGCACCAGGCCGTTCCGGCACACCGAAGCCGCCACCGATATTGAGGAAGCGCACGTCACAGAAGTCTTCCGCCAGCGAGGCCAGGAAGTAGGCGGTTTCGGACCAGGTACTGCTTAGCAGGATGCCACTGCCAATATGCGCGTGGAGCCCTGTTACGGTAGCGTCAGCTTCGGCAGCCAGGCGGCGAAGGCGGGGCAGTGCGCTGGGCATGACGCCGAATTTTGACTGCACACCAGCGGTACGGACGTGCCTGTGGTGTCCATGGCCACGGCCGGGGTCAACCCGCACGATGATCTCGTGGCCGGCAAACACGTCAGGCCACAGCTCCAGCGGACGTATGCTGTCAAGCGTTACATGACCGGCGTACCGGAATCCCGCCTCATATTCCTTGCGCGGAGCAAAGTTGGGCGTAAAGAGGATGCGGTCTTTGTCCAACCCTGGAAGCACCTGGCGGACATAGTTCAGCTCTCCTGGGGAAACACATTCAAAGCCAAGCCCGGCATCGCGGAAGACGCGCAGCAGATCTGCCTGATAGCTGGCCTTCATCGCATAAAAGCAACGTGACACCTCCGTCAGCCCCAGCGCGCGGTCAGCAGCTTCCTGCAGCGTTGCCTGATCATACACATAACAAGGCGACAGTCTCTCTGCAATCTCGAGAAGGTCCTGGCGCCGCTGCCTCCACCACACGGACGTGTCCGCACCCTTGGCAGTCCCGAAGAGTTCCCGGTAAGCCTTTCCGAACAGATCGCCGTGACTGACATGGCCAAAAATCTGGCTGTGCAGCTTGGTCACCAGACGGACGGCTTGGGACTCGTCCACCACAAAGGTGAGGTTGCGATCGCTGGCTGCCTGGGTCATCAGGTAGATATGCTGTTCGCTGAGGGCTTCAAGCGCAGGCCCCAGCTCATGGAGCATGCTCCGGATCTGTCGTCCCACCAGGCTGACCGCCGCGCAAGATTGAATCTGGCGAGCCCGGCAGAACACATTGAGATCGGACAGCAGACCCTGGAGGGTGTCAGGGGTCAGTGCGACCCCATGAATGGGGTCGATAGACATAGTCACATTGGTTTCTGAGGTCGCGACCAGGCCGATGGACAGACCATACCGCTCGAACACGCTGCAGACGCGCGCCAGAAAGCCCACCGAGTGCCACATGCGCGGTGTTTCTATGGCAATAAGGGTCAGGCCGGAAAGGGTGGCGAGCGCCTTTACCTGCGCACAGGATGTCTCCACGTCGGGTGCGATGACGGTTCCCTGAAGGTGTGGTGCGTGTGTGGAACGAATGTGGAGTGGGATTCCGGCGTTGCGCAGCGGATCAATGCAGCGCGGGTGCAGCACTTCGGCACCGGTGCTGGCGAGCTCTTCCGCCTCGTCGTACTCAAGGTGCTTCAGGAGTCGGGCGGAGGGGATGATGCGCGGGTCAGCCGTGAACATGCCTGGCACATCTGTCCAGACTTCCACCCGCTCCGCCTCGAGCTTTGCAGCCAGGTATGACGCTGAGGTATCGGACCCGCCCCAGCCAATAAGCACGGTTTCACCGCGCCGGTTACTCGCGATAAAGCCTTGCGTC
>JAAXGV010000010.1 GCA_012271185.1 Rhodothermales bacterium
TTACAGCACAATTGGGACTTGACTCAGCGTTGCCCCAAGGCCGCGCTCAGTTTGAACGATATATGGCTTCCCCAGGCATTCAGACATGCGCACCGGTACAACAGTGCGGTCTCCCCTGCCCCAGGCGCTCCTTGTATCAGGAAGGTCGTGCCCTGACAGCCAGGGCCGCCTGCGGATGCTCTTGCCCGACGGCTGGCAAACGACGACACTACCTCCTCCCGTCCATGGAAATACTTTGCCATCCCCCGCTCGTCAATGTCGGATGCGACCAGTGCCGACAGATCGCTGTCCACCGGCGCTGGTGAGGTTTCACGAAAAGCGCGGCCCTCCTTCTCCGGCGCCGACCGTGTGCTGCCACTCTCCTACATGGACGAGTGCATGGTTAAACACCATACGCAATCTGACACCTGACAGATTGCTCCCGAACGGTAACATGCGGCGCCACCCCTCACCGCCACCTTCCGGGGTACCGGGAACGGGCTGTCGCCGACCTCCGTCATACGGACCTGAGGGGGTTGATCTTAGCAGAGCCATCCTGGGTGGGGCGCTGCTTCCTCCCGGCCTGCATACAGACATGCCCGCGAAAGAAGGCGGCCTCGAGCGTTGATGGGCACAGGGTGCATCAACAAGGCAAGGCTGCTGCACCGCGCCCAGCCCTACAAATCCATGCCCCGCTGCTGCGTGCGGACACGCCTGTACTGATCCACCAGCCAGTCCTGCATGGAGGGAATCGGGACCGCAAAGTCGCCCTCCCGTGTCTGCGCAAGCACGCCCTTGTGCACGATCCCCTCGAACACCTGCTTCGCCTCTTCACGCGAATGGTTACGCGTAAGTATGCGCAAAACATCGGGTTCCTCCATCGACGCGCCAAGGGGTAATGTGGCAAGCGCTTCCCCGAGTGCCATCCTGTCCTGTTTGGAGAGCTTCCTAACCCGGGCGAAATAGTAGTTCTCTTTCTTTTGCTGTCCCTGCTGCAACACCGCACCCAGACCGCGAGGCGTCATCTGTCCACGGTTGCTGCGCACGATGTGGGCCGCCGGCTCTGCAAAGGCAATGATGTGCTGCGGCCAGCCGTGTGTCTCCCCGGCTATGGCATCGATCCAGGGTGTCACGTTGCCTTTGGCGCCACCGTCCTGAACCAGCCAGTCCCGAATAATGGCCCGCTCTGGCTCAGGGGACAGCCGCCCCAGGTTCACTACGCATCCGTCGTAAAAGCGGGAGATACCCAGACTGTTGAATGCGTCTTCAGAGGTTCCCAACCCGCCAGCCAGGAGAATGACGGGGCTGCCAACCTTCCCATTATGTACCAAATTAAGCGTATCCGTTGCATCCAACTCGTGAGAAGAAGCTGCCAGCTTAACAAGCGTCTGCACCTCGTCCAGCACCAGCAGTAGCCCCTTTGTTTTTCGCGCGGCGACTTCAAGGAGGCGAGACACACTGGAAATCCCTGCCACAGTCTTCGCCCGCGACACCGATGCAACCCACGGCGTTGCCCCAAGGCCGCGCTCAGTTTGAACGATATATGGCTTCCCCAGGCATTCAGACATGCGTACCGGATCGTACAAGGCGCGCAAATCGATCCCCGCCACTGCCCACTCACCTTCCGCAGCTTCCTCGGCGCACCGGTATAACAGCGCGGTCTTCCCTGCCCCAGGCGCTCCTTGTATCAGGAAGGTCGTGCCCAGAGCGCCGGAGCCGCCTGTGGATGCTCTTTCCCGACGGTTGGCAAACGACGACAGCACCTCTCTGCGCCCGTGGAAGTACTTTGCTCCGCCTCGGTCGTCAATATCGGACGCGACCAGTGCCGACAGATCGCTGCCCACCGGCGCTGGCGAGGTTTCACGAAAAGCGCTGCCCCCCTTCTCCGACGCTGATCGTGTGCTATCACTCTCCTGCATGGACCAGTACAGTACATAGTTAAACACTATACGCAATCTGACACCTGCCGGATTGTTCCCGAACGGTAGCCTGGCACACCGCGCCTGTTTTTAGGTTGCCGCCATGAATGAGACGGACCAGCTGTGAGCGACATTATCGAGCTTGTGGAGCAGCAGCCTGAGAGTGACCACGCGCTGCGGCGATGGCTTTTTTGCCTTCTGACAGGGGCGTTAGGCAGCCTGTGCGTGCTGTGGGTTACACGCGAACAGGGCAGCGCATGGCTGCCTTGCTGCTGGGAAGCACGCGCGGGAACAGGTCAGCGAGGAACACGCCGTCAGCGCCCCACCTGAAACCGCGACAACGTCAGGGCACTAAGCCGACAAGGATTGCCAAGCCGACTCCGCTGCTGCCGCCCCAAGAGGCGGTCCAGCCCCAGGTTGGAAATTTCTGGCCACGTCGCCTTTCTGAGCGTGCCCAAGACTACAAGCTCCGCCCTGTATCCCCCCGCTGCGCGCAATCACAGCATAGCACAGTTGGGACTTAACCCACCGACTATTATGGACTTGCCCACGAAAAGCCAAGTCTGTGGTGCGCAAAGCCACCTGCTCAGGGGCAAGCCGCGGTCGTTGGGATGGACACCAGTGCATCAGAGACTGCATTTATGGCATTGACCTTTAAGCTTAAGGCGCACGAACTTAAAGTAAATTATGAACTCATATAATTATTAAACAGGGTGGGCAAGAACCCGGCCTGATCTGCCCGACAGACATGGGCAATCGTTTTGACAGGCAAGACTCCTATTCTGATGCATAACCGGCGAATGAGATCCATCTCATAGGGCGTACTATGCCAATTGCGGCGAGTCCAACCTTTGCCGGAAGTTGGCCCGCAGCAATGCTGCGCCACAAAGGAGGTTTAACTGCTGAAGCCTGGATACACCATTGCTTTTCCCCGGCATGGGAATCCCATGCACACTTGGAGGTAATAATTGGGAATTACATGCCAAACTAACATGATCTGTGCCTGATTTTCAAGTGCTCGACCATGATTGATAATAACGACATAAATAACTCAGTTTTTCAAGACTTGTACGGAACATCATGGCCCCGTATCCGCATTAGAGCTGTTACCAGCCAACGGATACAATGGCCCTCAACGCACCAGGAAAACACTACCGCGAAGGCATCAGAATCGTGGAGGTCGTGCGCAGGTTCTCAACCGAGAAGAAAGCCTACCAACCCATGGGAGAAAAGGATTTCCAGAACGTCGGGTGAAAAAGAGGCGCCAGCACATGGCCAAACACCGCCGCGTGTGCCTCCACGCTCAGACGCTTGCGCGTCTTGG
>JAAXGV010000134.1 GCA_012271185.1 Rhodothermales bacterium
CTCCTGAACTGTCCATGATAGTCGCCACGCAAGGCGGCCGTCACGTCAACCCTGCCGTTCAGGCGCGCTCTTGACTGCAAGTATGTTCCGAATTCCAGGAGATTGTTGTTCTCGTTTTGTCCGTAGAGCGATCCTCCCGAATTAGGCCGCAACGCCTCAAAATCGGCACCCACGATCAGCTCCCTGACCTTCCCGTCAAAGGTCAGGGCATATTGCGCCTGGGTACTAAACTGCGTCGGCAGGCCAACAAGGGGCTCGCCATTGTACACGTAGGAGTCGTTCGTATTGGTTGCATTTATGTATGCCTGTGCAAAGAAGGGGCCGCTGGCAAGCCGGACATGCCCGAAATAAGCTGCATAGTTCACGCCTTGGATAGTACCGATGTCGCTGAGCGCAGTAGTGGTGATGGTGCCGTATCCACCGTCAGCGTGGAGCGCGGTGTTTTGTCCGAAGCGGTACTCAAGGGCGCCGCTAACGCCTGCTTTTCTGAGCCTGCTGTCACGCGGACCGTCGATTGAGAGCTGTTGCGCATCATGCGCATCGGGGCACTCGGAAAAGTTCTGCTCCATTATCAGCTCTTCTTCGCAGGGCTCGAGCTCAAAGTCTTTGGCGCGGCCATAGAATCCTGTAACCTTCAAGCCAAGGGATCGCCCTGCCGTGCCTGCTATGCGCCCCTGGAAATTCAGCAGAGACCGCTCTCCTCCGCCTGCCGCAATCGTAATGCCGGGGTAAGAGAAAGCATCCTTGGTCAGGTAGTGTATCACGCCTGCATCCACGCCTGCGCCGTAGAGTGCTGAGCCTGGCCCGCGTACAATCTCCACGCGCTCAATGTCGATGGGCAGGCTTGGCATGATGCTGTGCACATTGACGCCAATAACGGCGGCGTTTGCCTGCCGATAGTCTGTCAGCATGTAGGTAGTGCCGCTAAAGGCGCTGTTGAATCCGCGTATCACGACCTCGTGACGGTCAATCCCTGTTTGCGCCATATCAATACCGGCGACATTGCGCAGTGCTCGAACAGCGGTCTGGGGCGCGTCTAGCTCAATGTCGTGCCGTTCCACCACGCTAACGGAGGCCGGGGCATCCAGAACCTTTTCCAGCCTTCGACCCGCTGTGATCTGAATCGGGTCCAGCTCGATGCCAGGGGTCAGCACAGTATCTGCAACCACGGTTTGTCCGGCGACCACGGTGACGATCAGTTCTGCGTTCTGGTAGCCCGTGAAGCGGATCAGCAACGTGTACACACCCTGTGCCAGCCCGGTGATGATGTATTTGCCATCTTTATCCGTGGCAGTCCCTTGTGTCGTGCCTTCGACGAGCACATTGGTGCCGGGCAGCGGTGCACCGCTGTAGGAGTCCGTAACTGTGCCGGATATGCTTCCTGTCTGCGCCTGCAGCGACTGGCTGCACAGTAACAGGAGCAGGATAACCGTGGCTTTCTGCATGGCTGCTTTACGCTTATGAATCCCTGCGCTGCCCCGAGTAGCTTCCCGGCCGGAGACTGCAAGCGCCGCTGGCAGAGAGTGGAAATCCCGGATACGACCATCAGTATACCGCTGGCTGTACAGGCGGCCCGCTGCACGAAACCCGCCAGGCTGGATGCAGCCGCGACGGGAATGAATCCTTTTTCGCATGGCTTGGATGGAGTCCGGCTGGTACCACCTCCCCCCGGGACTGGCTCCGGACGCACTGCTCCGGAGCCATATCATCTCAGGTTCCGTCTCATCAGTGATGCTAAGTGGCCGGAAAGAGATCACCTTTAGCAAATCAGCAGCTGCGCCTCTGATATAGACCTGCCAGCATCAGGAGGTTCCCGTGGCAGCATTTCGGGCCGGATGTGTCCGAACAGCGCAGCAGCCACTTTTCAATCAGAGCAAACGCAGCCCGTGTTTCGGGGGACCTGGCTGCTGCTGAGGGGGCTGACGTGCTGCCGAAGGTTTGGACAGGCAGCTTAAACGTCAGCGCTATGGTGCTCTTGTGCCGGTCCGCGCCTGCTGTTAGGACGCAAAATGTCATGGAAAAGCAGCTGGCAGCCACCGCCTGGGGGAGGTCCGTGGTGCTCCGCGCACGTGGAAGGCTGCGCTATATGCAGCGAACCTGCAAGGGCAACCGTGCAACGCGAGGTGGCCGGTGCAGTCCTTGGCAGCATCCGGATATTCTCAGATACAGGGGTATGCTGATGCCCCGAAAGCTCTGCTGCCTGCGGCAAGCGTGTCCCAAACCAGGTAAACCCCGGCCCAATTGCCAGGACAGGCCCGTCTGCTGAACTCGTGCACAAGGCAGTGTCGTGGACCTTATGCTCAAGGCGATCTGCGCAACTCCTGTATGCCTGCCCGTGGTTGCGGTTGGCTGTGCGATCAGCTCTGTGCCGGCACCCGCGTGTGGTTCATGCTTGAGAAAACCGCACACAGCACGGCCGTGCAAGCAGGCTGCATTGCCGTGGGAGTCACTTCCCTGGAGACGCGCCCGAATACGCCTGGTAGGTGACCGGCGTCTTGCAGGTACGACAGCAGACGTTGCGCCTTCTGGCCTGCCGTGGCTGCTTCCAGCCACAGCGGCGACATGACACCAGGTAACGAGGCGGGGCAAAGCGAACACTGTGACAGCGGTCTCCCGTGCAGCCAATGCGTTGCGCTGCCTCCTTCCAGACCCTATCATGATGGTGGTCAGGGCCAACGAGTGCATGGGCAATCTCATGTAGGAGCGTGTTCTTCCGCTCATCAGGCGATGCCACAACACAGAACAGGTGTGACATGCTTATAATCCGGTCTGTAAAGTTGCACCGCCCCGCACGTCGCGTGGCATCATCATACTGAAAGCTCCAGAAGCGCAACCCGTGCTGAGTCATCAGATGCTCGGCCAACAGGGCAAACTCACTGAGCTGCGAAGCATCGTTACGGGACAGATCAGGCTCAAAGAGGGTGATCCGGCGATAATCAACAGCGTACGCTGCGCCATCATTGGCCAGAATCTTCGCATTCTTGGGCCCAAAACCAGTGATTTCTCCCCGTGTGATCCGGCCGCTATAGCGGAAAGTGACCATATCTCCCGGGCGGAACCGGAATTTGGCTTTACTGACCATGTCAAAAACCCGCAACCTGCTTCCCTGCTCGTTCAGACTGAGGCAAAACCATGGGGCCCGAAACTCTCTGCCATCCTCAGCGACAACAATGGCGTGCTTGCTCGTCTTCCGCGCTATGTGCCCCGCTATACTGCCATGTTTGCGACTCTTAATGATGACAGGGTCACTGACAGCAAGATCTCTGATATCCGTCATGTTCTCTGTGTACGTGTACCGCATTGAAAGCGATCCCTGGCACCCGGAAGCTCGTCCAATGCTGCTTGCTCATGTTCAGCCTGGAGGTGCATGGCAGTACGAGGCGTCAGGCGGTGACAGGTTTTCCCGGCTTCGGGGCTGGGATGCGCTGCAGCTGGTGTGCTCTGGCCATCTGTTTGGCGCACGAAGGCTGCGGTGAGCTGCTATCAATTACATATATGCAGATCTGCGGCTGCCGGTCAGAATGCCAAGGCCTCCTGCAAGTTGAGCCGCAGTCCCACAGTAAGGCTGCCTGCAAACCGCGTACTGCCATCCATGCGGTTATAGCCGCCGTCGGCCTGAGCCCAAGCCC
>JAAXGV010000139.1 GCA_012271185.1 Rhodothermales bacterium
ATGATGTGCTGCTGCGGTATGTGCTCTTTTATGGGGACGGTCACTACAACTACCGGTCCATTAATGCGGAAGAGAACATCCTGCCGAACTGGATCCCTCCGTTTGAAACCGAGGAGTCATTCATCCCGGAGATATCTTACACGACAGACGATTACTATGGTCTGCTTGATGATAACGAGGGACTGTGGCCGTTCACCCAAACCACGTTCTATGGCCCCGATGAGTCTCTGAACGAACGCGTAGATGTGGGTATCGGCCGCTTCACCGTGACGACACAGGCCGAAGCACAGGTTGTGCTGGACAAGATCAAGCACTACGAGAGTCCGCAGAATTTTGGCCCCTGGCGCAAGCGCTACCTGTTCCTGGCTGATGACGGCCCCACTGGCGCATCAGGTACACAGGACGACCAGGACCTACACACGCAGAACACAGACGTTGTCGCTGAACTGGTAGAGGAGGTAGCCCCGTACATCGACCAGAAAAAGGTCTATGGCATCTCGTACCCGCGGGAGTTTCTGAACGGCTGGAAGATTCCGCGTGCTCGGCAGGACATCCTGACCGCTATTGACAACGGCGTGCTGATGTTCAACTTCAGCGGTCACGGCGGCGAAGAGGGGCTGGCGCAGGAGGACCTGTTCAACTCGGATGACGCTGCGTCGCTGACGAACTATGACGCGCTCCCGATCTTCATAACCGCGACATGCTCTTTTGGTCGCTGGGATCAGTCTGATGCCCAAAGCGGGGCGGAGAAGCTCCTGCTTAACAGGGAAGGAGGCGCTATCGCACTGCTGACGACCGTTCGTACGGTGTATACCTCGGGGGACGCCTCAAGCCTCAATGTGGGTATGAATGTTGCGCTCAACGAGGAACTGTTCAGAAGGGGGGAAGGCGGCCTGATGCCGCGGCTGGGAGATGCGCTGCGCCTGACCAAGAACACACGCGTCGGTTACGAAGGTAACAACCGGAAGTTCAACCTCCTGGGTGACCCCACCATGCGCGTTGGCGTTCCGGCAGCACATGCGGTCGTGGAATCTGTCAATGGCGAGGATGTCACGCTGACAGCGGTGGACATCAAAGCGCTGGAACGCGTCACCATCGAAGGTCGTGTTGAATCCGTCGACCGCCAGTTTGACGCCTCCTTTAATGGCATGGTCAACATGACCGTCTTTGATGCGGTACGCCATGTCATCATACCCCCTGAAGTGCACCGCTACATGCGTTTTCCGTACTATCGCGTGCGGGAAGACCTGATCTGGGCTGGCCGTATCAAGGTCAAGGCGGGTCGGTTTTCAGCAACATTCGTGGTGCCAAAGGATATTTCGTACAGCGATAAGCATGGGCGTATTTCGCTCTATGCGGTCGGCGACCAGGTCCACGCACAAGGATATACGGATAACATCATTATTGGTGGTACCGCAGGCAAGATACCGGACGACAACACAGGGCCGATCATCGAGTTGTACCTGGGTGATGAAACGTTTACCTCTGGTGGACTTACCCGGAGTACGCCGGAGGTGCTGGCGAAGATCTATGACGATAGCGGTATCAACACCGCCGGGGCAGGCGTGGGGCATGAGATGCTTATCGTCCTTGATGAAAACGAGCAGGATGCGGTCAATGTGAGCGCATTGTACGAGAGCGATGAGAACTCCTACCAGAGCGGCACGGTGCAGTACCGGTTCAGCGAGCCGCTGGCTCAGGGTCCGCACACGTTGTCCATGCGGGCCTGGGACGTGTTGAACAACTCTGGAACAACCACCCTTGAGTTTGTCGTCGCCGACGAAGCGCAGCTGGTCGTGCGCAACGTGTTCAACTACCCCAACCCTACAACCGGGCCTACCCGGTTTGTGTTTGAGCATAACCAGATACCCGGCACGCCGGTCAGTGTGCAGGTACGCATCTATTCGGTCGCAGGACGCCCCGTTCGTACGATAGAGACAGAGGAGGCGCTTTCCAGCGGTGCAATGCAGATAATCTGGGATGGCACAGACGATGATTACGCCAGACTGTCGCCTGGTGTGTACCTTTACAGGGTGCGCGTATCAGTGGAAGGCGTCAGTGGCGAGCGGCAGGTTTCTGAAACTATAGAAACGCTGGCGATCGTCCGCTAGCAGAGGTCAAACAACGCAGACATAGATGTCAAACAAATTTCGCAGTCTTATGGGCCAGCGCCCGTATCTGTTGTCGTTTCTGCTGGTAGCGCTGCTACCCTTGGCGCGGCCGCTCATGGCCCAGATAGGTGGAACCGCGGTTGTGTTTCTGATGATAGAGCCGGACAGCCGCTCGGCCGGCATGGGCAACGCCGGTGTCGCTGTGGCAGACAACGCCAGCGCAGTATTCTGGAACCCTGCGGGGCTGGCGTACCAGACCGGCACGGAGTTTGGCCTCACGCATTCCAACTGGCTTCCGGAGTTTAACGCCAACCTGTACTACGAGTACTTTGTGGCGAAACGGCACTTCCGCGGATGGGGCACGTTCGGCGGCCACCTCACCTATCTCAACCTCGGGGAGCACGAATACCGTGATGCGCAGAATAATGATCTGGGCAAGTTCAGGTCATACGACCTGGCAGCGGGACTCTCGTGGGGCTTCAAGGCGACCGACAGGCTCTCGGTGGGTACGGGTGCACGTCTGATCTATTCCAGCCTGGCGAACGTTGCGGTTGGCACCCAGAAAACCAACCCGGGCGTCTCCATCGGGATTGACCTTGGTGCGCTGTACAAGCTGCCGAAGTTCTGGCTGGGCCTGACTGAGGTACAGTATAACCTGGGCTTTAATCTGACCAACATGGGGCCGAAGATTCAGTATTCGGACAGCAAGCAAAGCGACCCGATCCCCACGTACCTGCGGTTTGGGCACGCGCTCACCTTCGGGTTTGACGAATACAACAAGATCACCCTGGCCAACGACTTTTCGAAAATACTGGTGCGGCAGCGCTCAACCGAGATCTGCATTGATCCGGCCGATGAAAACACGTGCACGCTGGAGTACAGCACCGACCCGTTCTACAAAGCCATCTTTTCCGCCTGGACACCGATCTCGGTGGTTACTACCGCGACCACCGACGAGGAGCAGGTCTTTGAGACGCTGTCTATCCTGGATCAGCTGCTCATATCTGCCGGGTTCGAGTACTGGTACCGAGACCTATTTGCGGCGCGTGCGGGCTACTTCTACGAGAATCCTTACAATGGTGACCGCGAGTTTCTGACGTTCGGCGCGGGGATTCGTTACAACATTGTGGGTGTGGATTTTTCCTACATCTATGCGCTCGAGGAGCACCACCCGCTGGCTAACACGATGCGCTTCTCTCTGCTCCTTTCCCTGGCCCGATAGCGCGCGAGCATGCATATGGGTGCCCGGACCCGTGCCCTGTGCATGATTTTATGCTGGGCGGTTGGCGGTGCATACGCTCAGACACATCAGCACTACGATGTCGTAGCGCTCCGGGTGGAGTTTCAGCCGGATACGACGCGATTCACCACCGGCGATGGCACATTTGACGGCTTGCGGTGGGGAACCGGGTTGGATCCTAAGGTGGATCCCCTCCCGCATGACGACCGGTATTTCCGCGCACACCTAGAGTTTCTGGAGAACTACCTCTGGGCGGTGTCGGGTGCCCTTACGGAGATAACGACTCACCTTGTGCCGGGTATCGTGCGCGTATCACAGAAGATGGGGACCTACAGCCCAGTGGGCATGGAGGCGGATACCGATGAGGAGAGGCGCAAGCTCGCACGCCTGGTGGAGGAGGCCTGGGCCTTGGCCGATCCTGGCGGGATCAATGTTTCTGTCATGGATGCGGAGCACACGTTTTTTGTGCTTTTCCACGCAGGCATAGGGCGGGATGTGGAGCTTCTCGGCACCATCCTTGAAAAGACGCCGCTGGACCTGCCGTCACTCTACTTCAGCGAGGCATCACTCACACAGCTGGGCGTGGAGGGGCTGTCATTCGGGGAGCTGCCTGTTGCGAACAGTGCAATCGTGCCACGAACGGAGTCGCGTCTGGGATACAACAGCATCACACAGGATTCGCTGCTGCTTGAGCTGTCCATCAATGGCCTGCTGGCGTCCAGCTTTCTGAGCTTCCTGGGTGTGCCCGATCTCTTCGACACGCAAACTGGTGAGTCAGCTATAGGCAGCTTCGGGCTCATGGATCCGCAGGGCATCTTCGCGTATGCGGGGCTGTTTCCACCGGCGCCTACCGCCTGGACCAGGCAGCTTCTTGGCTGGGTTGTGCCGCAGGAGCTGGAGGGGGCCGGGCCTTCCGAGATCACGCTTCCGGCAGGCGGCATCGCGCGTGCCAGCGTGTCGGAGGCAGAATATTTTCTGGTTGAGAACCGTCAGCGTGACCCGGAGGGGGACGGGCTGGTCCTGCGCATCTGGCAGGACGGAGCGACTGTTGAGCAGCGAGTGGAGGGTATCACTGATGATTTCAACCGTTACAACGTAGACGGCTTTGCGGGCGGCGTGGTCGTAGGTGTGGATCATTACGATTTTGCGCTGCCAGGCCGTGACGCCGATGGCACGCAGTACGACGGCGGGGTCCTGATCTGGCACGTGGATGAGCGTGTAACAGGGACGGGGCAGGTGAATGCTGACCCGCTGCACCGTGGTGTTGACCTGGAAGAAGCCGATGCGGCGCAGGATCTGGGATACGGGAACAATCCGGGCTCACCGTTTGACTTCTTCTACGAAGGCAACCCTGTACGGGCGGTGCTGCCGAGCGGACGCGAGATCCGCTTCTATGAAAACCGGCTTGGTCCGGACACCACGCCATCCAGTGCTGCGAACGATGGCGGCGCAAGCTTCATCATACTGGAGAACTTCTCCGCCCCGGGTCCCGAGATGACCTTCACCTATCGCATGAGCGCAGCACACGGAATCAGCCTAGAATCAGATCTGGACCTGGGGACCGCTGTTGGGCCTGGCAGCTCTATCGGGGGCGGAGACGGCTTCACGTTCGTGTTTGCTGGAGGCTCTGCCGGACAGGTCCACATAGTGGCCGAGGGCGCTGCCACCACGCTGGCCTCGCTGGTGCGCCCCGCTGTGTCAGGGAATACCCTGATGACGCTGGTGCGGGACGCATCAGGCCCGCTTGCAGTCAATGCATACACGTTGCCCGACCTGGCGCTGTCAGGATCGTATGTGTTCCCTGCTGCGCTATCTGAACACCATGCAAGAGCGCCGCTGGTTGCCGCAGAAGACGGCTCCGTTCATGTGCTGCTTGCCAGTGGGGGAGAATCTGCAGTAGTCACTGTCCAGGCTGGCGGCACCATCGAGACGCACCTGCTACCCGCAGATGCCACCAGCCTGGCGATGATGCCCGACGGTACGGTGATTATCACCGGGCAGACCTACGTCAGAACAGTTGCCGGCGAGGTGTTATGGACCTTTGACGAGGGTGGTCTGGGTGCTTTTGCCCCCGGTCCGGACGGGCTCTGGGGCGCTATGACGCTCGTGCTTGCGCAGTCCGTGCAGATTCTTGGCAAAGACCGGCGGGTGCTGACCACGAACATCAGCGCTTACGCAGGCGATGCGGTGCTTTCGGATCATGTCACGCTGGCAGACCTTGACGCCGATGGCAGGCATGAGATCTTGACGACGGCAGGCGAGTACCTGCTGGCCTTTACACAGGGCGGCGCTATGGCCGCAGGCTTCCCTGTCCGCCTGCCCAGTACCTTGGTTGGGCAGCCACTTGTGGCAAAGCGCAACGGAGACCACGCTGTCGTGGTAGTCGCAGGAAAAGACGGTGCCGTGTATGCTGTCGAGGACGGCGCTGAGGTGCCCGGCTTCCCGCTGGGAGCCGGCGCAAGCATTCTGACCACGCCACGTCTGGCGGCCGGCCGCCTCGAGGTGGTGACCGGCTCAGGCGTGCTGAGAACCTACCGCATCAGTGACGCTGGCACGGTTCAATGGGGAGAGCAGCACCGGACCAGCGCCAACGTCAACTATGCTGCTGAGTTGCAGGGCGCCGGGCAGCCCCCCGAAGACCGGCTGCTCATTGTCAGCGAAACCTACAACTGGCCCAACCCCATACGGAATGGGCACACTTTCCTGCGCCTGATGACATCACAGGATGCCACGATCGAAATAACGATTGCAGATATGGCCGGCACTGTCGTGCATGAGGCCGTTCTGGCGGTGCACGGGGGAAGCCCTGCTGAGTACCAGTGGCAGGCGGCCGTGGAGAGCGGGCTGTACTTTGCGCGCATCCAGGCGAGGGATGCGAAGGGGCGCACGGATGCGCAGCTGATCAGGATGGCTGTGATCCGGTGAGCACGAGGCGGTTCATAGCGCCTGCGGCTCTGCTCCTCTCTGCGGTGCTGCCTGCATGGGGTCAGGTTTCCGTTTCTCTGATGGACTTTGCGCGGCCGAAGCTGCAGTGGTACGCGATCGAAACAGACCACTTCACCGTGCTCTACCATGCCGGCACCAGCGGTGGCAGCAGTGAGCGCTCAGCGCGCGAGGCGGCGCGCATCGCCGAAGAGATCTATGGTCCTATCACCGCGCTGTACGACTATGCGCCATCAGGAAAAGTCCACATCATACTGAAAGACTATGAGGACTACTCCAACGGAGCCGCATACTTCTATGACAATAAGATAGAGATCTGGGCGCCGGCTCTGGATTCGCCTCTGCGGGGAGACCACAGCTGGCTGCAGAATGTCATAGCACACGAATTCACACACATCGTGCAGCTGCAGGCGTCCATGAAAATGTCCCGGAGGCTGCCGTTCGTGTACCTGCAGGTCCTGGACTACGAGAACGTTCGCCGCCCCGATGTGCTCTACGGCTTTCCCGATGTCATTGTGAGCTACCCGATTGCAGGGCTCAGCAACCCGGCTTGGCTGGCTGAAGGAACGGCCCAGTACCAGCGTGAATTCCTGGACTTTGATCAGTGGGACTCGCACCGCGACATGATGCTTCGCACGCGCGTCCTGGACGGCAAAGCGCTGTCGCTCGCAGAGATGGGCAGCTTCTACTCCAAGTCGAGCCTGATGCGGGAGGGTGTCTATAACCACGGATACGCGTTTACGCGCTACCTTGCGCAGACCTATGGCGAGTCGGTGTTGGCGGATGTCACCCATGCGCTCAGCAGGTGGCGCAACTGGAACGTGGAGAGGGCCCTGAGTGCGGTAACGGGGCGCAGTGCCGACTCCGTCTACCATGATTGGATGGGCGGACTGGAATCAGCGTATCAGGCGTCAACCCAAGCCTTGCGTTCCTCGCTCGTGCAGGGTGTGCTGGTTGAGGAAGAGGGCCATGCGAACTACTACCCGGCATTTTCGCCCGATGGCACGCAGCTGGCATACGTCGCGAGTGGGCGCAGACACTTCGGACAGACCAGCCTGTATGTGCGTGACCTGACCGCAGACACGCTGATCGCTTTTGAGCTGGGTGCTGCACCGCCTGCGCACACCTGTGCACTAGGCCACCGCCTGCGACAGAATGTCGGAGGCGCTGTGTCCTGGCGGCCTGACGGGGAGGCTGTTGTGTATGCGCGCCGCAGGACAACCTCAGAGGGGTACTTGTACAATGATCTGTATGAGCTGACGCTGGATGACAGAAAAGAGATCCGGCTGACCCATGATGCCCGTGCATCGCATCCCGCTTATGCACCCGATGCGGTGCGCATCGCGTTTGTGAGCCAGCGTGACGGCAGTACCAACCTGATGGTTCTGGACAGATCCTCAGGTGACATCCGCCCCGTGACCAGTTACAACGATGGCACGCAGGTCAGTGACCCTGCCTGGCACGATGACTGGATATACTTTGCACGTCTGGCGCCGGGAGCTCATGGCCGGGACCTGTGGCGTGCCCACGTCGATGGCACCAGGCAGGAGAGTGTGGTGGCTACGCCCGCAGATGAGCGTGCGCCATCGTTTCGGGAAGACGATCTCTATTACAGTGCTGATGCGACGGGCATCTACAACGTGTACCGGAGATCCGAAGGCGTATCGACTCAGCTGACGCAGGTACTGGGCGGCGCTTTTATGCCGGATGTCCGCGCCGATGGCGCGCTGGCATATGCGCACTACCAGTGGGATGGTTACAAGATTGCACTGCTAGAAAAACCTGCACCCGTGGCAGTGCCCACGCAGTACAAGTTCCCTGCACTGCTGGAGAAGGGCACGCATCAGGGCACGATGGATACGCCAGTCGTTCCGGAAAGCTCAAGACGCTACCGTGGTGATTACACCTCGTTCAGCCTGTTCCCGGTCCTGCGGCTGGATCAGTACGTCTCACGGCGCGCCAACAACCTGGACCGCAAGCTACCGGAGCGCAGTCGCGCAGGCACACTGCTCCGCAATACGAAGGCAGGCTTCTACACCTCCAGCCGCGAAATACTGGAAGGGATGAGTTTTTTTGCAGGCCTGCTGCTTGGGCCTGCATCGCAGCCGGCAAGCTCACTTGCTGATGCTGTCTCCCCTGCAAACCTGCTATCACTGGAGCGCGATGCGTTTCTGCTGTTCGATTACTCGCGGGGCCTCGGCTTTATTCCCAGGCGCTGGTCGCCACAGCTTTCCGTGGAGCTGTTCAACATCAGCCGGCGCGTGGAGAATGGGTTCTCCCTGGAGGAGTTTCCGTGTACTGCATGCTTTCCTGACACGACGCTGATTGACCTGACCTACGCACTCTGGGAGGCCAGCTTCTATGCCAGGAGCAAGATCAGCCGCTACCTTGTCGCTGAGGCGGGCTACCGGTACAGCCCATACAGTGTTGCGACAGACCAGTTCTTTTCGCGGGAGCTGCTTCAGTCTGTTCCTAAGTCTTCGTCCCGGTATTTCATCGGGCGTGCGGGCTTGTTGCGCCTGTATTTTGAGGCGCTGTCTTCGCACCGCGAGGCGGATGTGTTGCCGATAGGACTCACGGTGGACCTGGCCTATGAGCACGAATCCGGGCGGCTTCTGGACCGCTTTGACATCAGGAACGGGTTTCTTGTTCCGATATATCAAAGGGATTCTTTCCACCGCCTGCGCCTTGATGCGCAGTGGGGCACACGTTTGCCTGGTCGTGTACGTGGTGCCATGCATGGTGCTACGCTGCGCCTGTGGGGATCTGCGATCCTGGGCAGGAGCAGAGACAGCTTCTATAACGACTATGTGGGTGGCCTTGCAGCGGCACGCGGCTACCCGTTCTATGCGCTGGGGGGCAGCAGGACATTGTGGATGCAGGCATCCTATGCGCTGCCGGTCATGCCGGACATCGGCAAGCAGTTGCTCTTTCTGTATCTTGACAAAGCATACCTGCGCTTGTATGCCGATGGTGCCGCAGTCTGGCCCGGGACGGGTTCCCTCCGCCGCGACGTTGGCGCTGAGCTGCGACTGAAGCTCGGATCGTATTACCTGCTCCCGACAGCGGTCTTTGCCAGTGCCACCTACGGACTGGATGCATTCGATTATGAGCTGGACGAGGAGTTTGTTACGCCAACAGGTGCTCGGACCGTGCGGTACGGGCGGGAATGGCAATGGCACTTTGGCGTGTTGTTCGGGTTTGACCTGTAGATACTGGCGGATATGATTGCAATCGTTTTGGTGGCCGCCTGCATGATCTTGGCAGGGGCTGTGCTTCTGTGGGTCCTGCTGCGCAGCAATGATAAGCTCCGGCCGCAGGGCTGCATGGAGTGGACTGGCACGGTGCTTTCGGTGCTGCTCATCCTCTGTGCGGGACTGCTTATGGCACTGGCTCTGGCCAACATGGAGCAGGAGGTGATGGCTGAGAGCGGGTTGGACCAGCCGGCGGTGGACATCACATTCAAGCTGCTGTCAGACGATGCGACGCAGCGGCTCTCGGGTTACGAGGGGCAGGTGGTGCTGCTGAATTTCTGGGCAACCTGGTGCCAGCCCTGCGTCACAGAGCTTCCCGAGCTGGACCGCCTCCAGACCAACTACGCGGAGCAGGGCTTGACGGTGATCACGATATCGGATGAAGACCGGGAAATCCTGGAGATGTTTGAAGATCTGTGGCCTAAGCATACTGTATCGGGGTATGTCTCGCCCGATAGCGTGCCTGAACCGTACTACAGCGAGCTGATTGTGGGACGGCCCATATCCTATGTGATCGACCGTGACGGTATTTCCCGTGAGTTCATACTGGGGGCCGGCAATTACGAGCTGTTTGAGCAGTACATCCGCCCGCATATCTGATCTGATGGGGCCGCACACTGTTCGGTACGCTGTATTTATGGCGCTCCTGGTGATGCCGGTGGGAGCGGTCCGTGCCCAGGTCTTGCAGCGGGAAGCACCTTTGACCCATACCCCTGCCACACTCCGTGCGGCCCTGGAGTATGGATACCCCGCGCCAGACCTTCAGGCAGGGCAGAGTGTGCCGCTGGCATTTGGGCTGTCGGCGCTGGTTCCAGGCGCCGGGCAGGCGTACAATAATGACTGGATCAAGGCGTCGGTTGCTGCCGCGGCTGAGCTCAGCCTGCTTTGGGCCTGGTACTCCTGGCGCTCAAAGGGTATCGACGGCCGGGACGGGTATCAAGCCACAGCGCACGTGCATTGGAGCCCCGTGCGCTATGCTCTGTGGCTGAATGACTATGTGACCTACCTCAATACTCTTCCGGGTGGCATACCGGTGGGTGCTGAGCCCATCGTCCTTGACGCAAGCCTGTTCGGTGTTGACCTTTCTCAGCCTGACGCGTGGACGCAGGATCAGCAGGTGGCGGTGCACCGGCTGATTCTGGAGATCCGTGCAGTGGAAGCGCTGGTGTATCATCCGGAAACCGGGGCACGCTTTTCACACCAGCTCCCATTCTTTGGCGAGCAGCAATACTATGAGCTTGTCGGGAAATACTTCCAGTTTGCCCCGGGATGGGATGACTATGTGTTCCTGATCAGGGATGGACTGCCTACCTGGGTTGATTCCGATGGCATCTTTATCGCTTCAATTGATCCGGAGCAGACCGCCAGTGACGGCAGCAAGCCCAATGTATCGCCCCGGTTCTATGCCTATGCAGAGCGACATGCTGAGGCCAATAATTTTCTTCGGCGTGCGTCCCGGGTGACTGCCCTGTTCTTCGTCAATCATCTGCTGGCTGCCGCCGAGGCGGCGATCTCTGCGAAGCTTCATAACAGCCGGCTGCGGACCCGGGCAGAAATGGGCCAGCAGGCGCCTGTGCTGCGGCTTGAGTACCGCTTTTAGGCTATTGCCTTGGCCCGCCTGTTGTATCTTCCCGCGAATCCAACCCTAATAATCCATGTCCTGGTTCAGGAAGCTTCATAACCAGATTATCCTCGGACTCATCCTCGGTCTGCTCTTTGGCATCGTGTCAGCAGCGATGGGATGGGGAACATTTACGCGAAACTGGATTGCTCCCTTTGGCACAATCTTCCTGCGTTCGCTCTTCCTGATTGCCGTGCCGCTGGTTCTGGCGTCCATCATCACGGGTGTGGCGTCGCTCTCCGATACGCGTAAGCTGTCGCGTATCGGCGGCAAGACGATCGGCATCTACGTCGCCACCACGGTAGCCGCTCTGGTTATCGGGCTCATCCTCGTGAATGTGCTCCGGCCCGGCGATGGTGTTCCTGAAGACGTAAAGGATCGGCTGACTGCGGAGTACAGTGAGGCTGCCGAGGTGCGTGCCGAATCGGCCACCGACGCCATGGAAGATCGGGGGCCACTGCAGTTCGTTGTCGACATGGTGCCAGACAACTTCTTTGGTTCCGCGTCAAGCAACCGCAACATGCTGCAGGTTGTCTTTGTGGCTATACTGTTCGGCATAGCCCTGCTGATGCTGCCGGGGGAGAGTGCCAAGCCGCTCATCTTATTCTTTGACAGTCTCAACGCGCTGGTGATCAAGATCGTTGAGATCATCATGAAGACGGCACCAGTCGGTGTTTTTGCGCTCTTGGCCGACACGTTCAACCAGGTGTCGGAGGGTGACCTCGGCGGACTGTGGTCGCTGATTGGCGCGCTGGGCTTCTACATGATCGTCGTGCTGCTGGGGCTGATTTTGCACATGGGTGTCACATACTCGGCGATCCTGAAGTTCCTCACGCCGATGTCACTGAAGCGCTTCTTTGTGGGTATTGCGCCGGCCCAGCTTGTGGCATTTTCGACCTCTTCGAGTGGTGCGACGCTGCCTGTAACGATGGAGATGGCGGAAAAGAACCTTGGCGTATCTGAAGAAGTCTCCTCTTTTGTGTTGCCTCTGGGTGCCACTATCAACATGGATGGCACGGCGCTCTACCAGGCTGTGGCTGCCGTCTTTATTGCCCAGACGCTGGGCATAGCCTTGGGCTTAGGTGCACAGCTGGAAATTATCCTGCTGGCGGTGCTGGCATCGATCGGCACCGCTGCCGTGCCTAGCGCGGGCATCATCATGCTGGTCATTATCCTCCAGTCCATAGGTGTCCCGGCTGCGGGCATTGCGCTCATCCTTGGTGTAGACCGTATCCTGGATATGTGCCGTACCACCTGCAACGTCACCGGTGATGCCACGGTGGCCACGCTGGTTGCCGCGTCTGAGGGGCAGCTTGATGCCGGCTAGAGAGGTACGCCCGAGAGGATTCGAACCTCTGACCTTCTGCTCCGGAGGCAGACGCTCTGTCCGGCTGAGCTACGGGCGCGGATACGCGCTGGTGTACAGATTTGGGACCGGTTAGATCCTGCTGCGATTGGCGAGCTCACTGATGGTACCTGCAGACAGCCTGTACGACGGGCCGCTGGCGCGCCTTAATCCCGCGCTTACGGCTTTCGGTGTCGTGGTAGGGGGGTTCCCTGCGTACATGGCGATTGGATCCGTGGCGTTCCTGGCTATCCTCGTGTTGCAAGGTGTCTCGCCCATGGAAGCGGCGGCAGGGGGAGGCGAGCAGCTCTTTGAGAATGTGGCAGCCTTGCTCACAGGCAACGCCATCGGGATGGTGGTCGGGCTGGGTGGTCTGGCAATCCTGGTTGCACGGCTTCAGTCCACGCGTCCGTGGTTGCTCCTGCGAGTCCGCATGCCGAACCTGAAGGACGTCAGCCTGGCACTCCTGGGGCTTCTGGCTATCCTTCCTGCCATCTTCTGGATTGGCGAGCTCAACGAAGCCATTCCGATACCGGAGTTTACCCGAATGATGGAAGAGGAGCAGCTGCTGCTGCTGGAGAAGCTTCTTTCCGGTGAAGGCAGCCTAGTGCTCAACCTCGTTCTGGTAGCGTTGACACCCGCATTGTTTGAGGAGGTGTTCTTTCGAGGCTTGGTACAGCGCAACCTGGAGCGTGCATGGGGCGGCACGGCCGGCATTGCCGCAACCGGGATTATCTTTGGCCTTTTTCATCTCAGGTTTACCCAGGCGCTGCCGCTGATACTGCTTGGCATCTACCTTGCGTACCTGACATGGCAGACCGGCAGCCTGTGGGTGCCGGTCATTGTCCACTTCGCCAACAACGCGCTTGCACTCGTGTTTGGCGAGGCCGGAGGTGGCACAGAACTGGACGCGCTGGGGGCATCGGTCTTTCCCTGGTATCTGGCCATTCTGGGCATTCCCATCTTCCTTCTTATCATTATGGCGCTGCAGCGTCGCGGAAGCTCTTAGCACTATGCGCTACCATGGATGGCGTATCGTCTTTTCCTCGGGGACCGACTACGAATCGGAGCTTGTACGGAACCGCCTCGCGGATGCAGACATTCCTGTGGTCCTGCTCAGCCAGCGGGATCACGCATGGAACCTGTGCCATGGGTACCTGGCAAAGGTGCGGGTTCTTGTGCCCGAGGCATACAGAGAAGAGGCTGAAGCGCTTCTGAGTGCGCCGCCAGTAACTGTTGAGGAGCTTGAAGCGCTGGCTCAGCCTGAGCACAGGTAGCATCTTTCTCTGCGGCAGGAACCCATGTCCAACCTGCTAGGGCGCATCATCACCGGTGTACTTGGGGCGGCGCTCCTTGTTGGCGGTGCCTGGCTCGGCGGCTGGTACTTTGCCGGGCTGGTGGTGCTGATTGCTGTCATCGGGCAGTGGGAATGGTATCGTCTCTTGCGGCAGGCAGGTTTTCTCACATGGCGTTTCGCGGGCTTTTCCATGGGGCTTCTGCTGGTCCTGCACCCGCTTGTGCCCGGCGGTGCCAGTATGGCCATGCTGCCTTTGGCTGCGCTGCTGATGTGGATACCGTTTTCAAAGAGTGACATGCCGCTGCACAGATTTTGTGCTACCGTTTCGGGCGCGTTTTACCCTGCGGCCCTGCTGTCCTTTTTCTTGCACCTGCGGCATATGGAGGAGGGCCTGCTGATGACCTTGACCGTGTTTTTGCTGGTGTGGGTCAGTGATATCTGTGCGTACGTTGTGGGCAGTCTGTGGGGCAGGCACAAGCTTGCGCCAACGATATCGCCTAACAAGACCTGGGAAGGCTATGTCGCCGGCCTTGTTGGCCCCATTGCTGCCGGGCTTGTCCTGTTTCATGTGGTGACGCATTCTCTTGGCCTGGCTCAGGTGCTGGTGCTGGCTGTGATCTGCGGCGTGGCGAGCGCGTCGGGCGATCTGGCAGCGAGCCGCTTCAAGCGGGCAGCCCGGCTTGGCGATACCGGAAGGCTGCTTCCTGGCCACGGGGGTGTTCTGGACCGCTTTGATGGCATGACCGTCGCAGCACCGCTGGCCTACCTGTTCTTGCTGGTCGTTTAGGCACGATGGCAGTGTGGGCGGAACGAATATCTGCAGGATGCGTACCGTTGGCCCAAGGATAGGGCTATGGGTCTGTTTCTTAACAAAAGAAAGGTCAAGCCGCGTTCCTTTTCCTATGAGCCGCGGTACTACGATCCTTCCCGCGATGAAAGCCTGAAGCGGCGAATGCGGATTCAGCGCTATGCCCGGCGCCGGCGCAGCCCACTTGCGCTACTGTATCTGGCAGCGCTGCTTTTTTTTGCCTTTTACATCTACAATGCGCTAGGCGGGTAGCGCGCAGCTGATGGCTAACGAACGGGGCGTGAGCTCTCCGCGCATTCACGTCATGCCTTCCTCACTGGCCAACAAGATTGCGGCTGGTGACGTTGTGGCCCGTCCGGCATCCGCACTGAAAGAGCTCGTGGAAAATGCCCTCGATGCCGGTGCCCAGAACATCAACATCGAGATCAAGCGTGCGGGAAGCCAGCAGATCCTTGTGCGCGACGATGGCTGCGGCATGAGCCCCGAAGATGCTGTCCGGTGCTTTTCGCGTCATGCCACGAGCAAGATCAGGACCGCAGCCGAGCTGAACCAGATCTGGACGCTGGGCTTTCGCGGTGAGGCGCTAGCTTCTGTTGCTGCGGTATCGCAGGTGACGCTCAAGACCCGGCGCCAGGAGGATCATCAGGGACACTTGGTACGGATTCACGGCGGGGAGATACAGGCTTCGGAGCCGTGTGCGGCAGCAGCAGGAACGGCCATCGATGTGCGCAACGTTTTCTACAACGTGCCGGCACGTCGTGCTTTTCTGAAGTCGCCAGCCACGGAGTTCTCACACATCGTGGACATCTTCCTTGCTCAGGCCCTGGCGAATCCTCGCCTGGGCTTCTCGCTGGTGCATAACGGCGCGGAGGTGCACCGTCTTGCTCCTTGCCCGGGAGAAGACGACAACAGGGTTTTGCGCGCGCGGGTGGAGCAGATTTTCGGCACTCGTTATGGCAGGCAGTTGATCCCTTTGCGGGAGAGCACCAACTACATTTCGGCCTATGGCCTGGTGTGCCGTGCAGAGCAGATGCGCCGCAGCCGGAAGGAGCGATTCCTGTACGTTAATGGCCGCAGTGTGCGAAGCATGTCGCTGCAGCATGCCGTGATGTCCGCGTATGAGGGGCTGGTGCCACACAGGCGGTATCCATTTTTTGTGATCTTTCTGTCTTTGGACCCGAGGCACGTTGATGTGAACGTGCACCCAGCGAAGATCGAGGTGCGCTTTGACAGTGATCGCGATGTCTACGGATTCTTGCGGGCGGTTGTACGCAAAGCCTTGGGCAGCGCTGACCTGGTGCCTCAGTTCGATGCTGCGAGGCCAGGTACACTCCACCCGCGCGCGCCGGGTACTTCCGGGTTGTCCATCACCATGCAGGTGGAATCCGATGCCGGGCGGAAGCCCTTAGTACCTAAAGGGAAGCTGTCTGATGTGGTCTATGCGCCTGATGTGGCGGAGTCCGAAAAGGAAGGCGCCGGACCGCAGATCTGGCAGCTGCACAACGAGTATATCTGTACGCCTATCAGAACGGGGCTCATGATTCTTGACCAGCGGGCCGCCCACGAGCGTATCCTGTATGAGCGTGCGCTGAACACCATAGATGGGCGCACGGTGGCTTCCCAGCAGCTGCTTTTTGCAGAGACAACCAACCTGGATCCGCGTGACCTGGCGCTGTTTGATGAGCTGCATCCGCTTCTTGAGTCACTGGGCTTCAACATTGACAAGTACAGCGGCGGCACTGTAGTTGTCCACGGTATGCCTCAAGGCCTGCGATCAGGCTTGGAGAAGTACGTTCTGCATGAGGTCCTGTCGGAGTACAAGAATAACGCTGATAAGATGCGGGTCAGTCCGCGCGAGAACCTCGCGCGCAGCGTTGCACGCAGCGGGGCCATCAAGGCGGGTACTGCCATGGCACCGGAGGAGATGAGGACGCTCATCGATGAGCTGTTTCAGTGCAAAGATCCTTATTCATCGCCCAGCGGGCGCCCTGTGCTGATCAGGATTTCCAAGGAAGAGCTCAAGCGCCGCTTTAGCAAGGCACCACTGTAGACGATCGCGTCGTGTTGCTGCGCAGCATTCAGGAGTTCATTGCATGCAAACGGTTATTGCCAGGTGGTGCACGTGTGCTTGTTGGCGCCAGCGGTGGCATGGACTCAACTGTGCTGGTGGATGCCTTGATCAGGCTTGGTTATGGTATTGAGGTGGCACATGTCAATTATGCACTGCGTGACGGCGACTCTGAAGCGGATGAGCTGCTTGTTCGGACCATGAGTCAGGGGTATGGCGTGCCATGCCATGTCGAGTACCGGAACGCCCGCGACTGTGCACGCCGCTTAGGCATCTCGGTCCAGATGGCTGCACGTGACTTGCGGTATGAAGTCTTTGCAGAGCTTGCAACTCGTCAGGATCTGGCCTTCGTGGCTGTCGGACATCATGCCGATGATCAGGCAGAGACCGTCTTGCTGAATCTGAGCCGCGGCTCAGGGCCTGAGGGGCTTGCAGGGATGCCTTATAGGCGTGCGCTTGGAGGTGCAGCACTGGTGCGTCCGCTCTTGCGCCTGAGTCGATCTGATATTGCGGATTACGCCCGGCATGCGGGGCTGCAGTGGCGTGAAGACAAATCCAACAGTGACATCAGGTATCGCCGTGTCGTGGTCCGAAGCCGCGTTATTCCGGCCCTCTCAGAAGTATTGGGTCCGCGTGCCACTGATAATATTGCGCGCAGTGCGGAGCTGATGCGCGAGTATGTGGAGGCCGTTTTT
This sequence comes from Rhodothermales bacterium, assembly GCA_012271185.1. Lineage (GTDB taxonomy): Bacteria > Bacteroidota > Rhodothermia > Rhodothermales > Bin80 > JAAXGV01. The sequence goes on from JAAXGV010000139.1 coordinate 17,383, forward strand.
GAGCCTGAGCTCAGGGAGCAGTTCAGTCGCGCTGCGCATGGCCGAAAGCTGAACCTGAAGGTGCTTGATGCGCTGCCGGAGGTGTGGCAGCGCCGCATGATCCTGGAAGCTCTCCGGCGCTGGTTGCCTGGCGCACCAGCTTCCTTCGCAGACTCCGTATGGTCGTTGCTGGCTTCGCAGCCGGGGCGACGTGCAGAAGCGAGGGCAGGCACGGTCTGGCGCGGACGTGAGGTGCTGCGATTCGATCGATCGGCCGAGCATGACGAGGGTGCAGAGGCGTGGCTGAACCTTGGGCAGACCATAGACACACCGGTGGGAAGGTTGGGGGTATCGCTAATGGATGAGCGTCCGATAAGCCTGCATAGCGGGACCCCTGCTATGGTCTATGCGGATGCGGATCAGCTTAAGTTCCCGCTTCTGGTCAGGCGCTGGCTGCCCGGCGACCGCATGATACCGCTTGGGATGACGCAGGCCAGGAAGGTGAGCGACGTGCTTACTGATGCCAAGGTGCGCGTCGGTAGCCGGTCCAAGGCGCAGGTGGTTATCAGTGGCTCAGAGATCGTGTGGCTGGTGTGTGTGCGGCTTTCCGGGAGCTTCCGGGTGTGCGCGGGCACGCGGCGGGTTGCAAGGTTTGAGGTCGACGCGCTGCCCGGAGCATGACGCTTACTGGCGAGAGCGCCGTTCAACCAGGCCACAACACGTGAGTGGAGCATGGTTTTTCCATTGCCCGACAACCTTCGCCTGTTCATGGATGCAGCGAGCATTCAGGCTCGTGCGCAGGAGCTCGGGCGTCTGCTGTCCCGGTCACATCGGGACCGCAACCCGCTGATCATTGGCCTCCTGAGCGGGGCCTTCATGTTTATGGCTGATCTCATCAGGTCAATGGATATTTCGATGGATGCGGACTTCTGGCGACTCGCGTCCTACGGGCATGGTACCACAAGCACAGGCTACGTAAAGGAGCTGGGGCCGCTGGTTTCCAGCGTGCAGGAGCGCCACGTTATTGTCGTAGAGGACATCGTCGATACAGGACGCACGATAGCGCATGTGCGCTCAGAGCTGGAGCGCCGCAGTGCGGCCTCAGTAACGGTGGTAGCGCTGCTGCAGTCCCGGAGAAGCAGCGTGCCGATAGACCATGTTGGATTCAGGTGTGGTCCTCGGTTTGTGGTGGGGTACGGTCTGGACCTTGGTGGCCAGTTTCGTAATTTGCCCGGCTTGTATTACCTTGACCACTGAAGCATCCGGATTCCTGCTTATGAGTACCGTTTCCCGCCGCCAGTTTCTTGGGACTGCTGCTGCCGCAGTCATCCCTGTCTGGGGTCTGTATGCCCGGCCTCTTAAGCCCGTGATTGGTGCAATCTCGTACAGCTTCCGGCAGATCCCAGGCAGCGCGGAGGAGATTCTTGCCTATATGCAGGCACTGGAGCTGTCCGCTGTTGAGCTGATGGGCGGTCCGGCGGAGGCTTTTGCCGGTGCGCCTGCCGGACCTGCGATGCCCCGCAACTTCCGCGAGATGAGCCTGGAAGAGCGCCGAGAAGCGGGAGCAGCACGCCGGGCGCACGGCGAACAGATGAAGGAATGGCGGGTGGGCGCATCGATGGACCGGTTCACGGAGCTGGGCCGGATGTACCGCGATGGCGGCGTTGATATTGATATTCTGAAGCTCGGTCAGCCGCGCTGGTCTGATGCAGAGATTGATTATGCCTTCAATGCCGCCAGAGCCGTTGGGGCACGCGGCGTCTCCTTCGAGATTTCCAACGAGGCTGCCGAGCGCATGGGGCCGTTTGCGACCAGGCACAACCTGCTGACGGGCATGCACAACCACACCCAGGTTGCTGACGAGAGCTTCAGCTGGGACGTGCCGCTGTCGTTTTCGCCGAACAACATGCTGAACCTGGATATTGGTCACTATGTGGCAGCCTTGGGTACTTCCCCGGTGCCCGTTATCCGGAAGTATCATGACCGCATTACCCACCTGCACCTCAAGGATCGCCGGGCCCCGGAAAATGGTGGAGCCAACGTACCGTGGGGGGAAGGAGATACGCCGATTGGAGAGGCTTTGCGTCTTCTGCAGACAGAAGGCTATCCTATCACGGCAATGATTGAACTGGAATACGATATCCCCGAGGGATCTTCGGTCATGGAGGAGATGAAGAAGTGCGTGGATTACTGCCATGCAGCCCTGCACTGACTGGCAGGGACAAGTACTCGTGCTGATGGCCTGCTTGACGAGACGGTGTTGTGTTTGCCGTTTTGCCACTCGAGATCGGGTGTCCCCGATTAGACTACATAACTTATGGACTACAGCAAATCCGTGCGGCTTGGCGGGCCGGAATTTCTCGAAGCCCAGTGCCTGCTCCGGAAGGCGACAGGGAATCCTCAGGCCACTTTTCGGAGCGGTCAGTGGGAAGCCATTGACGCCCTTGTCAACCACCAGCCGAAGCGCCTTGCTATGGAGCGCACGGGC
>JAAXGV010000009.1 GCA_012271185.1 Rhodothermales bacterium
GGACGGCAAGGCGGCACAACGCACGCGCGTGGTGACCCCGGCCCGGCGGTCTGCGCAGACAGAACAGAAGGCCCGGACCCAGCGCACCGCCACCGGCGACCACGCGATGAGTTACGCCAGTCTGATGAAGCAGCTGTCGGGACTGTGCCGCAGCATCGCAGTCCCTAAGATCACCATGGACAAGGCGCACCAGGTCACCATGAGGGCGCCCTTGACGGCGACGCAAAAGCGCGCCTTTGAGCTGCTGAACATCAGGGTCAGATAACCGCCCGGCCCTAAGGTCTTGCCAGAACACCCTGCCCCGGCCGTACAGCCTGATACCATCGGGCTGTGCCACGAACCACCCTGAATTCACCTCCGAAAAGACCTGCGTCCATGCGCTGACACGCGCACTGAAGGGGGGTAACTTCAGTTTCACGATGGGACATGCCATGACGCGCCCCAAAGCGCAGCTTCACCTCCGGTTGCCAGCGCGCCCGTTATTCTGCCTTGCGCTTCGATTTGGCACGGTACACGATGGAGATCGGAACACCTTCAAACCCGAACGACTCACGGAGGCGCCGTTCCAGGTATCGTGTATAGCTCGTGGACACGCCGTACGGATAGTTGCAGAAAAAGGCGAAGACAGGCGCATGCGTGCTGAGCTGGGTCACGTATTTGATCTGGATGTGGCGATTCCGATAGCTCGGCGGGTAGTGCCGTCCCAAGGCCTTCTGCAGCACCTCATTGAGCTCTGACGTTGGCACACGCCTGGCACGTTCCACAAGGATCCGGACAGACCGCTCAAGCACCCTGAATACACGCTGCCGTGTCAGCGCGGATACGAAGATAACAGGCACATAGTCCAGCGTCTGTAGTCTTCCCTTGATTTCCCGTTCAAAATCGCGGGCGGTGTTGGTTTCCTTCTCAATGAGGTCCCACTTGTTGACCGCAATGAGCAAGCCCTTTTTCTGTTTCTCCGCTTCCTTTAATATGCGAATGTCCTGGGCCTCCAGCCCCTGTGTCGCGTCGAGCACCAGTACCGCGATGTCGCAGCGCTCAATCGCACGCTCGGTACGCAGCACGGAGTAGAACTCAATATTCCCGGCTACGCGTGCACGCTTGCGCAGGCCGGCCGTATCAACCAGAACCAGCTCCTGGCCACCATACGTGACGGGGCTGTCAATGGCATCACGCGTCGTGCCGCTGATATCAGTCACGATGGACCGGTCCTGACCCAGCAGCGCGTTGGCAAGCATGGACTTGCCTACGTTGGGACGCCCCACCAGTGCAATGTATCCGCGCCTGTCACCCGGCTGTCTGGGCTTGTCCGCAGGCAGCTGACTCACCAGCACATCCAGGAAATCGCCCGTACCCATCCCGTTGGTGCCACTTACCGGAAACACCTCTCCCAGCCCCAGGCTGTACAGAGAGGCAGCCATATAGCGCCGCTCACTGTTGTCAGCCTTGTTGCCCAAGACGAGAACAGGCTTATTGCTGCGCCTGAGTATGCGGGCCATCTCCTGGTCCAGATCCGTCACGCCTGCAGTGACATCAGCCACCATCAGCACCACGTCCGCCTCGTCAATAGCTACATGGACCTGTTCGCGTATCGCTTTTTCGAAGCCCTCAGCCGATCTCGGCACGAAGCCCCCCGTATCGATCAGCGAGAACACGCACCCGTTCCATTCGACCTGCCCGTATATGCGGTCACGCGTGACGCCAGACTCATCATCCACGATCGACTGACGTGCTTCGGTAAGCCTGTTAAAGAGTGTGGACTTGCCGACGTTGGGACGCCCTACGATAGCTACAAGTGACACCAGTTACTGCCTCTCCTTGTATTCCAGGTGCAGCGCCCGAAGCAGCATAAACGCCGTCTTGGCTGTCTCGGTCGTAAACCAGTAGTTGATCCCGGCCCCAACAGCCGGCCCGGCCAGCGGAATAGCCTGAAGAAGCTTGCGGCCCACAAGGTTCTTGGCTATCTCACGCGGCAAGTGGCGACTCTGGTCGGCGATAGTGCCACGGACGCGCCCCCTGTAGTCTGCGGCACCTGCAAACGCCGCTGCGGCTACGGTGACCTCGCGCAACGCCGCTCCCCGGGCGTCCCGGGTACTGGCAGCTGCAGCATTGTAAATGGAGAGCACCACCGGCCTGTATTCCGGACTCTTCATCGGAAAGCCAAACGCAGCTCCGACCTGCTGTATCAGACGGAAGTTGATCATGAACAGGATCGGGATATCAGCAGCAATCAGGGCGAAGCCACCCAGTCCTGCACCTCCGCCACTGAGTGCCGCCAGTATGGCGTTTTGCGAGAAGCATGTCCTGGCCAGCCTGTCCAGATCTTTCAGCGGATAGTGTCGCAAGCTCTCCACATCCTCCACATCCAGCCCATGGGACCTGGCGCTGGCAGCAAACGTGCTCGTGTTGTCAACCCACTTTGACACATCGTTGAGCGCGGACAGAAACTGACCCACGGCCTCGCCGGCTTGGTCCGTGACGGCCGCAGGCACAGCCTGCTCCATGGCCCAGTCCACCGGCCTCATCACCAGGTCAAAAGCCTTCGCGAGGAGCGAGGCATTGCCGCGAACCCATTCATCTATTTCGCGGCGTGCCCTTCTTTCATAGGGAGTGAGATTCATGATATGCCTTGCTGACCCAGAAGCAGCCCCAGGATGCCGATCCCAAAGCAGTAGTACGAAAAATAGTGAAGTCTGCCGCGCCTGACGAAGCCCAGCACCACCTTGATGGCCACAATCCCGCTGAGGTAGGCCACGGCCGTGCCAACGGTCAACGCCAGAACCCCTTCGTGTGAGGGCGCCTCGAGAAGCGTCAGTCCCTTCACGAAGGCAGCGCCAAAGATCACCGGTACGGCCATGAGGAACGCAAAGTCTGCAGCGGTCTGGGGTTGCACATTCTGGTACAGCGCGGCACAGATTGTCGCACCCGAGCGCGAGATGCCCGGCAGGAATGCGGCACTCTGCGCCACACCAACGAGCAGCACCTTCCACGGTGACAGCCTGCCGTCCGCATGCTTCTTTGCAACCGTCAGCAGAAGCAGCATGCCCGTCACGAGCAGCATGGCATAGGTTAGCCGGGTACTTTCAAACGCCGCTTCCAGCGGCTCCGTCAGCAGCACGTACGTGAGACCTGTGGGGGCTAACGTCAGCAGGATGAACAGTCCCAGGCGCGCATTGGGGCTTTGCCGATACACAGCCACGGGACTGCGCACCGCTTTCGCTGTCTCCATTACAATGGCCACGATCCGGCGTCTGTACAGCGTCACAATGCTGAGCGCCGTACCCAGATGCACAAAGACCTCAAACATGAGATCGCCCTGCCCCTCTATACCTAGCGCCTCCTGGCCCAGCACCAGATGTGCAGACGACGATATGGGCAGGAACTCCGTCAGTCCCTGCAGAAGGCCCAGCAGGCCAGCTTCCCACCACGCCATAGCAGCATTACTCAGTGTACGTATCCGGTAGCCCCGGCTTGACGATGAGAACCTTTTCGCGACTCACAACAACAGCGCCGAGCGCCGAGCCCTTGGCTTTACGTACGTGCTTGCGAGGCGTTACAGTCACGGGTACCAACGCACTCCCGCGTGCCTTGCTGTGGTATGCCGCTATTGAGGCTGCGGCGCTGATCACTTCCGCGCTTGGCTGGGCTGCTTTATGCGGCAGGCGCAGCACCGCATGGGCACCAGTGGTGCCCCTGGCGTGCATCCACAGATCAAACGGCCGCGTATGGCGCAGTGTGAGCGTGTCGCTGTCACGTGCGTTCTTTCCGACGCGCACCTCGTAGTCCGGAGCCAATCTGTAGGTGCGGTATGGATACCGCTCTGATGCGTGCCGCCGTGCCCCCAGGCGTGACAGGACCGCGCTGTTGCGTGCTGTGAAGGCCTTGACTTCGGCGACGGACTCAAGCCTGCTGACTTCCTCCAACAGCGCCCCCAGGCGCTCTATGGCCGCTTCCGTAGCTTCCACTCGCCGGTCCAGCATTTCCCAGGCAACGCGCGCCTTGCGCGCTTTTTCGTAATACCGCCGGGCATTGCCTACGCTGTCCAGCGCCGGCTTTAGCGGGATCGTTACTGGCAGCTGCCCCCCGAAAAGATCTGGCAGTGTCGCAGACAAGGCGCCAGCAGGCTGCGGACTGGCCATCAGCAGGTGCCCATAACGCTCATAGGTCGCGGCACGGGAGGCGCTGTCTTGTGCACGGCGCAGGTTCCGGGCGCTGCGCCGTGCTTTGGCTTCAGCCTGGGACAGCGTCTTCTGAACTGGAGCGCGCATTGATGCAAGCGCGTGCTGCGCCAGCCGGCGCTTCACCCACGAGCGCACAGCACCTTCCACAGTCACATGATGCTGTGCCTTCGCGTGAGCAAAGGTCTCCAGCGCAATGAGCGAAAAGACGCCGCCTTCCATATAGATGCGCGGCGCAGGATGTGCCAGCGCACAGCCAACAGCCAGTGCCGATGCACACAGAGCTTCTGTGTCCCTGCCTGTGCACGAAGCAGCAGGCTTCTCTGGCACGCCAGCCCGGTGCATGGTTTCAAGTACCAGCGTGCTGTCGAACACGGTGAGTGCGCCGCTGAGCGCCCGCGAAACGCTATGCGTGCCAGGCTGCCAGCGCTCCAGAAACGCGCGGTAATGGTCCGGCAGTGCTGCCGCCTGAGGTGCGGGAACAGCACGCCCATTCCAGTATGCCGCTTGCCGAAACGCTTCCATGACGGTCCCCTTACCGCCGACCAGAAACGCGTTCGCGCGAGACCCGAAAAGAAATACCTGCAGCTCGCACTCCCCGTCAAGCTTCAGTATCAGAATCCTGTCACCGGGAGCCACGTGGACGCCGCTGATGCGGCGGCCGCGGACCTTTGTGAACAGCGTCACCGCATTGCGGCGTGCCCGCGCACTGATGGGGGACCGGAAGGCACACTGCACAGGCGGGTGG
>JAAXGV010000037.1 GCA_012271185.1 Rhodothermales bacterium
GCGCTACGGAGTCTGTATGTGTGGAAAAGTACTGGGAAGCACGTTCAAGGAGAAGCGGTGTGACAAGCCCGCCAAGCATCAGCATCAACGCAATGATGATCTCGCCCGGCCATGCGTGGGAAAAGATGTGGTAGAGAATCAGCAGCGGGACGGCTATGAACATGAACTTGTCAAACACCTTGGTAGCCGTCGGCAGGGTATGCAGTGCCGGATAGAGCATCGCCCCCACAACAGGTGCGGCCAGCGCCGCTACAAGTACAAGCGGCACGGGAAAATCAAACTCCATAAGCCAAGGATGTTTTAGCCTGCCATGCCTCGCTGATAAACGGAAGTGTCACTTTTCAAATAATCCGGTTGTGCAGGTGTGCGTGCTCGGGCTTGAACGCCCGACCAGCGAAGATACCACTCCACGGGGTAATCGGCCTATCTAGATTGAGCGGCGTGTATATCGGCGGCAGTCTAAGCCCTTTCAGAACAGGGAGCCAAGCGGGGGCTCTGCAGATTGTGCCAAGGCCCCTGCACCGGCGGGGTGAGTCATCGAACCTCTTCAAGCGTTCAACCCTGAAGAAGAGGGGCGCCGCTTCATGAAGGACTGGACTGCTTTTGACACACGCCTAAATACCGCTGGCCCATGGCAGTGGGGTGCGCTTGTGGACGCTGGCGCCCGTGCACTGCTGGATGCAGGAATCTCTGCACCCCGCCGGACGGCCCGGTGGCTTGTGGAGGGGATCCGGGGCGTAAACGCTGCAAGTCTGATTGCCTGGGAGGAGCAGGAAGCAGGCATGGACGATGTGCAGCTGTTTGAAGAAGCCATCGGACGCTGCCGACGCCACGAACCGCTTCAGTATGTTCTTGGTACGGTTGATTTTTGCGGGATTCGGTTGCGTGTTACACCAGACGTGCTGATCCCCAGGCCCGAAACCGAGCTGGTCGTCCAGGCTGCTCTCAGGTGCATCAAAGCGTACCCTGGGGCCCGTGTGCTTGATGTGGGAACCGGCAGCGGTTGTATCGCACTGGCGATGAAGGAGGCGCGGTCCGACCTTCATGTGGTGGCTTGCGACATAAGCCAGGCAGCGCTTCGTGTGGCCGAGGAAAACGCCCGTTCGCTGGACCTGGCAGTGTCCTTCGTTCAGGCAGACATTCTGTCACCCGTGTCCGGTTTTTCCGTCACAAGACCGTTTAACCTTATCGTGTCCAATCCCCCGTATGTGCCGGAAGACGAGTACAGCGCATTGCCGTACAACGTGCGGGGGTTTGAACCTGCCGTGGCGCTGACGTGCGGGAAGGACCCGCTGCGATTTTACCGGGCTATATCCAGGCTGCAGCCTTTCGTTACGCCAGGTGGCAGCCTGGTGCTGGAAGTTCATGCTGACTACGGGCCTCGTGTGCAGCGGCACCTGGTGGAGTCGGGATACGGTGGCGTGACACTACACCACGATCTTGCAGGACTGCCACGTATCGTCACAGCCACTAAGCACTTTACTGCTGCGCATGCATACCAGAATAGCACTGATTCAGCAACGCGCGTCCCAAGTTCTCGAGGACAATCTTCGCCGCGGACTGGACAAGCTGGAGAGAGCGGCTGACCAGGGAGCCAGGCTCATCGTCTATCCAGAGCTGTCGTTTACTCCATTCTACCCGCAGCACAGAGCCGGGCCGGACGCCTTGTCACTTGCAGAACTTGTACCTGGCCCCACGACCGAGGCCTTTATGGAGGCTGCGCAGCGCCACAGTGTCGTCGTCATATTTAACCTGTATGAACGTGCAGGAGACATTGCTTACGATACCTCTCCCGTCGTCGATGCGGATGGAGCGCTCCTGGGCTGTACGCGCATGATGCACATCACAGACTACGAGGGATTCCATGAGCAGGGCTACTACACGCCGGGAGACACCTTGGCACCGGTGTATGCTACGGCTGCCGGCCGCATAGGCGTGGCGATCTGCTATGACCGTCATTATCCTGAATACCTACGGGCCTTGGCGCTTGGGGGGGCGGACTTGGTGGTCGTGCCACAGGCTGGTACGACCGGAGAGTGGCCAGCCGGACTGTTTGAGGCTGAGCTGCGGGTGGCGTCGTTTCAGAATGGGTTCTTCATGGCGCTTGCAAACCGCGTAGGAAAAGAAGACGTGCTTCACTTTGGAGGGGGCTCGTTCGTGACGGACCCTCAGGGTCACGTCATTGCCAGGGGCCCGGAAGAAGAAGAAGGCATAGTGTATGCCGACGTGGATTACCGTGAGTGTGCTGCGTCACATGCAAGGAAACTTTTCCTGCAGCACCGGCGCGAAGAGGTCTATGAGTGTGGCGCGGTGCGCCTGGCAGGGACCGAGCCTGCCGGCCGGATGCCGTAAAGCGCCGCGCAAGAGGTCCGGCTCTGAGGTTGCAAGCACAATTAGAGGTTTGCCAAACGCTATCGTCAGCGTCACAGTGGCCGATCATGCGCCAAAGGACAGGACAGCACTGGTTTTTCTGCTGGCATGCCTGCAGAGGAATGTCAGGTCAGCTTTCGTGGGCCCGGTCTCCGGCAGCGGCACGTGAGATTCTCCTGTCCGCCAGACTCGCAGTGCCTGAGGCCGCTTGTTCACGCAGGCCGGTTGGTCACAAAGATGTTGCCCGATCATGGGCTGTTTCAAAGGACTCCGGTGTACCGGCCTGATATGCGCCACTGGCGATGTGTTGTAGAACCTTGCCAAAGGGCTCGAGTGCCATATAGCCATCCATGCGCGTGATGTATACGCCCTCATAGGTCAGGAACACCGTGGTGGGTGTTCCCGTAGCGCCAAACGCGTACCCCAGCTCCTGCGAGGTGAGGGTATAGCCCATGAAGCTGTGTGTCGTCTCGGCATCATCAATGTTGAGGCGTCCGTGCGAAAAGTTGTGATGCACAAAAGCTGCAAGCGTAGCGTTGCCATAAACTTCCTGCTGCATACGGGCGCACCACCCGCACCATGGCGCGTAGATGTCGATCAGGATCGGCTTGCCCTGTCTCTTGCCTGTGGCTATGGCTTCGTCAAATGATGGCCACGCAAACGGCGTGTTGTTGGCCACAGTCGCAGGATCTTGCGGCGAAGGCGCGGGACTGTTGGCCTCATCGGCCTGGGTGCAGCCTGCTGCCAGAAGCAAGGCAAGAAGGGGCCCTGTGTAGCGACAGGTCATGCCAGCAGCTTGCGATAGGCTGTCGTAAACCGTTCCGATGCAATAGCCCAGCTATACCGGTCAAAGACCTTCGCTGCATTGATGCTCCACTGCTGCCGTGCTTCGGCGTCATCTACGCAGCGTTGCAGTGTCCGGACCAGCGCAGTGCGATCTGAAGGGTGAACGACCATGCCTACGTTGAAGTCCTGCACTACCGCTCGCATCTCCCGCAGATCGCTGGCAAGCACAGGTACACCAGCCATGAGGTACTCAAACAGTTTGTTGGGCAGTGCATATCGGTGGTTCAGGCATGTGTCTTCAAGCAGTGTCACGCCGAGATCTGCATCCGCCGTCACGGGCAGGAGTTCATCAGGCGGCACCGGATCAACAAATCGAACGCGCATGTCGAGGCCGCGCTCCCGCACTGCGCGTTTCAGCGAAGCCATGAGCGATCCCCCTCCCATAAACACTGCTGCGGCACCGTGGATATCATGCATGGCATCGACCAGGGCAAAGCAGCCCCGATTCCTTTGGACATGTCCCTGGTGCAGAATCAGAACGGTGTCATTATCCACACCTGCCCGCACGCGCAGCGTACCCGCGGGCAGGGGGTGCTGCATATCCGGTACATTGTGGAGGACAGCCGGGCGGGCAATACGATAGCTGCGACTGAGCCGATCTGCGATGCTGTCGCTGACCGTGAAGACTGCATGGGTTGCGCCAATATTGCGGCGCTCAGCCTGGAACCAGAAGGCACGCACCCAGGGCCGGCCTGCTGTGGCAGCGACATGCGAGTACAACTCCCGAGCGTCGTAGACCAGCCGGCTCCGGTGTATTTTTGCTGCCAGACGCATGGCGGGCAGGCTGTACAGGTCGCTCGCATGGTAAACACGCGCGGGTACGTTGCGGGCAGCCTGAAGAAACATGCGATGCACATTCCAGAAGAATCGCGGACCGCTTGCAGAGGGGCGCGGCAGCAGGTTCAGCTGTACACCCGCGCCAGGGAAGGGCACCCCCGGGTTTTGACCCAGCGCGAAGATGGTAACGGTTAGGCCTAAGGATCGTAAAAGCCTGAGCTGCTTGATGGCGCGCGAGTTGTGACGGACATCGCCCGCAAGCGTGAAAACGACATCAGTTTGTGTCATCAAGGTCACTGATCCAGCAGGAGGGACTGTTTGTACCAATGGCGCAGCCGTTTGGGCCACGGACCTGCCCCAATGATAGACTTATGCGAATGATTCGAGGCTGGTTCCGGATAGTGCTGAGCCTTTCGGCTATTGCTGTATGGACAGTATTCACGGTGTTGGGCGCCCGGCGTCGCAAGGGGGCTGAGCGGCTGCAGTATCAGGCACAGCGGCAGCGCGGGGGCGCGCGCATCTTGAGCCGCATTGGACGCTTTCGGGTCACGGTGGCGGGGGAAACGCCTCCGCCCGGGCCCATGCTCTACGTAGCCAACCATATTACGGCACTGGACCCGATCCTGATCGGGACCCAGGTTGATGTCGCCTTTGCAGGCAAGATTGAAATCATCGGGTGGCCCGTAATGGGCTGGATTGCACGAGAGCATGGCATCATAGGCGTGGAACGCAGCAGGCGCAGCAGTACGCGCGTGTTCGTGGAAGCGATCCGCAATCGGCTGGCCGAAGGCGTCCCGGTCATGGTGTTTCCGGAGGGGGGGATAGGCTGGGGCGATGTGCTGTTGCCCTTCAAAACAGGAGCGTTTGAAGCGATATCAGGCATGGGGCGTATCCAGACGGTGTTTATGGATGTGGCCGCTATAGATGGCGTGCCTACTCCGGGCAGCGAAGGACGGCACAGGCTGTCACACAAGCACCACGACACGCTCTTTGGACACTTGGCACACGCATTCAGCTATCGCAGTGTGGACATCCAGGTGCGCTTCGGGCCGTCCTTCAGCGCCGACGAGATGAAGCGCAAGGCGCTGGCAGACATGACCCGCGCGGCGATGCTGCGGCTCCAGGATCAGAAACAATAGCATCTGCACTGATGTTACTTATAGGTTAACGACGCAGGACTATGTCGTCACGTATAAAGCAAGTGCTTTTCTCTGTTGGCCTGGTGCTGTCCGGGCTCTTGTTGGGCGTGCTTGTCATGCAGCTTACAGAGCGCGGGCGCATGGAACCCCCTGCTGAGCTTCGAACAGTAGAGTTCCACAAGAATGCGCCACTGTCCGCTGAGCAGAAGCCTGACATGGCCGGAGTTCTGCAGCTTAACGAGCAGTTCAAGCAGGTGGCGCAGGACGTGAAG
>JAAXGV010000050.1 GCA_012271185.1 Rhodothermales bacterium
CATCGATGTAAGCCAGTCAGACCTTGGGGCGTATGCCCGGGGCGAGCTCAACACTTTGCAGCGTAATGTGCAGCGTGCCATCAACCGCACACGCGATCGCATGACGCGCTTGCACCTGGAAGACATCGACAACCGCATTGATGATATCCTGGATGGTGACGAGTAGGCAGGCCGCCACCTGCTTACTGCCAGCGCCAGCTGCGGACTTTGTGCGGTTGTACCGCCCATGTCGTGACCTGGCGCGAGCTGTCCGTCCAGGAGCGCGGTCGTGGTGCGTCCCCCGCGTATCAACCATGTCAGGATTCACTGGGCTGCTGAGCAGGTTGGGATAAGCGCTTGCTGTGGTATTGCGTCCGGGAAACGCTTCTTGGGCCGCAATGGCGCAATCCTCACAGGTGGAGGCGAGGCCCTTCCAGCCTCAATCTCACAAGCTCTTGGGCACGGGCGCAGCTGAAGAGAAACGATACGGCCCTGCATGCGGTGCATCTTGGACCAGGGGGGTCGCCGCGAACTGGAGCTGAACACGGTCACGCACCGCCGTAAGCAGTGGCATATTTTGAGTCTTGTGGCGGCAGCCTTACCCGATCGTCTTGAAGCGGCGCTGCGCCGGTCCTGGTGGCGCACGAGGGTAGTCACAGAGAAGCACCTGAGACATCGTAGCGGCCTGGCGAGCTGAGCCGCTGGCAAAAAGGCGCCCATGCAGCTGCAGGTCTTTGGGAGCACTTGCGAAATGAACCTGACCAGCCTTTGCCGGACGGCGATCGTGCATGCTCCAGTGGTAGTCCGTCAAAGGATCGTCTGCAGTCGCAACGGATGACAGGAAAAGGGTCATCCGAAAAGCAGTAGCACCACATACACGGCAACGAACATGGCGAAGATGTCCGCGATCAGTCCAGCCGGAACTGCGTGGCGCGTCTTGCGAATGTTGACCGCGCCAAAGTACACTGCTATAACATAGAAGGTCGTCTCTGTGGAGCCAAACATGGTGGCGGCCATCTTGACCAGGATGGAGTCTTCTCCGTACACCCCGATCATGTCGAGTACTATCGCGGCAGAGCCGGAACCTGTCAGTGGTCGGATGATGCCCATGGGCACAATCTCGGCGGGTATGCCAACAGCGCCCAGGATCGGCCGCAGGCCGTTGGTCAGGAACTCCAGTGCGCCGCTTGCCCGGAACATCCCAATCGCAAAGAGGATCGCGATGAGGTAGGGAATAATCATGACAGCCACATTGAAGCCTTCCTTGGCACCTTCAACGAATTCTTCGTAGACCCGAACCTTTCTGATCATCCCGTAGAGTGGAAACCCTACGATAATGGCAGGAAGTACAAAGGCCGACGCGTAGTCTATGACCAGTCTTAGCGTATCCATCAGTTGATTTCCGGGTTAGTACGACGGTACATCCTGATCTGACCCAGCAGCTTTGCGGCACCGATGGCAACGACGAGCGAAAGCAGTGTCGTGAACAGAATCGAAAAGAACAGCTGATTGACATGCAGTCCCATGATAGCAACCAGCAGTACCGGTGGCACGAGTTGAACGCTGGCCGTGTTCATGGCCAGCAGCATCACCATGGGATTGGTGGCCGTATCCGACGAGGGATTCAGCGTCTGCAGCTCTTGCATCGCCTTGATGCCGAGTGGTGTGGCGGCATTACCCAGGCCCAGCATGTTGGCTGTCAGGTTGAGTACGATCATGCCAAGAGCCGGATGGTCCTTAGGAACCTCCGGAAAAAGCGGTCGGAGCAGTGGCTGCGTCAGGCGAACCAGCGAATACAGGATGCCTGATACTTCCGCGATCCGGAGGAGGCCCATCCAGAGTGCCAGTCCTCCGATAAGGCCTAACGCAATGGTGACGGCTGTCTCCGCGAAGTCCAGCGCGGCGGCAGCGATGGCGTTCATCTTGACCCAGCGGACCGCATCAAAGGTGACCGTTGCTGCAAACGTGCCGCTGGCGGATGTGCCTGCGAGTGTTCCGCGGCAGCCTTCGTCGCGCGAGTGCATGCTGCATATCGTCGACAAGGGTTCGGGCACTGCTGCGCCTTGGGCAAACAGGAGCTGCCGCCCTTGGGCCGTCTGGATGAGATCGGCATCATAAGTGAGGGACGCTGCGTCTTGAACCCGGAAGTGTGCACTGTAGTCCGGGGCAGCAATGGACACCGTGGCACGCTGTATGCGAGCGTCCGCATCATAGTCGCCTGGCAGTGTCACCGTAACCGGCAGCGGCTGGCCGTTTGCATAGGTGTTCAGCGCGAAGTCGCGCACGTCGCTGACGAGCGCAAAGAAGAGGCTGACGACGATGAGCCCTCCCCAGATATAGTTTAGCATAGGTTTGTCGTCTTACGGTTCGGGAAGCAAAAGCGGGTAATCTGCATTCCGCGTGTCAAGGGTTGATCGCCCTGCTCAGGTCACTTTGGCCCAGTACTGCCGGTCCGTCAGCTTGCATTATAGAGCATTTTCTCCGGTTGTGGACGGAGAGTCAGGCGGCGGTGATCCGTGTGGCCAGGGCCGACGGCATGAACTGCGGCCCGATTCCGCCGTCACGCTCTTGGCCACAGCCATCGTGCCCTCGTCTGCTGCTCCGTGACGGTGTCCGGCGTACATCCTTCACAAAGACATGCCATCAGCAGCGGATGATTTTGCGCATGGCGTCACAAGTCTGTTCTGACTGGGTGTGGCAGAGGCATGTTGAGCTGATTGACCTTATCACACCCGGCTGTGTGCTTCTGGCCTGATCTGTGGTGCGTGTCATGAGGCGAGATTCGCCTAGGAGTCTGCGCTGCGGAATTTCCGGGAGGTGCTGTTGAAGGGTGCATATCCAGTAATTATGTCCTCTCGGGAAGGATCACGGGCAGATTGTGAGCCCTCGGGGCTATAATGCCCGATATAGCGGCGACAAAGCCGGAAAAAGGGCCTGATTCCT
>JAAXGV010000049.1 GCA_012271185.1 Rhodothermales bacterium
GCGCGTACACCTTTCCGCGGCTGCCCAGATCGGTGGCGTACTCGAACCAGCGGGTGCCCTGCCTGTCATTGTAGAAGACGATGCATTCATTGGCGGCGGCTGCGGGATCTACGAGGGGTTTATTGTCCGGCAGCATGCGGTACTCGCACCCGGCGTGATCCTGACTGCCGCCACACGCCTCGTTGACCTGGTCCGTGAACGGGTGATCAAAGAAACCGAGGTGCCTCCAGGCGCCGTCGTCGTGCCAGGTGCCCGCACGGTCAACTCACGCTTCGGGAAAGCACACGGGCTCTCACTGTATGCACCCGTGATAGTCAAGTACCGGGACACAAGGACCGATGCGGCCACAGCGCTCGAAAGCGCCTTGCGGTAGCCGCTACCGCAAGCGCACCTCAGACGGAGCAATAAAGGCGCCGCCGAAGTGCTCCCTGACCGCCTCCAACGCTTGCTGCGCCGCCTCGCGCGCCACAAAGTTGCCCAGGCGCACGCGCCAATAGGGTTCGCTGAAGTCCTGATAGACCGGCGGCACACCGTTCACTCCCGACAGCACCCACGCCAGGTTGCCCTTCTTGCGCTCCTCCCCCCACCATTGGATAGCCTGCGCTGACATCTGGTCAGCTTCTTCCTTGCTGCGCGTGGAAAGCAGCTGGATACGATACCCCTTCCGCATCTGCCGCTGACCTTTGTCCGCTTTTCCAAGGAGCAGGGATTCGGGTGCGTCGTGCCTGATTTCTGCGTGCACCGGTGGCGGCACCTCACGATACGGACGCGGATCAAAGTCCTCCACGACAGCCGGTGTGGGAAGCAACGGCGTATCCTCAGTGGCCACAAGCACCGTGCTGGTCGGCCCTGAGCACGCAGAAATCAGTATGAGCAGTGTGACAACCGGAAAGACTGCGCGGGTTGTGCGCATGGAGCGTGTTCTGTTCATCGCTTTTGTTGTTATTCTGCCACGATTGCAACCGATGCGCTGGTGCCGATGCGTGTGGCGCCCTGTGCAATCAGGCTCATGGCTTGCGCTTTTGTGCGCACACCGCCAGCGGCCTTGACACCCAGCCACTCACCTACCACGGATCGCATGAGTGCCACATCCGCAAGCGTTGCGCCCCCCTTGGCAAAGCCCGTAGATGTCTTGACAAACCCCGCCCCTGCATTCTTTGCCAGGAGACAGGCCACAGACTTCTCCTCATCCGTCAACAGGGCGCATTCGAGGATCACCTTGATCACCACGCTTTGTCTCGCAGCTTTCACAGCAGCCCGGATATCGGATTCCACCGCATCAAGGCGGCCACTCTTCAGCATGCCCACGTTAAGCACCATGTCTACTTCAGTAGCACCATCACGAACGGCGCGTGCTACCTCCACCACCTTGACATCACTATGACTGTTGCCGTGCGGAAACCCTGCTACCGTGCACACCTGCACGCCCTTGTTACGCAGCAAGGTGGCCGCCAGTGCCACATAGCAGGGGGGTACACATGCGGACGCGAAGCCGTGCTGCACAGCCTCACGGCACAGCCTCACGGCACAGCCTGCGGATATCCGCTTCTGCAGCCTGCGGCTTAAGCAGCGTATGGTCAATCATGCGCGCAAGCGGAACGCCCGGGCTATGCACATCCACGGCGGCGGGCGTGCGGCCATGCTTCATGCTGCTGCGACAGGTCCCGGCACCCGCCATGCCTCGCAGAGCATCCTGGGCGCCGGACGCAGCCAACCGGGCTGCCACTTCGTGCTGCGCCTCATTCATGGTAGGAACTGGTTTCCGGGCAATCCGTGTAGAACGCCGTGTCACCGCACTATGTTGTACGAGTCTGTGGCTCTTTTTGCATGCCGGCTGGTTTGAGAAGGCCTATGGTCACAGCACCACACCTGTCAGCATGGAGCGCCTGCCAGATAGTTTTCGCGCAGCTGCTTCTGGCAGTGCTCTGCGGATGCACACAGCCGGATGCCGACAAGCCCCTGATACCTGTCAGAGACGACCTGCAACGCGAGGTCCGGGTACCGGTATCCCCAGATCGCGTCCTGTCGCTGGCACCCAGTCTGACCGAAATTATCTACGCTGCCGGTGCAGGCCACAAGGTCGTTGGCGTCACTACGGCGGACGACTACCCAGCAGTCGTTTTGTCGCTGCCGCGCTTCAGTGCGCTGCCTGTTAACTTTGAAGCTGTTGCAGCACTTGAGCCTGACCTTATCCTGGCTTCGGACCAGATCAACAGCCCGCAAGATGCGGCCACGCTGGCTGCCATCGGCCTGCCTGTCTATTTTGTTGGTGTCCGCACGCTGGATGATATGCTCAAGAGCATCCGAACCGTGGGGTATCTTCTCGGCACCAGCCCAGCGGCCAATCGCACAGCCGATTCGCTGGAGGCATCCCTGGCAGCGCTCGCTGACCGGACAGCAGCGGTGCAGATCCGGCCCAGCACACTGTTTCTTGTTGGCGATGCTACGCTGTATGCTTTTGGCAAGGGCAGCTACATGCACTCCATGATCGCGCTGGCTGGCGGGAAAAGCGTTACCAGAGACCATAACATGGCAAGCCCTGTACTCACGGATGAGTATGTGCTCACGCGAAAACCCGAGGTAATCATCGGCTCTTTTGGCATGGATCATTCCTCTGAAACGCTCTTGGAACACCACAGGACCTGGGACCTTGTGCCCGCCATTGTACAGGGCCGGGTGTATAGCGTACCTGGAGACTACTTCCTGAGACCGGGGCCAAGGCTGGTGACCGGAGCATGGATGCTGGTGGCACTCCTGCATCCGGATCTGGTCCCGTCCCCATGAGGTCTGCCTGGCTGGTCGTAGCAGGCCTTACCGTCCTGACGGTGCTAAGTGTCGGATTCGCAGTGACCGTGGGTGAAGACCTTGATCGTGGGGCCGTGCTGCACGTATTGCGGTACCACTTTACGCTGAGCAGCGGACCGCCACCCGATCCCACCGCGGATCGTATCGTGTGGCTTTTGCGCATGCCGCGGGCGGCGCTGGCCTTTGTTGTCGGTGGCGGGCTGGCCATCATTGGTGCGGCCATGCAGGCGCTGGTGCGCAACCCCTTGGCCGAACCCTACATACTCGGAATCTCCAGCGGCGCATCCGCAGGGGCATCGCTCTTCTACCTGGGCTTTCTGCCACCGGTGCTGTCAAAAACGCTGTCGATGCCACTGGCCGCGTTTTGCGGCGGACTCTTGTCGATCACACTGGTATACCTTGTGGCCAGGGGCTCTACCCGGCTGTCCGTCGCCCGGCTGCTCCTTGCCGGGGTTGCCATGGCGGCGCTGATGGGCTCTGTCACGTCATTCATAACGTTCTCTTCTCCAGACCCTGACAAGCTCAGGGCAGTCCTTTTCTGGCTCTTAGGCTCCATGCATCATGCGACGTGGTCGCTCCTTCCCTTGCCAGCTATCGTCACGCTAGCCGGTCTTGTCACGCTCATGTCACTGGCCAGATCGCTTGACGCCATGCTGCTGGGTGATGAGGCAGCACACAGCTTGGGCGTGTCCGTAGAGGCACTGAAGCGGCTGCTTATCATCGTGGCCGCACTGGTCACTGGCACCCTGGTAGCGGCAAGCGGCGCGATTGGATTTGTTGGTCTTATTATCCCGCATGCGGTGCGCTCTTTCGCAGGCGTCACCCACCGCAGGCTGCTGCCGGCATGCTTCTTTGCCGGTGCGCTGTTTTTGCTGTGGGCTGACCTGGCAGCGCGTGCCCTGTTACCTTCACAGGAACTTCCTGTAGGCATTATCACGGCACTGTGCGGAGTACCATTCTTTCTTGTGCTGCTCAGAAGAAGCACGTACGATTTCGGGTAAGCACCTGAACAGCTGCATATTAGGCGCAGATCTGCATGGACGAAGCAGCGCACCCCAAAAACCTTCACGGCATACAGGCAGTTATCCAGGAGGATCTCAAAGAGTTTCAGCGATCATTCCGCAGTACAGCACGTGGACAGAGCGGTCTGCTCAATATCATACTGCGCTACGTGCTGCGCCAGAAGGGCAAGCGTATCCGGCCGACACTGGTGCTGCTTTCCGCAAAGGTGTGCGGCGGGGTATCGGAGGCGACCTATCGGGCTGCCACGCTGGTGGAGCTGCTCCATACCGCCACGCTGGTGCATGACGATGTCGTGGACGAGGCCGAAACACGCCGGGGAACGTTTTCCGTCAATGCCTTGTGGGGCAACAAGGCCGCGGTGCTTATCGGAGACTATTTCCTGAGCCGGGGCCTGCAGCTCGCGCTGGAACACGATGACCTTGCGATGCTGCACATATTGTCTGGTACAGTGCAGCGCATGGCGGAAGGCGAGCTCCTGCAGGTCAAAAAAGCCCGTATGCTTGATTTGGATGAGTCAACGTATTTTAAGATCATCTCAGACAAGACCGCTTCGCTTATTTCCGCCTGTACGATGTGTGGGGCCGTAAGTGTATCCGGGGATGAACACAACATCAGCCGGATGCAGACTGTAGGGGAGCAGTTGGGGCTGGCGTTTCAGATACGCGACGACCTTTTCGACTATGGGTCAGACAGCGTTGGCAAGCCCGTTGGTCTGGACCTTCAGAAAAAGCTCGTCACGCTTCCGCTTATCCGCGCCCTTAGCCAATGTGCTTCTGCAGAGCGGCGGCAGATTATCAGGATTCTTCGACGGGGCGGCAAGCGTGCGAACGACCGCCAAGCCGTGCTGGCCTTCGCAGAGAAGTACGGGGGGCTGGACTATGCTCGCAGCAGGATGGCTGAATGTGCAAGAACAGCACAGTCCATCTTGTCCACGTTTCCTGAATCTCCCGCCCGGACAGCCATGTTCTCGTTGGCGGAATACATCATCACGCGCAAACGATGACGGCAACCGTGCACCTCTTGGGGACAGGCGCGGCCTACAGCGATGCGGGTCGTACAACGACCATGATCTGCGTCACCAACGGAGCGTCAGCTCTGGTCATTGACTGCGGTGGTGATGTGGTGTCCCGCATGCAGCTTGCAGACGTGAGCCTGGCAACCATTCAGGCGCTCTTCCTTACACATGAGCATATTGATCATGTTGGTGGTTTCCCCCTGCTCTACAAGAAGCTGTGGTTGTACGGAAGGCGCAGCCCACTCCCGGTCTATGGACTGCCCGAGGCGATTATTCAGGCAGCTCGCTGCTTCGCCACTTTTGATACCCGAGCATTCAAGAACCTTCCACCCATCAGATGGCGCACCATTGAGCCCGACACCGCCAGGGCAGTGTACAGAGACGAGTATTGGGAAGTGAGCGCCGCATATGGCAACCACGGCGTATCGTCTGTCGGGCTGCGCGTCACCAGTCTGCAAACGGGTGGTATACTGACCTATACCTCGGATACAAGCCCTTCTGACGCCATCACGCGCCTTGCAAGCGGGTCTGACTTGCTGCTGCATGAAGCTACCGGACCTCTGCCGGGGCACTCTACTGTGCTGCAGGCGGCCGTAACCGCGAGGGAGTCCCAGGCGGGCAAGCTTGTCCTGGTGCACCTGCCACCGCATGTGCCGGAAAAGGACCTGCAGACCGCACGAGCGATATTTGCTCCGACAGAGATTGGCGAAGAGCTCAGCACCTATGCCCTGTAGCTCTCCGTCACAGCGGCCGGATCCTGCATGCCCAAAGCGGCAGGCAGTGATTCGCCAAGAATTATGCACCGGCCCGGCAACTATATGCAGCTGGAGCGCACCAATGCTGGACCGTCTGCACGCGGTATCAGAAGAGGCCATGCTTACCTTGCTCCATCGGGAAGATGACGACGAAACAGACAAGCGCTTCCTGCAGCTGATAACACGAAAGCTGGGCGGCCGAGCCATTCTCGAGTTTGTTGTCGCTCACGGTGCCGAAAACCTTCAGGACACGATCGCATTCCTTGGAGAGCCGGCTACGCAGGCTGATATCGAGCAGCCGGCATCGCTCAGGCTGCTCAGGCACTACACCTCATCCATCCGCCATCAACAGTACCATGATGCCGATGTCGTTACCATCCATGTGGATGTTGTGGCCTGACCCCTGTCCGTATCCGGAACGCATGTATCCCCACTTCCGGACGCCGATGCGCCCGGCTGCACCGAGCCAGGCTTCATCCCAAGCATGCTGATCCGCCATGCCTCTGCGTATCCTGACTCCTGTGATTCTTCTGGCTGCCGCCTGCACACCACAACAACCCAATGTCGTGATCGTCCTGGTAGACGATCTGGGATGGCGGGATACCGGCGCATACGGCAGCACATACTATCAAACCCCCCATATTGACCAGCTGGCGCAGCAGGGCCTGCGCTTTACGCAGTTTTACTCTGCAGGGCCGAATTGCTCACCCACCCGGGCAAGCATAATGACGGGGCGTTACCCTGCCGGCCTGCAGCTGACCAATCAGATTAACGGAAAGCGAAACGGGCGTCTGCTTCAGGCTGCGTTCCACCGCGCGCTTCCGCTGGAAGAAGTAACGCTCGGTGAGGTGTTCCAGGCCGCTGGCTATGCTACCGGCTACATTGGAAAGTGGCACCTGGGAACGGGAGAGTTCCGCGCAGAGCACCAGGGGTTTGAAACCGTGGTCGCATCCAACGATGCCGGTCATCCGGGCTCCCACTTTGCACCCTATGTGAGCGGTGGCAACCCTGCCGCCAGCGTCCCGGACCTGCAGGCCGACAAAGACAGCACGTACTTGACGGACCGGCTGACGGATCTGGCAATTGAATTCCTGCAGACCCACCGTGAAGACCCGTTTCTTCTGGTGCTTTCCCATTACGCAGTGCACACACCGCTGCATTCCAAGCCGGAGCTGGCACGCCACTACAGGGCAGTCCGGGGTGCTTCTTCTTTCCAGCCCGAGCTGTATGGCGCCATGACAAGGCTGGATCAGGGCCATGCGGTTTACGCAGGCATGGTTGCATCTGTTGATGAGAGTGTGGGACGAATCATGGACGCTTTACATGATCTGGGGTTGTCGAAACGCACTATCGTCGTTTTCATTTCGGACAACGGCGGTTTGAGCACGCTCAGAAGCGGCCGCCAATGGGCACCTACAGCCAATACCCCACTGCGTGCCGGCAAGGGGTGGCTTTATGAGGGTGGCGTGCGTATTCCGCTGATCATTCAGGGTTACGGGATCGCTGGCGGTGGCACTGTTGATGCCCCTGGTATCACGAACGACTTGCTTCCCACGCTGTTATCGCTGGCTGCGCTGCGGTCACCGGAGAATCTTGACGGACAGAACCTCCTTGCGCAACGCGTTTCCGACCGCGCACTTTACTGGCACTTTCCGCACTACCCGGACCCGGGCAACCGCCCGTCCGGCGCTATCCGAGCAGGGCGATACAAGCTTATCGAATGGTATGAGACGGGCAGCACTGAGCTCTACGATCTGGAGGCCGACCTGGGGGAAACCACGGATCTTGGCCACGCAATGCCAGCGAAGGCCGCGGAGCTCCTGGCCATGCTCCACGACTGGCGCGACAGCCAAAACGCCCGGATGCCAACGCCCAACCCTGATTATGAGGCGCCTGCGGGGCAGTAGCCTGCACGCGCGGCGACAGGTACCGGGCGCTGTCCGGCCAATCCGCCACCTTGTCCGATCGAAGCCGTCCTTACGGGAGAAGATCAGGCCTCGGACCAGCTCCGCTACCGGGGGCAGCGCAGGGAGCAAAATCACCGGTGCCTCACAGCTGGGGGCGAAACAGCGTCTTGATGCCGCACCTGGTGCGAAAAGCGTCAAATGCGGCCTCCCATTCCTCCAGCGGAAAGTCATGTGTGATCAGCGGCTTCATCCTCACCGCACCGCTGGAAAGCAGCCTGACAGCCATAAGCCAGGACTCTGGTGTGCTGGCGTTGCTCCCCGTTACCACAAGCTCTTTGTAGCACACCTGATCCAGGTCCCACGCGACGGGCTTGCCAAACAGCCCCACCTGAACATAGCGTCCGCGGCGCCTGACGAGCCGGAGGAGCTGCGCTGCAGCCGGGCCGGCACCCGAGCATTCGTACACCACATCAGCTCCATGGCCACCATGCGTCAGATCTTCTACCAGGGGCATCGGGTCACGCCCGTTGACACAGAGCACATGATCCGCGCCAAGCTCTTCGGCTATTGTGAGCCGACGCTTGTCCGCCTCGGTGCCCAGCACCACGACGTGCGCACCTGCGGCCTTGGCTAGCTGCAGCGTTAACAGGCCTATCGTACCCGGCCCCGCAATCACAGCGACCTCGCCCGCCCGCGGCGGTGTGCCGCACAGCTGCACGCCTTGCACAACACAAGCCAGCGGCTCTGTCAGTGCACCTTCACGGTAGGAGACATGCTCCGGCAGGCGGTGGAGATTGCCGGCCGGTACAATGAGGTACTCAGCAAAGCCGCCATGCACAGCGGACCCGATGGAGAGCCGGTGACGGC
>JAAXGV010000008.1 GCA_012271185.1 Rhodothermales bacterium
ACCCCGTACAGCGCTGCGCTGCGGGTACTGCTGCTGGAGGCGGCTACGGCTGAATTATTCCCAGTGAATATGCTTTCGCAGCTGAACGTGCGCTTGGCCCATGAATATGCGCAGTGCATTCGCGACACGATGGACGCTGCGGGGGCTGATTCACTGGACCTTGTTGGGTCGCATGGTCAGACTGTCCGACACCTTGCTGACGCATCAGACTGTGCCGGTTTGGCGGTGGCATCCACGCTTCAGATTGGTGACCCGTCAGTGCTGGCCAATCTGTTGGGCGTACCGGTTGTCGGGGACTTTCGGATGGCGGACATGGCGCTTGGGGGTCAGGGTGCACCGCTGGTGCCCTACTATGACTATGCTGTCTTTGGTGACACTGCCTCGACGCGCGGCCTGCTGAACGTGGGAGGCATTGCAAACCTGACCGTGCTCCCCGGACGCTGCAGCAGCCAGGACGTGTACGGCTTTGACACCGGTTGCGGCAACATGGTGCTTGACGCACTGGCCGAGATTCTCTTGGGTATGCCATACGATCGTGACGGCCATGCCGCTGCTCAGGGGCGTTCCTCGGAGCCTGTTTTGTGCGAGCTCCTGCAGGATCCTTACCTGCGCCGGCATCCACCAAAGTCAACCGGCCGCAAGCGGTATGGCCCGGCCTACGTGCGTTGGCTTCTGGAGCTGTGCAAAGGCTTGTCTCCTTGCGATATTATGGCTACCGCAACCGCACTGACAGCCCGGTCGGTGCATGGGGCCTATGCCGCGTTTGTGGAAGACAAGCACCCTCTGGATGTTCTTATCGTCTCGGGCGGAGGCCGCCATAACAGAACACTGATGCGGATGCTCTGCGACTGCTTTGCACCCGTAGTCGTGTCGCCTTCCGACGTGTTCGGTGTTGACGGTGATGCCAAAGAGGCGCTTTGCTTTGCTTTGCTGGCCCACGAAGCCATGTCAGGATATTCAGCGAATCTTCCTGGAGTCACCGGTGCGGTGCGGCCCACCATACTGGGCAAGATCTGCCTGCCGGGATGATGACACTGGCAGACATCGGCGAGGCAGGCCTCATCGCCCGCATCAAGGCTCAGGTCCGGCCCGGCGCCAACGTTCTACAAGGCATTGGTGACGATGCCGCAGTCTACGATATGGGAGGTGGTCGTGCACTGCTTGTCACGACGGACACGATGGTGTCGGGGGAACACTTTCTTCCGGACTGCATGCCCATGAGACTGGTGGGACGCAAGGCTATGACGTCCAGCGTCAGTGATATTGTTGCGATGAACGGGCAGCCGGAGTGCGCAGTCATTGCGCTCAGTGCGCCAGGCGACACCAGCGTACAGGCGATAGAAGAGCTTTACGCGGGACTGCAGGAGGGTGCACAGAAGTATGGCGTGGACCTGGTTGGGGGCGACACCACATGCTCCGGTGTGCTGGCAATCTCGGTCACCATCGCAGGTCATGCCCCGAAGGCGAAGGTCGTCTATCGGGGCGGTGCACGCCCAGGTGACATGCTCTGTGTAACGGGTACCCTTGGCGCCTCGCAAGCCGGGCTCCGGTGGCTGCTTTCAGGGAGGGATGTGCATGATCCAGTATGCCAAACAGTACTCAAGGCTCATTTTGATCCTCATGCCCGCCTTGATCTGATTCAGGACTGGCAGGCACGGGGAGTGCAGCCGCACGCGCTCACCGACATTTCTGATGGCTTGGCCACGGAGGTCCACAACGTATGTGAAGCCAGCCGGTGCGGTGCGGTGGTAGATGTCAGCGCATTGCCGGTATGCGGGGACACGTGGACGGTTGCCACGCTATTCGGCGAAGACGCCTCAGAGTATGCGCTGTACTGGGGCGAAGACTATGAGCTTGTGCTGGCGCTTGTTGACAAGGATCTTGCAAAGCTCGATCACTCCACCATCACAGCCATCGGGTACTTCACTGCTTCTCAGGAGGGCGTGAAAGTCAAGCATCTTGACGGCAGCATCGCTGATCTCCCACAACTGGGGTGGGTGCATTACTCAGGTCAGGCACCATGACTGCTGCACAACAACCGCAATCGCACCAGCGTTCGGGAGAGCAAGAATCATCCGGATGTTTGACTGAGGCAGTGCATATGCGGCGAGCTGCTCCTGCTCTTCGCACTCCAACCGGGAAGCCACCCGAGTACATGCACTATCCGGACTGTCGAGCTTGTGGCCACACTCAGGGGATATCCGTTAAACGTTTCAGTGCGCTTTTTCGCTTGGAAGCAGGTATGCTCCGGAAAGCGAAGTTCCCTCTTGCGCACGTGTCGGCGCATGGATGCAGGTCTTTTTGGAGGCGAATTCCGGGCGGTTCGTGGTACAGTCCAATGGCGTCAGGCTGTACGGTCGGGTCAGGTGATCTGGTAAGACCCTCAACATCCCGTGGGGAAAATCGTTTTTGCAGGATTCCTGTGGATGGTTAAATTACAGGCAAGCATCAACCTTAACGAGGAGAGCAACCATGGCAATCGGCAGCCGGTCTAAGGGACAGCAGCAGGAAATGTTTTTGATGGCCAGCGAGATTCGCTCGTCAGC
>JAAXGV010000021.1 GCA_012271185.1 Rhodothermales bacterium
ATGAGCTACGCCAGTCTGATGAAGCAGCTGTCGGGACTGTGCCGCAGCATCGCAGTCCCTAAGATCACCATGGACAAGGCGCACCAGGTCACCATGATGGCACCCCTGACGGCGACGCAAAAGCGCGCCTTCAAGCTGCTGAACATCAGGGTCAGATAGTCACCCAGATTTAAAGGTCTTACTAGATCACCTTGTCCTGACCGTGCAGCCTGACGCCATCGGGCTGTGCCGAAAACCACCTGGAATGCACCTCCGAAAAGACCTGCGTCCATGCGCTGATGCGTGCGCACAAGGGGGTAACTTCAGGTTCA
Source organism: Rhodothermales bacterium (assembly GCA_012271185.1). Classification (GTDB taxonomy): domain Bacteria; phylum Bacteroidota; class Rhodothermia; order Rhodothermales; family Bin80; genus JAAXGV01. The sequence continues at coordinate 312 of JAAXGV010000021.1, forward strand.
AGCATGGGGTGGGGGTCCAGCCTTGGTTGTGTCCCTATCTCGCTGTTACGTTTTTATAGCAAGATAGGGAGACAACCCAGCCTGGTATGCCAGACCTTCTGACAGCAGAGCAGGACTTACTTGATGATTACAAACGCATCATCCTTGACTTGAGCTACAACAGGGTCGTACTCAGCATCCCCGTTTTCGCCAAAAGAAAAGGAGCCAAAAACCGTATCCAGGTCCCGTGTCTTTGCCAGCACATCGCGAATAGCATCGGCCTCGAAACGTTCGACCTGGGCCAACGCATTGGCCAGAATATGAACCGCTGCATATCCGCGCGCAGCATAAGAGCTGGGTTGTTCCGCATACCTGTTCTGATAGCTGTTCAGGAAAGCCAGACTGCGAGGGTGTTCTGAGTCAGCCAGCCAGACGTTGAATGACATGGCGTTCTCGGCAGCACCATCCCCTTCCCGGTTGATGAAGTTTACTTCGTCAATGGACAGGAGCGGAACAATAAACGGCGTCTCCATAATGCCGACCGCATGCGCCTGCAGAATTACTTCCACCCGGTCAGGTGCAAGCCCGGAGATAAAGATGACATCGGGGTCCGCCGTCTTCATCTCAATCAGCTCCGGCAAAATGTCGGGAAAGTCTTCTGACGACTGGTCGCGTGCATAAGCGATTTCTGATACGATACTGATGTCGGGGTCATGCGACAACGTCGACGTGATCTCATCGTGACTGCTCTTCGAAAACACGTCCGCAGTATTGACAACCGTAGCTGCCCGCCGGTAGCCCCAGTGCCGCTTGGAGGTTGCTATCCCAGCTGAGACCATCTTGTTGACCGGCAGCGTTGACCGAAACAGGTACGGGCTTGCCGCACCCAGTCCGGCAGCTGCCGATGTGGGGCTTAGCGCTATGACGCCTGCATTGTCAAGCTCCGGTGTTATCTGCTGCGTGTCCGAAGACGTAAAGGGTCCCAGGATGACAGGTACGCCTTGTTCTTCAATCAGCTCAGTCGCCTGCGTATGGCTCAGGTCAAGGCTGCTCTGGTCATCGTACGTGATGAATTCCAGCCTATCGTTGCCCAGGAGGGAAGAGGCATTGACCTCGTCCCTGGCCAGTTCCATTCCTTTGAAAGCAGCATCCCCGTTAGGGCCTAACGGCCCCGAAAGGGGAAGCAGCACGCCGATGGCATACCTTTCCGGTGTGTCCTCTTCCATGGCATCGCATGCAGACAGGCCAAGCGCCAGAAGGAGGCACAGTAATATGTTGCGCATATGCATTTCCTCAGACTGCTTCAGATTATGGCACGTATCGTCGGGAGTACCCACCACTACTGCAGAATTACAAACTGATTATCCTGCACGTGGGCCACAATAGGGTTGTAGACAGCGTCACCGTTCTCGTCGAAAGAAAATGATCCGTAGATGGTACCCAAATCCCTGATGGCTGCCAAGGCGCTGCGAATAGAAGCAGCCTCATAGCTTTCCGCGCTGGCGAGCGCTTCTGCCAGGATGTACACCGATGCGTAGCCGCGTGCAGCAAAGTCTTCAGGAGCTGTCCCGTGCCGTGCTGTGTAGTTGTTGACAAAGTTCTTGCTTAGTGGTGCTTCAGAGCTTTCCAGCCACACCTGGAACGTAACAGCGCCCTCCGCCGCTCCTGCAACGGCTTCGTTGATTTTTTGCACATCGAAAAGTGCAAACAGTGTGGAAATGTACGGGGTATCTGTGATTCCCAGTGCATGAGCCTGTGTAATGACACCAAACTGATCCTCCGGCAGGCCGGAGAGAAAGATTGCGTCAGGGTCTGCGTTCAGAATATCCGTAAGCTCATTCGTAAGGTCACCGATGCTTTCTCCGTGCGGGCGGACATACGATTGAGCGGACACGATGGCAACATCCGCATCCGCCTGAAGTATTTCGGTGATCTTGTCATTGCTGCTGTTGGAAAACGCGTCTCCGCTGTTTACGATCGTGGCCACTCGCTGGTAGCCCAGGTGTCTCTTGGAGACCTCAATACCTGTAGGAACGAGACGCTCCACGGTCAGTGAGGATCGGAACAGCCAGCTGCTGCGGGCGCTAAGGCCAGTCGCAGAAGAAGTGGGACTGAACGCCACCACCTCCTTTGCTTCCGCAATGGGGATGATCTCACTTGTAGCGCTGGATGTCAGTGGGCCCAGAATAATCGGTACCAGGTTGTGATCAATGAGTACGTTGACTGCAGACACGCTTTCGTCAACGATGCTTTGATTGTCTGCCACAACAAAGGCAAGCCTGGTCCCGCCCAGGAGCTGAGCACCATTGACCTCGTCCTTGGCCAGATCCATCCCCTCCAGCATATTTTTTCCAGCTTCTGATAACGTGCCGGAGAGGGGCAGCACCACGCCAATATTAAGCACGTCATCGTCGTCGGCCGAGTCGCATGCAGTAATCAGAAGCGCGAGGCCAAGGCCAGCAAAAAGAATCCTGGATCTCATGGTTGTTTAAGCGGTCGGGTTAACGGATTATCGCGTCCCACCTCCGGGGTGTGGCGCATGGTCCATCACCTGGTGCGGCCGGTTTCGTGCTGACCAGCGGCCAAGGCCATCCAATTATTCGGGCGAGGGAAAGATCCGCAAGAGCTTGCTGGGCCAGCTTGTTCCGCCCGGATACCGCTTGCCTGCGGTTGGCCGCCCGGGGTCAAAAAGGCGGCAAGTGACACGGCTGCCGGAGCGAGAAGCTCTTCGCTGATGCCCGGCTGTCATAAGGCTCAGCCAAAGGCGACACAGGCAGTACGGTGGGCCTGCCACTACTGTGCCTGTATGAAGGTCACCAGCGCTTCAAGTTCCTCGTCCGATGTGCTGGTATAGAAATTGAGTGCGTTCAGCATGGAGAGCATCAGCAGTCCGGGAAAGCCTTCAACGAGTATCGTATCAGGATCAAGAACAGACTGCATAATCTCCTCACGTGTCCGGAGGCTGCCGAGGCCCTGAAACGTGGGCCCGGGCAGCACAGTGCCATCCAGTGAATGGCATGTTCCGCAGTATGTGTCGTAGAGCTCCTGCCCGGTTCGTGGCGGAGATGGCGCAACCGGAACGGCTTCCTCAGCGGGCTCGCTGTGGGCCGCCGTTTCCACCTCAAACGGGATATGGCCCGATGGGAGAATTCCCAGTGCCCCCCGAAGTGCCGTATCCGATAGCGTGATCGCCATAAAGATTACGGCAAAGGTGACACCCAGAGATACCACAACCATGTTCACAGGGTTATCATACTTCAGGGCCATAAATACCGCCGCTACCACGATGGCCTTGAAGCCGGCAATGGCCAGCGCCAGTGGCACGTTCAGCGGGCCCAGGTCGAGGCGCGAGGTGATCACCGTGATAAAGGTCAGCGCTACCAGCGCACCAAACACGATGGATAGCGTGCGGACCGGAATGATATGGTGGGATCCATGCGCCATGCGCAGCTAGATCAGGTACAACAGAGGGAAAAGGAAAATCCAGATGATATCCACCAGATGCCAGTACAGTCCGGCGAGCTCGACCGGTGTGTAGTATGCCGCAGAGAAATGGCCGCGAACAACCCGCGACACGATCCAGACAAAGATGCCCATGCCAACCAGAACATGGACCCCGTGAATCCCCGTCATCACAAAGTAGATGCTGAAAAACTGGGGAGCGTACGCGATGTTATATGCTTCGTAGCCGTCGTGTGGCGCAAAGCCTGCACCCGGGAAGATGCCATGTGACCACTTGCCCGTGTACTCAAAATACTTGACCACCATGAAGGCCGCTGCACAGAGCAGCGTGAGCAGCAGCAGGACGACTGTCTTCTCCTTCTCGTTCTTCTGTATGAAGTGAATGGAGAGGGCTACAGTGAAGCTGGACGCCAGCAGCACCAGCGTGTTCAGACCGCCGAGACGCCAGTCCAGCAGCTCGCTGCTGAGAGCAAACACTTCCGGGTACCATGCGCGGTAGACCGCGTAGGCGACAAACATACCACTGAACAGCAGCACCTCGGTGACGAGAAACAGCCACATGCCCATCTTTGCAGCGTCAAACTGCTGCTCCGAAGAGACAAAGTAGTGCTTGAGTGTTCCTGACGATTCCGACATCCGCGGGCTAGGTTGTGCCCTGTACTGCGTCGCGTCCGCCAAAGACGTCATCAGCCAGGTGAAAGTCATAGGGCCCGCGTGTGACAAGCGGCACCTTCTCAAAGTTGTGCAGCTCCGGGATGCTGTCCGTGTGTGTCCATTCCAGCGTCACTGCACCCCACGGATTCGCCGGTGCCTTCCTTCCACGAATAAGCGAAAGCAGCGCATAAAACAGGATCATGAACAGTCCTAACGCCAGGATATAGGAGCCCGCCGTCGATGCCAGGTTGAGGGCGGTAAACTCGGGGTACTGCTCCAGCAGACCCGCGTAGTCATGGTAACGCCGCGGCATGCCGCGGCTGCCCATGATAAACTGCGTAAAGAACGTCAGGTTGAAGCCAATAAACACGAGTACTGCGGCGATGCGGCCCAGCGTCTCATTGTACAGTCGGCCGGTGATCTTTGGCCACCAGTAATGGAGTCCCCCGATAAGGCCTATGAGCGCGCCCCCCATCATCACGTAGTGGAAATGCGCAACGATGAAGTACGTGTCGTGGAGGTGCACATCTACGGCCAGCACGCCTACCATGATGCCCGTTAAGCCCCCGATCGTGAACAGGAACAGAAACATTAGCGCATACAGCATCGGCGTCTTCAGGGACACTGACCCCTTATACATCGTAGCTACCCAGTTGAAGACCTTGATACCCGTCGGGATGCCGATCAGGAATGTCAGCATGGAGAAGATGATCGAGCTGATGGCCGACTGGCCTGCCACGAACATGTGGTGACCCCACACCAGGAACCCCAGGAACGCGATGGCTACCGACGACAGCGCGATGAACGTGTATCCGGAAACCTGCTGCCGCGAGAACGTACCCATCAGATCACTGATGATTCCCATGGCCGGGAGGATCATGATGTAGACAGCGGGATGGCTGTAGAACCAGAAAAAGTGCTGGAACAGAACCGGGTCGCCGCCCAGCGCCGGATCAAAGATGCCGATCTGCATCAGGCGCTCCAGAAACAGCAGCACCATCGTAATGCCAATAACAGGCGTCGCCAGCACCTGCACGATAGCGGTAGCATAGATGGCCCATACAAACAGAGGCAGCCGGTTCCAGGTCATACCCGGTGCCCGCATCTTGTGCACCGTCACAATGAAGTTGAGCCCCGTCAGGATAGAAGCAAACCCCGCAATAAAGACCGCAGTCGTAAGCCAGAGCACACTGGTGCTTCCGTCCGAAGAGTAGGGCGTATAGAAGGTCCATCCGGTGTCTACCTGGCCGATCACAAGCCAGCCGCTCAGCGCCAGGAGGGCGCCAATGATGAAGATGTACCAGCTGAACAGGTTCAGTCTGGGAAACGCGACATCCTTGGCGCCAATCTGAATAGGCAGGACAAAGTTGCCCAGGATGCCGGGTATCGCGGGAATGATGACCAGGAACACCATCACCACGCCATGCAGCGTAAAAGCCTGGTTGTAGGTGTCAGGTCCCATGATCGTTTCGCCTGGGGCCGCGAGCTCAGTCCGGACCAGCAGCGCAAAGATGCCGCCCAGCAGAAAGAACGTCGTTACAGCGACGGCATAAAGGATGCCGATCCGCTTGTGATCTGTGGTGAGCAGCCACGAGCGCAGTCCAGTACTGGCGTTCAGGTAATTCTGCCCGGGGGCACTCATGAAACTATTGCTCCTTGATGAATGCGATCAGTGCGTCTATCTCCGCGGGATCGAGGCTGGCATAGACCCCGGGCATGAGCGCATCGTAGCCTTCCACAATCTTCAAAGCCGGCAGTGTGATAGCTTCCCGCAAATAGTTGTCATCCGCCAGGGCACTGGTGCCGTCTGTGAAGACCCGCTCGGAGCCGGCAAGGCCCTGAAAGGAGGGCCCGATAACACCCGTTCCGTCCAGACTGTGACAACCCTGACAGCCCTGCTGGACGTAAAGCAGGGCACCGCGCTCAGCGGGCGGCGCATCAGCAGCCATAAGGCTTTCCTGCAGCCACGCTTCAAAGTCATCCTGAGACTGCACGATGACCGATGAAAGCATCGTGGAATGCTGCTGTCCGCAGTACTCCGTACACATCAGCGGGAACGTGTCTTGGCGCGTTGCCTCAAACCAGGCATACGTATATCGGCCCGGAACAACATCCTGCTTGGTGCGAAAGGCAGGGACAAAGAAGCTGTGAATCACGTCGGCACTGCTCATCTTCAGCCTCACCGGCCGGCTTACCGGCAACTGGAGCTCCGTGGAGCGCGCTCCACTGGGATATTCGAACAGCCAGCTCCATTTCTGCGCCCGCACAGTGATCTCCATGGCATTGGGCGGTGCAACGTTCATCTGAATGAACACGCGAAACCCCCAGACAAACACGATAGCAACCAGGGCGGCTGGCACGAGTATCCAGGCGGCTTCCACGATCTTGTTCTCTTTGACAGGCGCAGGCCGGTCGTCACTGCTGCGTCGCCGGAAACGCCATGCAAAGAACACCATCGCGGTCATTACTCCAACGAAGAGGACGAAGCTGGTGACCAGAATGAAATAGAAAAGCGCATCCACGTCCCCGGCATAGGTCGAGGCGGCATCAGGGAGCCATATTGCTTTCCTCTCTTTCATCAGGCAACCGGAGTCGGACGGGCCATCTCCCGTCGCCAGAGAATAGCCAGGAAGCCTATCAGCGCCACCGCCGCAAGGATGCTTCCGGCGCGCATGGTCCGCCTGGCCGCCAGCACGTACGAGTTCGACGCAGGATCGTACTGAAAGCAGAACAGAAACACCCGGTCCAGCAGCGATCCGATCGTGCCCTGCGACGCTTCCACCAGCGAAGCGCGCACGTCGCGCCCATAAGGCGCCACATCGGCCAGGTAGCGGGTGACGACACCATCAGCAGACAGGAATATGAGGGCCGCAGGGTGCGCGTATTCGTTCTGCTCCGGAACCCACTTGTAGCCAAATCCAACCGATTCGGCCAGAGCGCCAACGGCTTCCTTGTCGCCGGTCAGGAAGTGCCAGTCAGCCTCCGCCCGTCCCAGCCGGGCCAGGTAACGGGCACGCTGGTGCGCTGCGATCGCAGGACCTTCATCAGGGTTGATCGAAACGGATACAAGGTCGTACTCCTTGCCGGGTGTCCACGGCACGTCCTCCAGTGCACGTGTCAGACCGTCAAGCAGCACACTGCACAGCATTGGACAGGTGTGATACACGAAAGTGAGCAGTACGGGTCTCTGCATCAGTGAATCAAGCTGCACCGCTGTGCTGTCGCTGTCCGTAAACACCAGGCCGGCAGGGATCTGTGCCCCCAGCTTCGGGCTTAGCCCTACGCCTTCGTACGCACGCTCCATGTGCGTCCGGTTCTGTGCGAGTGCAGTACCTGGCGCAAGCAGCAGCAGTAGCAGTGTCGTCCTGCATCCATGCATCTAGAACCGCAGCTCAGGTGTTGAGGCGTGTGGCATGGATTCCTGGGCCAGCACCTCCATGGCACGTTCTATGGGTATCTGATAAATCCCGTCTGGTTCACTCACAATCCGGTAGTGCCCCAGCCTGTCCCGGGCATGAACCTCAGTCTGTTGCAGCTCCGGGTATCGTGCCGTGGCTGCCACCCTTTCCATGGCGGCATCCGCCTCGCGCTTGAACCAGAACGAGGCAGCCCAGACGGTGCCGCCCAGCAGGAGTATCCCGCCCAGCAGGAACACTGCCAGCTGCTTGGCCTCTATGCCTTCATGCTGCGCGGCTGTGCGGCTGGCCCAGCGA
>JAAXGV010000085.1 GCA_012271185.1 Rhodothermales bacterium
GTTCCTGCGGGGCAGACTCCTAGCAGATATCATAGGGGAGGCGGCGTGCGACCATCTGGCCGGATGGTCCTGCGGCTCGCGCAACGTGCAGTCGAACATCGGGCATCCGCAGCTGCCGCACGTATCCGAAGCGGAGAATGCTCACGCTCAAGACGAACACGATCCTGCCTCACTCCCCATTGGGCTACCGTGTATGGGCATGCCTGATGATAACCGATAACCAGCGTCAGGGGCATTGCGCACCGGCATGGCATCTGTTGCGAAAGGCGTACGAACGGGACTCGTTATCTTTCAAGGCCCCGAGGAAGAGGATGAAGCCTACATGGGCGTTCAGAAGCATGCCGGCAGGAAACTTCGCGCTGAACGCGGCCCGGCAATGGTGGCGGGTGCCAGGGAGTGTGCAACCGGAAAGACCAAAGCCGAGGTCGTGCAGGGCATGGCCGCAGACACGCTGCAGCAGCACCTCCAAAAGAATGCTGCTGCGCAGGCTCCCGGAACCAAAAGACATGATGCTCCCGCTGGCTGATTCGGCCGTAAAGGCTGCGAGCTGCCAGAGCAGCTGTATATTCTGTGCGAACCATCTCCGCTGATTATGTCTGACGCGCGCAGCCAATATGGCAGGCCAGTCTATCTGCCAAAAAACAAGGACGGCCCCGCAGCCAAGCTCACGCGACGGCGCCTGAAAGCCAAGGGTACTGCGGGCGATTTTGACCAGGCCTGGCTTCAGAAGCTCCTGGTTGAGTCGCCGGAATTCTGCCCATTGGCGACATTAATGCGGCATACGCTCCCGCCATACCGCTTTGCCGCGAACCGCCAGCCGGCTCAAATTCTATTGACCTCGTCTGCATCAGTGAGCATGGACGGCTGATCCTTGTGGAGTGCAAGCTGTGGCGCAACCCGGAAGCCCGCCGCACGATCGTGGCTCAAATCCTGGACTATGCAAGAGAGCTCAGCGGCTGGTCATATTGATGAGCTGAGTAACGCCGTAAGCCGGGCGACCGGGCGCAAGGAAGGGCCGAACATACTGTTTGATATCGTGCGGAAGGAGTGGGACTCCATCGAAGAAGACACCTTTGTGGATGACGTGTCACGTGTGCTTATGATGTGGTCAGTTCCTGCTCATCGTGATTGGCGATGGCATCCGAGAAAGCGCAGAGCAGATCGCTGAATATCTGAAGCAGTTTGTGGGGATCCGTTTCACGTTTGCACTCGCAGAGTTGGCGATCTTTGAAATGCCGGCAAGCGTGGGGGGTGGAATTATCGTGGAGCCTCGGGTTCTGGTTCGAACGGTGGAGATTGAGCGTGCCGTCGTGAGGGTGGTCAGCCCCGGTGTCACTGTAGATCCCCTGCCCGTGACAGATGGCAGGGGTGGACCGATGACCCGCAAGGAATTCTATGACCAGCTGTCGGCAATCGACGCTGATCTGCCAAGGAAAGTGCAGGCTTTTTTCAAGCGCTATACAGCGCTCGACGAAGAGGCGTGCAAAGACGAGCTGGCAAGGGCGTCGTGCATCCTGCGCTGGTACCGCAAAAGCGGAGGTAAGGTCAACTTCGGAGCACTGTTTCCTGATGGCACCCTGAACACCAACTACATCGTCTGGAACGCTGAAGAGATTGGAAACCCACAGATTGGAATAGATTACTCGGAAGCTGTTGCGGGCCTCATTCCGGGCGCAGCAGTCCGGAAAAAGGGCAACTACTGGACGTGGAACGTTCGTGTAAATAACAAGCTGCCCGAAATCTCTGAGGTGCTGGCGAAGTCCGATGCGTGGCTGCGTGCAATCGAAAAAGCTATCCTGGATTCAGGAAGCTTGAGGAGCCTTGACAGCACGCGGCTGCGGTCAGGCGCAGGCCCGTCTGGCACGCACGACCTGCTTCCCCGGCACCACTGCGCGAAACAGACCCCTTGCGGCAGTGGTTAAGTGTACGGTCTCTGATCCTGCAGGCATGAAGAAACTGCTGCTCTTGCTGATCATCGCGTGCGCACCCTTGTCGTCGCAGGCACTCGCACAGCAATGGGAGGGCGCCATAAAGCTGGGCACGGCGTCAACAACCTTTCACGGCGACCTGGCAGCGGGGGAAACAGTCTGGAGCCGCCGGCTCGGTATCTCGGCAGGTACTGCGGTTGGACTGAAGCTTCCCTACGGATTCACACCCTCCGTGGAGCTCCTGTACGCTCGCATGGGCGCCAGCACTCCGGTGATCTTTCTGGATATCCCTGCCACGCTGCAGAGCGACCTGACCTACCTGATGGCGACGCTGCTTCTGCAATACCGGCTGCACACCGGGCGCTATGTTTATCCGCGCATATTCGCTGGCCCGACATACGCCCATCAGATCGGAGCCGTGGTGTCGGTAACAGCTCGTGACGGACTGGGGGTCATCGTTGAGCAGGATGACTCGGTAGAGAAGGTCGACTACGGGTTCACCATTGGCGGCGCCCTTGACATGGAGATAGGAAGCCAGGTTGCAACGCTGGAGTTGCGCTACTACCTCGGACAGCGCGACATAACGAAGCCGAATCCTGAGCTTGGAGAGTCTGAACTCCGGAACGCCGGCGTCACTGTCATGGCCGGGCTGGTGTTTTAAGCCAGCGTTGCTGCCGCGAAATCAGCGGGTGCACACAGGGTTCGCGGCACCCTGTTCGCGTGTCGCCAGCGCCTGCAGCAGCGAATCCGCTTCAATGGCGATACGTGTGGCGTCTGCGACCATATCTTTAAGGGTCGCTGTCGTGCCCGCTTCTCGCGGCAGCACCATATGCAGCGGCACCCCGGCGTCTCCCAGCGCCCTCGTGAGGGAGGCGGGGTCCTGTGGCGAAAGGTACACCAGCGCCTGCGTGCTGCCGACAGGCCACAAGGGCCGCCGCAGATAAGCACGAAGTCCGGCATAACCGGAGTCATGTCCCGAAAAACCCGCTACCATGATGGTCCTGTCGGGCGTAAAGCCGCGGTGCGCATTCAAACCGTAGTTGCGGGCGACCTCCATCAGGGCCGCCAGCCCCTGACGGAAAGGAGCCTCGTCAAGATCTGCCCCTACGATTATCAGCTCCGAGACGCAGTCAGGATGAGATCCCGCAGCATAAGCCATCACGTTGTATCCGTCCTGCCATGGGCCATCCGGGTCGGGCTGAGCCGTGTATGGCACCACGGGTGAACCTGCCAGCGCCGGCTGCAGCCCATACATCTGGGCTGCCGCATAGGTCACGACAGGGTCCAGCTCCGAACCCGCAGCAGACGAAGGAGCCTCCAGGTAGCGCAGATCGGCCAGAAGGCGGCTCTCATCCCATGAGGTCCGCAGCGCTGCCTCTGTCAACTCCTGGCGGAGCGAGTGGCAGCCGGGCAGCCAGGAGGATATGCAGAATACCAGTACAGCAACAGGCATCACCCGGCAAGCGCGCGAAAGGACACACACATCGCCACGCCCTTTCGGTACCTCCCCTTCGCATGCCGCAGTCATATCATGTCCTCGACTGCCTCACAGAAGCTGTCCCAGCTGTGAGCACGTTTTTTGCGTCTGACGCCCTCCTCCAGCTGCTCACGCAGTCCGTCACGGAAAAACCGGATTACGGCGTCCGACAGCGCCCGAGGCTCCCCGGGCGGTACAACCAGGCCGGCCTCTTCGTGGCCTACAATCTCAGACAGACCGCCCACACTGGTAATAATGAGCGGCTTCTCGAAATGAAACGCCACCTGTGCCACCCCGCTCTGCGTCGCTGCGGTGTAAGGCTGCACAACCACGTCAGCCGCGGCAAAATACTTTCTTACTTCGCTTCCTGGAATGTAGTCCATGTGCAGCACCACATGCGGGCTGAGCCCTTTGGCTTCGATCAGCGACCGGTATCGGGCTTCGTCTTCGTAGCACTCACCGGCAATGACGAGGCGCACGTCCGGGAGCACACCCCTGATCGCTGGCATGCTTTCCAGGAGCACGTCCAAGCCTTTGTACCGCCGTATGAATCCAAAGAACAGCAGCACCGGTGCGCTGTCCGGGATTCCTAGCGCGGCCCTAGCCTGCGAACCGTCCATCACCGGGCCGAACTTGTCGTATACCGGGTGATTCAGCAGCTTTCGCTGCGCCTTGACCTTGAGCATGTCCAGGTCGCGCTCCACCTCGCCGGACATGACGATGCACCCGTGAGCAGCACGCAGGAAAGAACGGCTCAGCGCCTTGTCACCCATGTGGCGCTCGTGCGGAATCGCGTTATGGACAATGGCCAGTATCCTGACGCCCCTGGCGCGCAGGCGTCGTGCTATGGTGCCAAGCGACGGCGCAAAGAAGGGCATCCAGTAAGGGATGACAGCTGCATCCGGCTCCCACCGCGCAACCTGCAGGGCAGCCCTGTACCACGTCACAGGATTCACTGAGTCAACCAGACGCAGAGACGGCACCGGGCGCATGGCAGGCCCTGATTCATTCTGGGACTTGCCAGGAAACAGCAGCGCAGGGTATTGCCGCGTAAACGTGATCGCCGTTACGGTGTGAAGCCGCTCCTGCAGCCGCCAGTAGAGCGTTTCGGAAAAGTGTGCAATGCCCCCGCGGTACGGGTATATGGGGCCGATCAGAGCAATCTTTCGGCGAAGTGTCATGCAGAGAGCAGGCTTGAAGTCATCCTGCAAACTTAAAGCTTCACTTTAACTTACCAGTGGTGCTGGTGTGATACGTTTACGAGCCCGCCAGTGATACGCGTTATGGTCGCAACCCGCTCCTGCCGCGTCCTGGACCGTGCCATGCAGGGGGCTTCCACCGGGCGAATACGCCCGAATCCGGAGTGGCATTCCTCCGCTGCAACGCAGAATTGCCCGCACGGTGTCTGCTGCCATGCACTAAGCAGCGGCTTGCGCATACAGACGGAAGCACCCCCTGCCCCGAGAAACAGAGCGGATGTTGAAACCGCTGCCGCCCGCGGCACGTACGCTGATAACACTGGCTAACAGAGGGCAGATACAATGCTGAACAAGGACCGCGTTAAGGAGCGCTTCGAAACGCTGAAAATCGAAAGCCGAAAGCGACTCGAAGAGCTCAGATCGGAAAGCAAAGAGCGCCTGGAGGAGCTCAAGGTCGAGGGCAGTCAGCTCGCAGACAAGGTGCGTGACATCATTAACGAAGGTAAGGCCCGCAAGGTTACCATCCGGAAGGGTGACCGGATCCTGGCAGAGTTTCCGCTGGTAGTCGGCATTGGCGGCGCCGCTGCCGCCGTGATAATGTCTTCGACCCTTGCGGCGGTGGCCGCCATTGGCGCGCTCGTGTCGGACGTTACGGTCGTTGTTCACCGGGACACCCCGCAGCACAGCGACGAGGACGCCCAGATGGTTGAATTCACCGAAGTCGATGAATAGCCTGCGCACTTGCCTTCGTCCAAGCTGACTGGCGAAGCGCGCCTGCCTGTCTCCTTTGCCGATGTTGTCTCTGCCGCCAAGCGGCTCGAGGGCACGGCGCACCGCACTCCGATCGTCACCTCCCAGACACTCAACGGTCTGGCCGGCGCCTCTGTGTTCTGCAAATGCGAAAACTTCCAGCGTACAGGCGCCTTCAAGTTTCGCGGTGCGTTCAATGCGCTCAGCCAGATTGATGCAAGGGCCCGGGCACAAGGTATCCTCGCGTACTCATCAGGCAATCATGGCCAGGCCGTTGCGCTTGCCGGACGGCTCCTGGGCATTCCTGCAACCGTCATCATGCCTTGCGATGCACCGGCGGTGAAGGCGCGCGCGACGCGCGGGTACGGTGCCTCCATCATTGAATATGACCGCAGCAAACAATCCCGCGAAGCCTTGGCCATCGGCATATCCGCACACCGCAGGCTCGCCATCATCCCTCCGTATGACCACCCGCATATTATCGCCGGGCAGGGCACGGCGGCGCTTGAGTTGCTGCAGGACGCCGGCCCGCTGGATTACATGCTAGTCCCTTGCGGCGGTGGCGGGCTGCTGTCCGGCTCGGCCCTGGCCGTACGGGCGCTCGCGCCTGCATGCCAGGTCATTGGTGTGGAGCCTGCCAACGCTGATGACGCCACACGGAGCTTCCGCACCGGTGTGCTGCACACCACCACCCGCCCGGACACGATAGCCGATGGCGCCCGGACCCCGTCTCTGGGGAAGCTGACATTTCCCCTTGTGCAGCGCCTAGTGGACGACATGGTCACAGTAACCGAAGAGGCCATCCTTGCTGCAACCCGGCTCTTGTGGGAGCGCATGAAGCTTGTCGTGGAACCGACAGGGAGCTTGCCCGTGGCCGCGCTGCTCGGTGGCGCCTTTGCAGCGCCAAGCGCGAGTATTGGTGTGATCCTAAGCGGCGGCAATGCCGACCTTGGTCTCTGGACCTGATGCCTGCACGGCGTCGCGGATCTGCTGCCAGCCTGTCTCGCCGGGCCATACCGCCTGCCCGGACCACTCGCCTCTCAGAGGTGCTGGCCTGACGGTTCGAGGTATTTCAGCCAGCGCCAGGTGCCCAGAACGCCAAGGCAGCCATGTGCGGTAAGGTCGTGCTGTATGGGGCTGACAGACACGTACCCGTGGCTCACGGCATACTGGTCGGTGTCTCTGCCTGCATCCAGGTTGATGAACTCGCCCTTGTACCGGTAGCACGGCTGATTGGCCTCATCAACGCCTTCGATGAAGGACTCCTCCCAGCGTGACCGCGCCAGGCGCGTGACCATGACACCTTGGATCTCCTCGTAAGGTATGGGCGGCACATTAATATTGAGCACGATACCACGCGGAAGGCGGCTGCGCAGGACCTTGCGGGCTATAGCCAAAGCGTACCGCGCAGCGGCATCATAGTCTCCCTCAGGACCTTCGACAAGGGAAACCGCAAGCGAGTCAACGCCGCGAATAGACGACTCCGTAGCCGCACTTACCGTGCCCGAATACATGATGTTCACTGCCATATTGGATCCGCGGTTGATACCGCTCACCACAAGGTCAGGCCGCTTATGCAGCAGCGTATTCAGAGCGAGCTTCACGCAGTCCGCAGGCGTACCTTCGATCGCAACAGCAGTTACAGATGCCAAGGCATCGCTAAACGTGTACGGCAAGGCACGCACGCTGCCCCGAATAGTGATCGAATGGCCAACAGCGCTCTGCTCCTCTTTGGGTGCAATGATCACGACATCACCCAGGAACGTCATGGCCGAACCCAGTGCGTACAGCCCCGGCGCACCAATGCCATCATCGTTCGTCACAAGAATGAGCGGACGCCTACGCTGGTAGGGCATATCCAAACCTGCTAATAGCTCTCGCTCGCACCGGGAAACCGTCGCTCACGCACGTCATCCGCGTATGCACGTACACACTGTGTGATGGTCTCGGCCAATGACGCGTAGCGGCGCACAAAGCGGGGGCTGAAGTCCGTGGTCAAGCCCAGTGCATCGTGCGTGACAAGCACCTGGCCATCGCAAGCCCTACCCGCCCCAATACCAATGGTGGGAATGCTTAATGATGCGGTGACCTCCTCGGCCAGCCGGGCAGGGATCTTCTCCAGCACAACACCAAAGCAGCCTGTTCTTTCCAGAAGCCGGGCGTCCGCCCTGAGCCGGGCCGCCTCCTCCTCCTCCCGGGCACGCACTTTGTACGTGCCAAAGCGGTAGATGCTTTGCGGCGTAAGCCCCAAGTGCCCCATCACCGGAATCCCTGCTTCAAGAATCCGTTCGGCAGCCTGCGCGCTTTGGCTGCCTCCTTCAACCTTGACGGCATGTGCCCCAGTCTCCTTCATCACACGGATCGCGGAGTGCAGCGCTTTCCTCGAATCGCTCTGGTAGGACCCAAAGGGCAGATCGACGATAACAAGCGCACGCTTGACCGCCCGTACCACACACTGGGCATGATAGATCATGTGGTCCAGCGTGATCGGCAGGGTCGTCTCATGGCCTGCCATAACATTGGAGGCCGAGTCCCCCACCAGGATCACGTCTGTACCGGCAGCGTCGATGATGCGCGCAAGCGTATAATCATACGCTGTGAGCATGGCTATCGGAGTACCACTTGCCTTCATCTGCTGAAGCGTTTGCGTGGTAACTCGTCTGGTTGCCATGAGGATGAGCAGCGCCAGCTGTGACGCTATACGGCGCGGGCAACCCCTGCAGGCGTCCTGAGCCGCAGGGCTGGGGCATGCTAGTTGCTGGTGGCAGCTTCGGCTGCACTCACATCGATGCCCAGCTCTCTGGCCACATCCAGCGTGATGTCCAGTGTCCGCTCCGGATTGGCATACAGGATTATTGGCTGGGTCGGGCCGGCCTGGATACGGAGCACCAGATCCAGGTTCTTCTCTTCCGAGATCTTCTTGATGGCCGCGTCCACGCGCTCAAAAAGAGGGCTGAGCAGCTCTGCCTCGCGCTGCGCCAGATCACGCTCAGCCTCCTGCACCTTCTGCTGCAGCTCCTGCTGCGCAGCCTGAATGTCCGCCTCGCGCTCAGCACGGCGCTCATCAGACAGCACCGGCAGCTGCGTCTCATAACGCTCCACCTTGTTCTGCAGGTTATCCGCCATCGCCTGCAGCAGCCGCTGGCTGTCTTCAAACTCATCCTGAAGCGTTTGCTGCACCTGCTGATACTCCGGCATGTTGGAGATCAGTATCTCGTGATCTGTATATCCTATCCTGAGCGCCGGCAGTTGTTGCGCCACCGAAGGCACGGCCACGGCGATCAGCAGGGTTAAAGCGCTAAGACGTTGTATCAAATGCATATAGTGTCGTGGTTAAAAAGCTACTGACCAGACCGGCGGACACCAGAGGATTCGGCAGGCGCGGAAACAGGACCCGGGGTAACCCCTTCCTGCACTTCAATGCCCAGCTCATCCAGAACCTGGATGCTGATATTGTGCCGCTCCTCCGCAAAAAGAAACGTGAGATCGCCGCTGCGGTCAAACACGAAGTCATACCCTTCGGCGGTGGCCACCTCCTCAATCGCGATCAGCACCTTCTCCTGAATCGGCCTGAGCAGCTGATCCTGCTGCCGGTACAGCTCTCCCTCCGGCCCGAAGTATTGCATCCGGCGGCCGCTGAGCTCCTCCTCAGCACGCATGATCTCCTCTTGCTTGCGCTGCCGCTCGTCATGCGTGTAGAGCAGGTTGCGTGCCTGGTACTCCTGAAAGAGCGCATCCACCGCGCGCTGCCGCTCCTGCAGATCCTTTGTCCACTGATCCGTTAACCGGTCCAGCTGCTGCTGAACCGTGGCAAACTCAGGGTATTGGCTGTAAATGAATTCGGAATCCACGAACGCGATCTTGAGCTGCGCAGCAGCAGGCACGCTGACAAGCATGCACAATATGAGTGTCAAACGGAGCACACGCGCCTTCATACTATCAGTCTGACTAGCTTCCGAATCCCTGGCCCAGCGTAAACTGGAACAGCCACTTGTTTCTGCCGTCGTGCTTGCTTTCCAGCCCGCTGTACGGCACAAACCTGTCGAAGTTGTATCCATAGGTGATCTCCAGCATGCCCAGTATGGGCAGGAACAGCCGCGCCCCGAAACCGGCCGACCGGAACAGCTGCGTGGGGTTGTACGTGGAGAAGTTGTCCCACGTGTTGGCGGCGTCCATAAAGATGTAGGGTGCTGCCGTCAGCTGCGGTGTCTGCACCGCGAGCAGGCGCAGCTCTGAAGTGAACTTGTTCAGTACGCGTCCCCCTGCCGGCTCACCATTGCGCCGGGGGCCAAGCACCCGCTCCGGGTACCCGCGCATAAAGACGATATCTTTGCCGTAATTGTTAAATGCGCCCTGATAGTCGAATGGTGAACCCCCGACGATATAGCGTTCAAAGAGCACATCCTCGCCTGTGATCGAACCGATATAGCCAAACTCGCTGTTCACGCTGGCTGTGAGCTTGTTGAGGAGCGGTACGTTCCACGAGGAGTTCAGGCGCCACTTGTGATACTGCACAAAACTGCCGACCGGTACCGCCAAGGTGGCCGAGAGCAGAAAGCTTGACCCTGACATCGGAAAGATCGGATGGTCCAGCGAACTGCGTGTCAGCGCCTGCCGTATGGTTACCTGCTCACTGGCACCAAGTGGCAGTACGCTGGTGAAGTCCCGGTTGATAAAGTGCTGGTACCCCAGCGACGTCGAAGTGCTGAACTTGTCGTCCGGCCACCGGAGGCGCTGCTCATAGAACACCGTACCGGAGGTGCGAACAAAGTACTCTTGCGGGTCGCTCCTGTCGGGCGCCGAATAGGCGTAGAAAGAGTACCCGTACCCGCTGAATCGCGAATGCGACACGCTAAATCCCACCGGCGTGGGGCGTCCCCTGAACCACGGCTCCGTGAAGCTCAGCTGGTAACTCTGATAAGCCTTACCGCTGGCCTGCAGCGCAACCGACAGGCGCTGCCCGTCTCCTGCCGGCAAGGGCCGCCACGATTCACGCTTGAAAAAATCACTCACAGAAAAGTTGTTGAAAGCAAAACGCAGCATCAGGATCAGGCCGTACCGGTGGTATGACCCGGAAAGCTCCAGCTGGTCACTCCCGACCTCCTCGAGGTTGTAGGTGAGGTCCACGCGCTTTTTTTCATGGTCCAGGTCAATGCTTGGTCCCGCACCCAGCTTCTCCTGGTCAAAGTAGTTGAGCTGGGACAGGCGGCGGATGGTTTCCTGTATCGTTTCACGGCTGAACCGCTGCCCCGGGATGGTATACAGCTCCCGGCGGATGACATGCTCCTTGGTTTTCGAGTTGCCCCTGATGCTGATCTCGCCAAACTCGAAGATGTCCCCTTCGTAGATGTCATAATGCAGGTCCAGCGAATCGCCCTCCACCACGCGGATCTCAGGTTCTGCACGAAAAAGCATGTACCCCCGATTCATGTACAGGCTTGCAACATCGCTGGTCTGCTTGTTGCCATACAGGTTTTGCTGCAGCCGGTCCCCGTTGTAGGTATCGCCCTTCTTGACGCCCAGCGCACTGGTCAGCACCTCATCGGGGTAGACCGTGTTGCCTTCCCACTCGATGTCGCGGATGTGGTACAACGAACCTTCTACGATATCCAGCTCCACGATCAGACCGGCCTTTTGGTCTGATGTGTCCAGGTACACCGAGTCCCGCGCAATGCGCGCGTCGTAGTAACCCTTGGCATGATAGTGATCGAGCACCCGCGCCTTGTCTTCCTGATACAGCGAGCGATCGTACCGCGACTTGCGCCAGAAGTAGAGGGACTTGTGCACCTTCGTCTTCTTGAGCTTTCCCCGCACCTTGCGCTGGGACACCTGCGCCGCCCCATTTATCACGATATCCTTGATCCGCACCTTCCGGCCAATGTCAACGCCAAAGTTGATGTCCACGGTGTTCTCTCCTGACACGTCACGGGTCACCTCCACGCTGGTCAGCATATGACCCTTTTCGCCAAAGTAGTCCTTGATCATCTGCACCGACCGCTCCACATCACCCGGGCGAACGCGGCTGCCCTTGAAGAGCGGAAGCTTCTTTTCGAGATCTTTCCTGTGCCGATTCTTTATACCCGTGAAGGTATACGTCGCGAGCTGCGGCTCCTCTTTAACCTTGATCTTCAGAAAAACGCCTGACCCCGCCCGGTTTTCGTCAATGATCTTGATGTCCGAAAATACTCCCAGCTTATAAAGGGACCGGATAGCTTCCGCGATCGACTGATCGGCTGGCAGCGTGACAATCTGTCCTGTCGTCAGGCCGCTGCTGCGCAGCACAAAGCTGATCATGCTCTCCGACTCCACACCCTCCACGGAAATCCCAAGGATTTCAAAGTCCTGGGGCGTAGGCGACAGCGGCGAAGCAGACCTGGCGCTGTACGCTCCTGGTGTGACGGATTGCGCTGCGAGAACCCCGGGCAGCGTAAAAAAGACCAGTAGCAGGCGCAGCATAGAGACAGGGCGTAAGGCGCAGTTGGTAGAACCCCGGTGGTGTGCCGCAGGTTTCCCTGGACATGCTATGCAAACGAGGCAGCCGCCGGATTAGTGCGATGGCTACCGGAAGATTCTGAAGATGCGATCCAGATCATTAAAGACAAGAAACGCCATCAGTGCGAGCAGCAGCAGCATGCCGGCCTGCTGCGTGATCATACGCACCTTCAATGACGGCTCACGCCGCAGGATGCCCTCATAGATCAGAAACACTAGGTGCCCTCCGTCGAGCGCGGGAACAGGCAGTATGTTGACAATCGCCAGAGTGATGGAGAGGAGTGCCACAAGGCGCCAGAACGGCTCCGGACCGGCCTGGGCCGCTTCCCCGGCGATCTTCGCCACCATCACAGGGCCACCCAGGCTTTCGCGTACGCTCTCCTCGCCCACTATGATGTTCTTGAGGCTGATCACGATCGCTCTGGTGTAGTCCCATGTGTCGGTGGCACCTGCCGTGAGGGCCGTGCCCGGCCCATAGCGCCGCTGCACCTGCCCGACCTGAATGCCCACGCGGTACTGGTCTTCACCCACGTGCTCGGGCATGACCGTCCCAGTAAAGGTTTCGCCTGTTTCCGGCCGGTTCCAGGTTATGGCCAGCGGCTGCCCTGCCGAGGCCTGGACGCGGCTGGTGAGGTCCAGCCACAGCGATACAGGCGCTCCGTCCACCGCTGTGACGCGATCACCAGGCCTGAGCCCCGCCGCATAGGCCGGCCCGTCTGTCAGCACCGGGCCCAGCACCGAGGGCCAATTGTAGATCCCCAGCCCCAGCAGACCTCCGTCGCTTTCTTCCAGGGAGGTGGGAAGCACATCCTTTGACACCATGAGTATCAGCTCCTCGCCCGCCCTCAGCACGACCCAGGTGAACGGATCGCTGAGGGCCGGCCACTCCGATACGGCCGCAACGGTCTCAGGAGACCTGCCATCAACCGATACGAGACGATCACCAGTCTTCAGCCCGATTTCGAGCGCGGCAATAGAACTGTCACGCACATAGATGAGTCCGTCCTCCGTGGTCATCGGCACCGATTCTCCGAGCGTCATCCTGAGCCCGGCGAATATGACCGCTGCGAGTATGAGGTTGCATGCCACGCCGGCACTGATGACGATCCCGCGCTGCCAGAGGGGCTTGGACCGGTATTCCCAGGGCTCGGGCTCCTTGTCCGCGAACTCCGTGTCCATGCTTTCGTCCACCATGCCCGCGATCTTCACATAGCCGCCCAGGGGTGTGGCGCCAATGGCCCACTCGGTATCGCCGACCTTTCTCTTGAAAATCGTCGGTGGAAAACCTATGGAGAAGCGGTCAATGCGGATCCTGAAGAGACGCGCCGCCAGAAAGTGCCCCATCTCGTGCACGAACACCAGGATGGTGATCGCAACAACGACCGAGACCACCGAAAAGATTATTCCGCCCAAAGCCTGTTTCCCCGATTATGCAACCTGCTGCAAACATGTACCGTGGCCGTTGTTCCCCTTCACGCGATACTCATGCAATCATCCCCCGCACCAGGCGCCGTGCAGCTGCGTCCACTTCCAGGATATCCTCGCAGGCGTCCGCCTCGCCGTGTCCCAGCGCTTCTACCGCGTCGGTCACAACCCTGAACATGCCGGTAAAGGTCAGACGCTCACGCAGGAAGAGCCCGACAGCCTCCTCATTGGCCGCATTAAGGACCACAGGGGCCGCACTGCCCATCGAACACGCTGCGTACGCCAGCCTCAGACTCGGAAACTGATCCAGGTCCGGCTGGAAGAACTGCAGCTCATGCATCTTCTCCCAGTTCACATGGCCAAACGGCGAATCCCAGCGGTCCGGGCAGCTTATCGCAAACTGTATGGGCAGGCGCATATCCGGCGTGCTGAGCTGCGCCTTGGTGCTGCCATCCTTAAAAGTCACCATGGAGTGCACGATGGACTGGGGGTGTATCACGACCCTGACGTCCCGCGGCGACAGACCAAAAAGGTTGCAGGCCTCAATGACTTCAAGGCCTTTGTTCATCATCGTTGCAGAGTCTACGGTGTTCTTGGGTCCCATGGCCCAGTTGGGGTGTCTCAGGGCTTCGGCAGGCGTGATACTGCCGAAGGTGGCCGGATCACGATGGAGAAAGGGTCCGCCGGACGCCGTAAGCACCACCTCGTGGATGGCCATGCCTGGCTCCAGGCACTGGATGATCGCCGAGTGCTCGCTATCCACTGGCAGGATCCTGGCGCCATGTTTCCGGGCCAGCTCCATCACCAGTCTTCCTGCGGCCACCAGCGTCTCCTTGTTGGCCAGCGCCACCCGCTTGCCCTCCCTGATGGCGGCCAGAACCGGCCTCAGCCCGGCCAGACCGCTCATGGCAGCCACTACCGTATCCACCTCGGGCGCTGCGGCTGTTTCGCAGACGCCGTCCATACCGCCCAGCACCTCTATGCCGGAACCCTCCAGCTCGCGCTTCAGGGCCGGCGCGTGCGACCGGTCTCCAATGGCGACGCAGCGCGGTCGAAAACGCCGCGCCTGTTCGGCCAGGGTGGCTGTACTCGTGTGGGCAGCCAGCGCGAAGACACTGACCCTTTGCTGGTGACACGAGGCCACCTCCAGCGCCTGCCGGCCAACGGATCCTGTGGACCCCAGAATGGCAAGCTTGCGTTTGTGCAGTCCGGACATGTGAAATGCTGAATAACGGCACCGAAAGATACTTGCCTGCAACTTTCCGCTTTGAGTCTGCAGCACAGCCTGTGAAACATGATCGCGCGGTCTAGGATTAGACGGACGGTTTCAAGCCGCTGTCGTGTGCGCTGCCTCCTGACTGTAACCCTCATCTGTCTGGCCTTGCCGGTCCAGGCGCAACGCCCCAGGATTTCGCCCCAGACCGTTGAGGAAGCGGGTGCAGACAGTGTGCATACGGCGCGATTCAGAATCGCCAGAGCGTATATGAGTGCGGCTCAGACCGCGCGCGCCATCACGATCCTGGAAGGGCTCCATGCGGAGCGCCCCGAAAGTGTCGCCTACCACGACGCGCTGCTGGAGGCTTATGAAGCCGTCAAACGCTACGACGATGCTCTGGCACTGATTGACCGCCGGCTGTCACAGGCGCACTCTGGGGACGAGGCGCAGTTGACGGCGGAAAAAGCGCGCCTGCGCTACCTCAATGGAGACGAACAGGGCGCACTGGAAGCCTGGGACTATCTGCTGGACACGGCAGGGAACGCGGTGCACCTTTACCGGCTCGTCTACGAAAGCATGACGCGGGTCCGGCTCCTGGACCGGGCCGTTATGGCGCTCGAGCGCGGGCGTGACGCGACGGGGCGGGCGGAGCTTTTTCATACGGAACTGGCAGACCTTCACAGCACGCTAGGCGCCCATGACAAGGCGATGGAGGAGTTCCTGGCCTTGCTTCGCAGCAATGCGCGCCAGATCAACTTTGTGCGCAGCCGCCTGGGCCTGTCGCTGCAGCAGAAAGGCGCCATGCAGGCTTTCCTGCCTATTGTCAGGGCGCAGGTGGCGCAGCACCCTGACCTCAGAAGCTACCGGGAGCTCTATGCCTGGCTTCTGATGGAGGACGGTGACTTTGTGCAGGCGCTTGTGGAGCACCGGATCCTGAGCCGCGACGAGCAGCGGGAAGGGCAGATCCTGCTTGACTTTGCATCCAAGGCAGCCGAGATGGCCGCATACGACATCGCTGCAGCCGCCTTCGACGAGGTGCTGGCCACGCATCCGGATGCGCCTGTGGCCGCCGTCGCGCAGCTGGGCCTTGCCGGCATGCACCGGCGGCATGCGGAGGCACTCGCCGCACAAGCTGTCCCCGACAGCGCCATGCCGTACTACGAAGCGTCTGTAGCAGCCTACAGAACCTTCCTTGAGCGATTTCCTGGACATGAAGAGCACCCTGAGGTGCTCCGGCGCATCGGGGAGCTGCAGCAGGACGTGTTCTTCCGGCACGACGAGGCGGAGCGTACGCTGCTTGATGTGCTGCGTCGCTATCCCAACAGCACGGCGGCGTATCAGGCGCGGTTTGATCTCGGACGCCTGGCTGTTGACGGCAACAGGCTGGAAGCGGCACGCGCAATCTTTGAGCGGCTGGAGGCGGAGCTGGGCCCCGGCGATGCGCTGGCTGGCCGCGCCCGGATTGAGCGTGCACTGATACACTTCTACCAGGGCAGCTGGGCTGATGTCACCGCGCTCGTGGGCACCACCCGGCAGAACACTGCAACGGATGAGGCCAATGACGCCATCGCGCTACGTGTGCTTCTCCTGGAGAACCCCGGCCCCGATTCTGTCAATGCGGCTCTGCAGCAGTTTGCCGTGGCCCGCCTGCTGCTTCGCCAGCGCAAGCCAAGCGAAGCGGTTGACACACTCGACCAGCTTCTGGGGCACTGGAGCCAGCACCCCATAGCTGACGATGCACGCTTTCTGCGTGCTGAGGCGCTTCACGCAGCGCAGCGCAGCGATGAAGCGCTGGCCGCCTTCGGGGAACTGCCACTGGTGCATCCGGAGAGCCCTCTGGCAGACCGGAGCCTGTTCCGCTATGCTGCAATACTGGATCGCGACATGGGCAGAATATCCGAGGCGGTGGCGGCCTACTCCAGGCTGCTGACGCAGTTTCCAGGGTCCTTGCTGATACCGGAGGTGCGGACGCGCATACGTTCCTTGCGGGGGGAGGGTGTATAGCAGGCATGGCGCGCATCACCCTCAGCATACTGCTCCTCCTCTCTGTCAGCACGGTCTGGGGGCAGGACGTGCTTATCCCTATGGACGGGCAGCAGTCTGACCACCTGAAAGCCTATGGGCTGGCTTACTGGACGCTGCAGCAGGGTGTGACCATTGACTGGCTGCTGAACTACCGTGGAGGCTCGTTTCTGCTTCGGGAGTTTCAGCAGCTGGAGGACGAGCTGGCGCTCCGGAATGTGGCTTTCCAGCGCCTCAGCGGAAGCGAAGCCGCCCGGCTGATTGCCGAGGTGGAGCGCGAAGGTGCCAACACCGCGGTCGTGCGCCTGGAGAAGCCGCCCCGTATCGCCGTGTATGCACCACGGCAGACACTGCCCTGGGATGATGCCGTACTGCTGGCGCTCACCTACGCCGAGGTGCCCTATGAGATGGTCTACGACGACGAGGTGCTGCGTGGCGACCTGCAGCATTTTGACTGGCTGCATCTGCACCACGAGGACTTTACAGGGCAGTACGGAAAGTTCTACCAGTACCGCAGCATGCCGTGGTACATTGAGCAGCAGCGGGAAGCTGAAGACGCTGCGCGCCGGCACGGCTTCCGGAAAGTAAGCCAGCTCAAGCTTCTGGTCGCGCAGACAATCCGGCAGTACGTGCTGGAAGGCGGCTTCCTGTTTGCCATGTGCTCCGGGACTGACACCTATGATATCGCGCTGGCAGCGCTGGACACGGACATTGTGCCGTCGGAATATGACGGTGACCCAGTTGATCCCGATGCTTTGGGTAAGCTGGATTTTGCGGAGACGTTTGCGTTTACGGGGTTCAGGCCCAGCTTCAACGCCTCTGAGTACGAGCATTCGGACATTGACGCAGGCCCTCCGCCCCCACAGCTGCAGAACCCGGTCGTGGACTACTTTACGCTGTTCGAGTTCAGCGCCAGGTGGGACCCCGTGCCGACCATGCTGACGCAGAATCATGTGGCTACCATCAAGGGCTTCATCGGGCAGACTACCGCGTTTCGAAAGCAGTTTGTCAAGCCAGGTGTGGTGGCGCTGGCCGAAGCGCCACTGCGTGGCGAGGTCAAGTACCTCCATGGATCCTTTGGCCAGGGAACCTTCACCTACTACGCTGGCCATGACCCTGAAGACTACCAGCATTATGTGGGCGACCCTCCGACGGACCTGAGTCTGCACAAGAACTCGCCCGGATACCGGCTTATCCTGAACAACATACTGTTCCCTGCTGCCAGGAAAAAGAAGCAGAAGACGTGAGCATGAATGCCAAGGTGGTTGAGCAGTCACGCACGATTACGACTGAGCTCGTGCTGCCCAATGACACCAATCCGCACGGGACGATGTTTGGGGGCAGCCTGCTGTCGGTCATGGACAAGTGTGCGAGTATCTGCGCGCGGCGCCATGCCGGGCGCGTGAGTGTCACGGCCGCCATCGACTCAGTGGAATTTCATGAGCCGCTGCGTCTGGGGGATGTGCTGCGCGTTGAGGCCTGGGTGAACCGCGCCTTTACGAGCTCGATGGAGATCGAGGTCCTCGTGTCCAGCGAGGATATGCACAGCCGTGAGCTCAAGCAGGCCAACCGCGCGTTTTTCACGTTTGTCGCCATTGACCGCAACGGGCGTCCGGTCGCTGTTCCTGCTTTGCGCCCGGAAACGAAAGAGGAAGAGCGCCGCTACACTCAGGCCGGCATGCGTCGTGAGATCCGCCTCTATCTGTCAGGCCGGCTAAAACTGAAAGACGCCCCGCTCGTTAGAGAAGATCTGATCGCTACGCTGCAGTCACGGAATCTCTAGCGTCGGCCCCATGATGTATCAACGAATACTGGTGACGGGCGCCAACGGGCTGCTGGGGCAGGCGCTGGCTCAGCACCTCTCGGCTTCCGCTGCGTACGATGTGCTGGCCACGGGCAAAGACCCGGAGCCGCGCTTTACGGATCTGTCCTGCGGCTATATCCGCATGGATGTCTGCGACCGTGATGCGGTGTCAAGGGTCTTTGTGGACTTTACGCCATCCATCGTCATCAACTGCGCGGCCATGACCGGGGTGGACCGCTGTGAAACTGAGCGCAGCGCATGCTGGCGGATCAATGCGGAGAGCGTCGAGCGGCTGGCCAAGGAATGCCATGCCATTGGGGCGCGGCTGATCCAGGTCTCCACGGACTTCATCTTCGATGGCCAGGCGGGTCCCTACAGCGAGTCTGCCAGGCCCAATCCTGTCAACTTCTACGGCAAGGCCAAGCTGGCCGGCGAAAACGCCGCGCGCGAAGCCGGGATAGGCAAGTGGGCCATCGTGCGAACCAACGTGGTGTACGGCATGGGACGCAACCTGCCCCGCCACAACTTCTTCTCCTGGGTCCGGCAGCGGCTCAGCCAGGGACAGCCGGTGAGCGCCTTTACCGACCAGGTGCGCACGCCGACCTACGCGTACGATCTGGCCGGTGGCATCGAGCGGGTTGTGCGCTTTGGCAAGCGCGGGATCTACAACATCTCCGGTGGCGACCTTGTCTCCATGTACACTTTTGCTTTTGAGATCGCCACGGCCCTCGGGATGCCAACCAGCCTTGTGGTACCAACCGAATCCCGGTCTGTGAACCTGGTCGCCCCGCGCCCGGGCACTACCGGATTCATCAACCTTAAGGCGCAGACAGAGCTGGGCTACAGGCCCCGCGCCATCTGCTCGGCGCTCGAGCATATGGCGCGTCACGCCCCGGAGGTTTATGCTTGAGATTGGCGCCCTCCGCGAAGCGCCCGAGGTGGTCAGGCAGGCACTTTCGCGGAGAGGGTGGAAGGACACCAGCGTTGTTGATGAGGCCGTGGCACTGGACAAGGAGCGGCGCAGGCTGCTTACCGAGCTTCAGGCACACCAGGCTGCCACCAACGCTGAGGCTGCACTGGTGGGTCGGCTTATGCGGCGCAGGGAGCGGGCGAAAGCCCAGGATAAGATACGTGAGCTGGGCAGACGCAAGGAGATAGTCAAAGCGCTTGCGGATCAGGCGCAAGCGCGCCAAGATGCGCTGGATGCGCTCCTTTTAACCATTCCGAACAGCCCGCATGAATCGGTCCCTGCCGGCCGCACGGCTGATGACAACGTTCTGGTCCACTTGCGCGGGGACCAGCCCATGTTTGACTTTGAGCCCCGCCCGCACTGGGAGCTGGCGGAGCTGCACGGGCTTGTGGACTTTGCACGGGGCACCAAAGTTGCCGGTGCAGGTTTTCCGTTCTATGTCGGTGACGGTGCCAGAATCCAGCGTGCACTGCTGCGGTTTTTTTTGAGGGAAGCGGCGTCGGCAGGCTACCTGGAGGTCCAGCCGCCGCTGGTGGTGAACGAGGCAAGCGCGCTTGGCACAGGGCAGCTCCCCGACAAAGAAGGCCAGATGTATCACCTGCCGGGTAACAACCTCTACCTGGTCCCCACAGGAGAGGTGCCGCTGACCAACCTCTATCGAGGCGAAGTCATCAGCGCAGACAGCCTGCCGGTGAAGCTGTGCGGCCACACCCCCTGTTGGCGGCGCGAAGCCGGGTCTTACGGCAAAGACGTGCGCGGGCTGAACCGGCTTCACCAGTTTGATAAGGTCGAGATCGTGCAGATCGTGCATCCTGCTACGAGTTATGCCGTTTTGGATGAAATGGTCCGGCATGCGGAGAAGCTTCTGACCGCCCTTAGGCTTCCGTACCGGCGGATGCTGATGTGCACCGGTGACATGGGATTCAACCAGACCAAGCAGTACGACCTGGAAGTCTGGAGCGCTGGGCAGCAGCGGTGGCTTGAGGTGTCGTCCGTGTCCAACTTCGAGACATACCAGGCTCAGCGCCTGAAGCTGCGTTACCGCTCCAAAGGCGGCAGGCCCCGCCTAGCGCATACGCTCAACGGCAGTGCCCTTGCCTTGCCCCGCATTCTGGCCGCCCTCCTGGAGAACAACCAGCAGGCCGACGG
>JAAXGV010000007.1 GCA_012271185.1 Rhodothermales bacterium
GTGAGGATACAGGCCGCACCGGATCTCATGGAGGGGCTGGAGGACGCCATCGAGGAAATGGCGGCACACGTTGACGTGGCCCACCAGGATACGGCATGTCTTTCGCGTCCGTTCACCCGCGACGATGTGGAACCGCTACACGATCGCTTGGATGAGCTTCTTGGCCAGCTGGGCGATGGCATCAACCGAAACACCTTCCCGGATCGTATCGCTGAGCTGGACTCTACGGACTGGGCCCAGATGGATTCGGTAGCCCTGAACACGCTGGTGCAGGACTACGCGGCGCTACGGGGCGACTATGAGCAGATATGCCCGGAAGATGCGGAGCTGCGGGAAAAAGCAAACGAACTCTTTGCGGAGTATGTGGACATCATTCACAGTCTTGGAACCGAGGGATTCTCACAACTGGTGGATCAGGTCCTGCTCGATGAAACAACGGACAAATGCAGTAGGAGGTGCAAAAGGAGAGCAAGAAATGCGGTGATAAAAGCGGTAGGGTTGACCGTGGTAATGGGTGCAGGGTGTGCGGCTATCTCCCTTGCGAGTTTTGGGTTGGCGACTCCTCTTGCTCTCGTATGTCTTGGCGGCGTGGCCGTTTGGGGAGATGGAGAGGCTGATGATATAGCACTTGACCTTGAAGAATGTCTGGAAGCTTGCGACGAGTCTGGGAACATGCGTATCGACTGGCAGGGGGAAGCATGACAAAGCACCTAAAGAGATCGCTTTTTCGTCCACCATTCCGGGATGAGTATCCCCTACGGTGGGTCATGCCCTCCACCGGGAAGATTGCGTTGTTTATGGCTGTTCCCCCCGTAATCTTCGGTTACATGATGTATAAGCTGTATCAGGTGATTGGGGCTGATATTTTCGACATCCAAATGATCGCGGTAGGTGTGGGAGTGACAGTATTATGTGGTTGGCCTGTTTGGCGCGTCCACCGTTACTGGAAGAAGCGGGCGCAGCAGGAGTCCGAGGCTAAACCCGCGAAGTCCGCGGACGTAGCTGCGTGAACGCGCTGCGCTTAACCATAAGAGACGCTGCGGGACGCCTTTATCTCACTACACGCTTAGTCGTTAAGTCCCAATCGTGCTGTGACCGCCCGGATCGATGCCGCCGCTGGTCGTACACACAGGCCACAATGGTGTCGCGATGCACATCGAGTCAAACAAAGTAGCGGGAAGAAGTATCTGTTTGCATGGCAATTCAGCTTTGGTGAATGAATATCCGAGTCAAGGTACGTACCCCGGCCCGGCATGTCATGCTATGATGCCTGCTAGAACCTGCGCGTCCAGGCGCTGGGCCAGCGTTCCACCACAACCTTGGTCTGCGTATAGAATTCGACGCCGTGGCGGCCCTGAGCATGGAGCGTGCCGAAAAAGCTGTCCTTCCACCCACTGAACGGGTAAAATGCCATGGGCGCAGCCACCCCGAGGTTGATGCCGATGTTGCCAACTTCAGCTTCCGACCGGAACTGCCGTGCCGCTGCACCGCTGCTTGTGAACAGGCATGCCATATTGCCGTAGCGCTGCCTGTTGATGAGCGTGATCGCATCGTCCAGGCTGTCCGCGTGCATCAGCCCAAACACCGGACCAAAGATCTCTGTGGCTGCAGTGCTCCCGTCACGGGGCACACCATCCAGGAGTGTCGGAAACACCCAGTTGCCACGCTCAAACCCATGCACCACGCGGTCGCGCCCGTCCACCAGCACGCGCGCACCCTCGTCCTTCGCCACGCCAATGAGTCGCTCGATGCGCAAACGACTCTCATGCGTGATCACTGGCCCCATCTGGGAATCTTCGTTCAGCCCGTAACCTACGCGGCGGGTACCGGCAGCTTCGAGCATCACCTCCGTAAACGGGCCGCGCGCATTTCCCACCGTCACAGCAAGTGAGTTCGCCAGACATCGCTGCCCTGCACAGCCATACGCGGAGTCGGCCACAATCCTGCCCGTCATCTCCATGTCGGCATCGTCCAGGATTATGGCAGCGTTCTTGGCACCCCCCTGGCATTGGGCACGCTTCCCGTTCCCCGTTGCCCGGGCGTATACATACCGCGCTACAGCAGTAGAACCCACGAAGCTCACGGCACGCACATCATGGTGGTCACACAACGCATCGACAGCAGCCCTGCCACCGTGAACCATCTGCACCACGCCATCCGGGAGGCCGGTCTCGCTGAGCAGACGCACGAGCCACGCACTGGTTGAGGGAACCTTCTCGCTGGGCTTGAGCACAAAACAATTGCCTGTCGCAATGGCATAAGGCAAGAACCACAGCGGTATCATCCCCGGAAAGTTGAACGGCGTAATACAAGCCACAACACCGAGCGGCTGGCGCACCATATGCTCATCAATGCCAGACGCGATATCCTCGTTGTTGTAACCCTGCATCAGGCTTGGAATGCCACAGGCTACTTCGACGTTTTCAATGCCGCGCCACAGCTCGCCGCGGCTTTCGCCAATCGTTTTTCCGCACTCCCTTGTGATCGTCTGAGCAATCGCTTCGAAGTGTTCCTCAAGCAGATTCTTGAACCTGAACAGAAACTGGACCCGTTCGGTTGCCGGCACGCGGCGCCAGGCCTGAAAGGCCTTAGCCCCTTTCTGCACTGCACGGTCAACCTCCCCGGCCGGACTGAGGGGCACCTCCGACAGCACCTCACCCGTCGCCGGATTGGTGACATCAAGAAACTCCGTTGCCGCTGACTGCTGCCAGGAGCCGCCGATGAAGTTGTGCAGTACTGCCGGATCAGACATGGCTGCTTGGATCTACATTCCGGCCATCATGGTCAGAACTTCCTGACGGGTGACCGCATCCTTGGCGAAGGTGCCGTATGTGCGCCCGCGCCTGAGGATAGTGAACGTATCCGCCACGGGATACGCATGATGTACATTGTGCGTTATCAAGATAATGCCTGCTCCCCTGCGCCGCGCACTGTCGATGTCCCGCAGCACACGTTCGGACTCCTTGACGCCAAGGGCAGATGTCGGTTCATCGAGAATCAGCACGCGCGCACCAAAATGCAGCGCGCGTGCGATGGCCACCGACTGTCGCTCACCACCGGATAGCGTGCCCACAGGCTCCGACGTGTCACGCAGCTCAATACCCAGACGTGTGAGCCCCCCATGGGTCGTGAGAGCCGCGGACTTCATATCCAGCCACCTGAACGGTCCCCAGCCCCGGGTCGGCTCCGCGCCCAGCACAAAGTTGCGCGCTATGCTCAGCTGCGGAATCATCGCCAGATCCTGGTACACCGTGGCAATGCCACACTTCAGCGCGTCGCGCGGCTCTTTGAACTGCACCGGCTTGCCCTGCATCAGAACCTCACCCATATCCGGCTGATGCACACCGCTCAGGCATTTTATGAGGGTTGACTTCCCCGCGCCATTATCTCCCAGGAGTGCCACGACCTCACCCTGATGCAGCCGCATGGCGACATCCTTGAGTGCTATGACGCGCCCAAAAAACTTGCTCAGGCCTCGCGTCTCAAGTATCGGTGTATTCCCCGTGCTCATCCCTGCATTGCGCGTCGGCGCACCCAGTGATTGACCAAGACTGCGATAAGCAGCATCCCTCCCAGGAACACCTTGAACCAGTCTGCATCCACGCCGGTGAACACAATGCCCTGCCGCACCATGCCGAATATCAGCGCACCGATGGCAGCTCCGATAGCCGAGCCATAGCCCCCCGTCAGCAGTGTCCCCCCGATGACAACCACTATGATCGCGTAAAACTCACGCAGCTCCCCTCGCAGAACATCCGCACCAGTAAAGGCCACAGCCTGTATCACGCCTACCAGCGCAGCAGCCAGCGCAGTCCCGACAAACAGCGTAACCTTAACGCGTCCTGTCGGGACACCTACGCTGTTCGCAGCTTTGGCATCGCCGCCGGTGCCGAAAATCCAGTTCCCGAAGGGCGTGCGCAGCAACACCCATGTTGCGAAGGTTACCAGTCCCAGCCACCACAGGATACTGACAGGAAAGCCCACACCGGCGATCATGATGTCACTGGCGAACAGCGTGTGTGCAGCGTCGTAGCCGGCGGATTCCTGCAGGCCGCCAACCTGCGTGCGCCCTGTCACCAGACGCGTCACTCCTATGGTGACTCCTCTGAAGACGAACAGCGTCGCAAGCGTGACGATAAACGATGGAAGCCCCGTACGAATAACCAGGTACCCGTTGAAAAGGCCGGCTACAACTGCAAAGGCCATGACCGCAGCTAGCGCTGCCCAGAGGTGCCAGCCGTAATGCACGGCCAGAATCGTGAGCAGCATCCCGGCAGCGCCCATGAGTGAGCCCACTGAAAGGTCAAACTCTCCGCCAATCATCAGCAGTGCCACGGCCGTCGCCACGATACCAAGCTCTGCCGCCACCTCCAGGTAGGTCGCAGTGCCACGCAGGCTCAGGAACCCCCGATCACCGGCTGCCACCACAAAGAACAGCCATACGACAAGCGCCCCGCCGAGTGCCCCGGCCTCCGGGCGCAGCAGCATGCGGCGCCACAGGCTTTTCTCGCGCAAACGCTCGTCTCTGCCGGCTTCCATCGCTATCGCGTGCCCTGCCGGGTCAGCTCCTGCAGGCGGACTACATTCTCCCGGGTAACAAAGCCGGGTCCGGTTCGGACAGTCCTGTTGGCCAACACATTCTCATTGCGGATCCTGAGGGCAAGGAGAACCACCGGCAGGTAGCCCTGCATGTATTGCTGCTGATCCAAAGCGAACAGGATCATACCCTCTTCTATTGCCTGAAGAATCTCCGGAGACATGTCGAACGTGGCTAGGCGGACTGCTGCAGTCAGGTCCATGTCTTGCAGCGCCCATAGGGCGGGGAGCACGCCGGTTGGCCCCAGCGTCAGCAGACCATCAATGGCCGGATCCGCACGCAGCGCGGCCTGAATGCGCTGCTGTGACTCGGTAGGGTCCGCAAGCTCAGTGGCGAGGAGTGTCGAACCACCGCCTGCTGCCGTCAGCGCATCCGCGAACCCGGCACACCGGCTGTCCAGTGCCAAGTTGCCGACCTCCTGGTTGATACACAGGGCCTTCCTAACACCCGCCGCGGCCATGCGCAAACCGCCGGCATACCCAGCCTCATATTCCGACTGCCCTACATGAACCAGCATACCCAGCTCCTCTGCAACGTCGCCACCGGAGTTTATGCTGATGACCGGGATCCCTGCTGTGACAGCAGTCTCCAGCGAGGAAGCCAAAGCTGCACCGTCCGGAATGCTTACAATGAGGCCATCAGGCCCGGAGGCTACAGCCGCATCTATGAGCTGCGCCATAGTCACCAGATCAAAAGAGTCCGGCGCCTGGTATTCCACGCGCACACCTACCTGCCGGGCAGCAGCCATGGCACCATTCTGCACCACGGACCAGAACGGATCAGACGCTTGGCCGTGCGTCACAAACACGAAGCGCAGCTCGGGCGCTGGCGAAGCTTCATCTCCCCCGGAGCATCCGCTCACAAGCAAAACTGCGACCAGCACACGGGACCACAGTCGCGCGCAGGTGTCGGGCTGACACAAAAGTCTATCCAAGGTAGAAACGCTCTTTGCTTCGTTGTCCTTCCCAGAAATGGCGCGCCTCGCGGACAGACGGCATCCGGCTTGTTTCAGCGACAGGCACATCCCACCAGGCCTCGTAACCCGGCACATCCTCATAGCGGTCGGTCTGCACGTAGATAACGCACGTGGTCGCAACATCCTTTGATGCGGCCAGTGCTGACCGCACCTCCTTATGGGAGCTGCACCGGAACACATGCGCCCCCAGCGACTCCGCATTGGTTGCCAGATCCACAGGTAGTGTCTGCACGTTGGGCGTGGCATCGCCTGGCAGCACGCCATTCTGCGGGTAGGTATATCGGGTTCCAAAGCCCTCCTGCCCCAAGGCGCGACTCAATCCTCCAATACTCTTGAACCCATGGTTGTCCATCAAGACGATGGTCAGTTTGTACCCCTCCTGCACGCTGGTGACAAGATCTGTTGCCAGCATAAGGTAGCTGCCATCTCCTACCAGCACATATACCTCACGGGCCGGGTCAGCCATCTTGATGCCAAGCCCCCCGGCGATCTCATAGCCCATTGTGCTGTACCCGTATTCCATATGGTACTGCTTCGAGTGTCGGGCACGCCAGAGCTTGTGCAAATCCCCTGGCAAGCT